>VBFV01000154.1 GCA_005881335.1 Chloroflexota bacterium
AACGCGCTCGACAGCCCACGAGGGGCTCAAGTCCTCGCTGCAGTTGCCGACGCAACGGTGAAGCTTTACAGCGAGGTGCTCGCCGTGCAAGCGAGGGTGGACATCGACGCCATCCTCACGACGGTCACATCCACCATCAGCAGACACGTGCCGGCCACGTGCGTCGCCGTCCAGATGAAGAGCGATCCCGACACCTCGCGGGTTGTCTTCGGGGATCACACCTACCCCGCGATGGTTCGTTACCTCGATGAATACGTAACAGCATTGCTGCGTCCGGGCGAAGCTCCGACCACCGGCAGCTTGTCCGAGCGCGTGATTGAGTCGAGTGCCCCGATTTTCATGCCAAAAATCTCGGCGGACCAGCTGCGGTTGATGGCTTCCGAATTCGGTCAGAACTACGTCCATGATCACCCGCTTCCAATCTCTGTGGAGACTATCTCGGTGCTGGTCGTCCCGATGCGCTCAGGGCCTGCCGTCGTGGGAGCCCTCGGCTTGTTTGATTGGAAGGGCGGCGGCGCCCTGAGCAGCGCCGACATCGACTGGATGCAGCGAGCCGCCGACCGGATTGGCATCACCATCGACAACGCTCAGCTGCGCAACAAGGCGATCGATCGCGTGGAACGCATAGGTGCGCTGGGGGACGCGGCGCTTGCCATCAGCTCGGGTCAAGACCTGCGGCTCACGCTGAAGCTGATCCTCGAGCGCCTGACCGGCATGCGCGGGGTCGACGCGGCCGACGTGCTCCTCCTCGACCATGCCGACAACACCGTGTTTGTCGCGGCCAGCGCCGGATTCCATCTGGGTTTGACGCCCGACTATCGGTTTCCTATTCCCCCGGGCACGGCCCCACGCTCCTTGTTCGAACGAGGCGATGACACCCCCGCGGCCGTTGACTGGATGGGGCAATACCGTCGCTCCTTGGTGGCTCGCGAGGGCTTGAAAACCTATATGGCGATCCCCCTCACGGTCGGCGACAAGACCGTCGGCGCGCTCGAGCTGTTCAGCCGCGCCGCGAGCGAGGCGGACCAGGAATGGCTGCGCTTCCTCGACGCGATGGCGAGCCACGCCGCGATCGCGGTCGACAACGCCACGATGCACGACGAGCTCCGCCGGGTCGACCGAGCGCACGTCGGGTCAAGAGTCCCACCACCAAATTTGAGCGACCGCGAGCGCGAGATCTTGACGCTGCTCGTGGACGGCGCCGGCAATCGTGACATCGCCGAGAAGCTGCACCTCAGCCAGAACACGATCAAGTTTCACGTCCGCCAGCTCCTGGAGAAGGCGGGGGTGGCAAATCGAACCGAGCTGGCGACGAGGGCGGTTCAGAGGCGGTGGATTTAAGTCACTCAATTACTACCCGATCGGGTACCGACTTCCGCCCGATCGGGTACCGTCAGGGGCAAGCCAAACGGCGATAACTGACTGACTGAACACCGAAGTCGAGCTGGCTCACCTCTCCGCGCTGGAACGCCTCAACAAGATGGTCACGGCGTTTGCTTCGATGATGCGACACGAAACCCGCACCGCCCTTGTCGGTATCCAGGGTCTCAGCCAGTTGATACGCGACGGAGGCCTTTCCGCGGACGAGATCAAGACCTGCGCCGACGAAATTTTCGGCGCGGCTCAGAAGATCGATGCGCTGATCGGCCAGATGTTCGATCTCAACCGTCTCGAAACCGGCCAGACATCGTTTCGCAGGACTCGCATCGACGTCAACAGCCTCGTCAGCGAGGTCGTTTTGCGCACGCGCGCGGGCACACGTCAACTTTCGATCGGGCTGGAACAGTCTTCAGTTCCCCTGTTCGTGAGTGGCGACCCGGATCGGCTCCGCCAAGCAATCCAGAACGTTTTCGGGTTCATCACAGGGACGGCAACGACGGGCGGACACATCGCGGTGGCGGCCAGGCCGGAGGACCAACACGTGGTGGTCAGCATCGGCTCCAACACCCTGAAGATCGCCCAGTTCGACGACTGGCTCTATGGTCGGTACGACCGTTACGAACAGCGACCCAGCGCCATCGTTGGCGCGGGCCTGGACCTGGCGATCGCGCGAGCGATCATCGAGATGCACAGCGGGCGCATCGACGTCACCACCACACCCCGGGAGGGATCTGAGTTCCGACTCGTCATACCCGCGGCGTGACAGCCTCGGGTGCAAGGACGGGCACCTCGCTTGGCTGCCTGACCCGCATTCGCACCGGGATCGCGACCAGCGCGATCAGCCCGGCCACGCCCACGACCGCAGTCGCGATGAGGAACATGACCCGCGGGCCCATCTCGCCGTAGACCAGGCCGCCGCCGACCGAGCCCGCAATCGGAGCCAGGCCGAAGAGGACCGACTTCATCAACGCCTGCCCGGTCGCACGCAGGTGTGAGGGAGCCAGGTCGTTGGCCATCATGACCGCGGCCACGAAGGTCAGCGCGAAGGCGACGCCCACGACGAACTTCAACGACGCCGCGACGAGCGCGTCGGACGTGAAAGCCCAGGCCACGAAGGTAGCCAGATAGATGCCGCACCCGATCGCGAACAGCGCTCCGTGGCTGATGCGCTTGGTGAGGACGTGGGTGTAGCCCATGGTTGGAATCTCGGTCACTGCCTGGGCCGCCGCCGCCGCGCCAATCAGGAGCGCGCCGCCACCCAGGAAACTGATGCGCAGGACCAGAAAGTTCTGCGTCGCCGCGAGCGAAGCGCCGAGCAGAAAGCAGCTCACGAGGAACGTCATCAGCGCGACAGGAACCCTCCGCACCTTCACCGCAACCGGAGCCGGTTCCGCGGGCTGGGTCCCGATGGGTTTGAGCGCGTGCCACACCCACAACCCGACCAGCGCGGAAAGCGGGGCGTAGACAAAAGGGATCAGACGCAAGCCTGTGAGCTGGAAGAGCGCGCCCGACGCCACAGCGGATGCCGCCCAACCGGCGCTCATCCGGAGCCTGATCCGGGCGTAGTCGGTGCGGGGCGCGACCCGAAGCCTGCGCAGGGTGATGGGGTCCAGCAGCATGAACGGCGATCGCGCCAGGGACAGCGCGACGATCACGACCGCGACGCTGGCGGCGCCGCCCGCCACCGGCAGAAGCAAGGCGACGAGGGCGGCGGCGATGCTCGCGATGACCACCATGCGTTCGGGGCTGAATCTGCGGTCTGCCAGGTACGCCCACGTCAGACCCATGGCGAGGGAGGCCGAGGCGGCGACCGCGATCACCAGGCCGATCCAGGCGGCGCTGAGGCCGCGTTCAAAAAGGTAGAGGGGGATGAATGGCAGCAGCGTTCCGTCCGCCGCTCCCATCAGGACGTAAGCCCAATTCAGACCGCGGATCTGAACAGCGGGGTCGACAGGCGAATCCATTGGACCCGCATAGGGTGCCAAATCAGCAGGAGGTAGTGGTACGGTTTGCCACTCCTTTTGGGACTACCATCCGCCACGCGTCGAGAACCAGCTCGCGCATCTCCTTCTTGTCGAGCGCGGCCAGGCGCGCCAGCACCCAGTTGTAGCGAAGGTCGGCCTTGGTCGGATGCATGAATTTGTCCGGAGAGCCGCCGATCAGCCAATCCCGTTCTTCCTTGGGAAACGCGAAGCCCATGATCGTCTCGTCGCGTGAGAAGGAGAGGTAAACGATCCGCCCGACGCGAAACTTCACCCGTCCGCCGACGAGCACCTCATAGCTGCGCGGCAATTTCTCGGCGACCTTCCGGACGTCGTGGATCGTGACCATCTATCCCGCCCACTCATCTTGGCTGTCACTGCCACCGAAATTACGAGCCTCTGGCGCCAAATGAGCCGCTGCGTACAGCGAGGCGAATAACGCAGCAGCGTCGGGGCGTTTAGAGCTGGCCCAGCTGTGCGGAGGGCGGAGCTTCGACGCGACTGAGGGAGTCGGCCGGCTGGTCCGGGCTTAGTGACGTGAGCCCGATCCCGAACGGCGTATATCCGAGTTCGGTAGCCAGTTCGGTCTTGATGCGATCCAGGATTGGCCATGCATCAGTCCTGTCCATATCGGCGAACGAGCAAACAAGTTCGTCTTCTGCATTCCTGAATATCAAATCTTCTCGCCTCAAACCAGACCGAAGCCGATCCGCAACCAGACGGATGAGCTCGGTGCTGTTGGCTGACCCAGGAGGGGCCAGGCGCAGTACGGCAACGCAGTGGCGACCAAGCAGAGTTCGGCGCGCACGCAGCACATCCCGCTCGAGAGCAGCAAGGCCAAAGTGTCGACTGAGCAGGCCGGTGGTCACATCGATTGCCGTTCGCGAAGCCAGGGTGGTGATCAGACCATCGAGCTTGCCGAATCCATGAGCGACATTCTCGCTGGCGCGGTTCGACCCATTCTTGGAGTCTCCTGCTTCACGTATTCGCTGCTTGATCGCTTTCACTGCGTCGCGCAATTCGTCAACGAAGCTGGGAAGCAAACCCAGCGCAGTGATCTCGCCCGCGCGATTCCTTGACACTGCCGAAAGCAGTTCTTCTTTATCGGCCCCCGAGTTGAGACTTGAGCTCGTCAAACGGGCCAGCGCGCCCAGCAGGTATTGCTGAAGCTGGTCGACCGCTGGGCCGTCGCGGGCGGACGCGGCGAGCAACCCATGCAATGAGCCCGCACAGTAGACGGGCGCCATGATGAGCACCGGCCACTCGAGGCGATCGGCGAGCTCGCGCAGAGGGCTGCTTAGGTGGCCTGGACGAACGAACGCCGGTCTGCCGGTGCGAATGGCGGCACGTGCTGCCTGATTTCTGGCTAGCGGATACTCGAATCCGCTCGCTATCTCCCTTTCAGGCGGCTCATCTGCAACCACCGTAATCTTGATCCGCTCACCGATAACTTCATGGAAGGCGGCGTGGGCCGACCGATTGTTGCCCGATGTAGAAACCACTCGCGCCGCCGCCGACACCGCGGTTTTCAGGATCACATCGCGATCCGGCGTTCTGGCAAGCGATTCCGCGGTCTCGAGCAACAGGGTCAATCCGTCCAGGCGCCGTGCATTGGCAGCGTCGCGGCGCGCGCTTAGTTCTCTATCTGCCGCGAGATGGGCAAAACCGGTCAATGAAGTCACGATCGCGATCTGGACAAGGCCAGTCGTCCAGGGCAGGCTGCCCAACCAGAGGCATCCTGCCAAGGCGATGACTTCGGCCAGACAGATCAGCGCTGCGACTCTGCCTGGCAACAGCCAGCCGGCGGCTCCACCAAGAGCGACCAGAATGGCGAATCCGGCGTCCCGCTGGCTGCTGCGATAGAGAAGGAGCGCCAAACCGATCGCTATCAGCGCGCCAACCACCAGCCGTACGTAGTGGGCCCGCAGGGCCTTGGGCTCGATATCCGTTGGCCGAGCCAGAGCCGCCACTTTCCGGGTGAAATCGCCCGGCGACGCCCAGGTTGGCTGCATCAAATTGGTCCAAGCCCCCGGTTGACCGACACGACATCTTTGGAGGGCGCCTTACTTCGGCAGTCCGACCCTTCGCCTGGCGTACTGATGTCCCCCCTCAACCGCTCCCCCGTCTGATGTCCGAGCATATGCCGACCTTGGTGAATCTGAGCTCGTTTAGCGCAAAAACAGCGCAAATTGGCTGGAGCCAAAAGTGAATCTGGCGGGGATGGATGAGAATCGAAGTCACCCAGGACGCCTCAACAGCGCCCCGCAAACAGTTTTGAAGACCGCGTTTCTGACATCCGCTGCCGTACGCCGACGTCCACCCCAGATCGAAATCGAGCGCCCGGATTCCGTCGACGTTCGCTGACGGTTGCTAATGTCCGACAGAATGGCTGTCAGCTTGGCTGTCAGAACCTCTGCTTTCGTCCGACGCACGGTCCCGAACCGTGTCGGTGGCGTG
>VBFV01000155.1 GCA_005881335.1 Chloroflexota bacterium
TCGAGCGGAGCCGCCCCAGGCAAAACGCTGGTCACCTTTACGCCCATCTGCGTCAACGAGGCCGTCACCTCGCAACCGATGAATCCCATGCCAACCACCAAGGCTCGAGCGCCGCGGTGGGCGGCTTCCTTGATCGCATCGCTCTCGGCCACCGTCCTGAGCTGGAAGACGCCAGGGAGCTCTGCGCCTGCGAGATCCAGGTGCCTGTTCTCGCCGCCGGTGGTGATCAACAGCTTGCCGAATGCGATGGACCTTCCGGCATCCAGCTCGACCTGACGCATCGGAACGTTGACGCCCGTGGCCGTGGCAGCGACCAGCTCGACGCGGTTGGACTCGTACCACCTGTCTGGGTTGACAAGCCAGCCCGACAGCGACTCCTCACCGCGTAGATACGTCTTCGAGAGCGGTGGACGGCCAAAGGGCGGGGTGGGCTCGTGCCCGATCAGAACCAGGCGGCCGTCATAACCTCCCTCGCGCAACGTCTTGGCCGCGACGCCCCCCGCCATCCCCGAACCGAGGATGACAAGAGGTTGGCGGTCCGCTTGGCTAACGGACCCTGGATGGATCAGCTGACCGCGATTGTCTGGAGCGAGTCGTCCAGAAAGCGCGGATACGGCGCCCGACGATCCAGTGGGCCGCGCCGTAACTCGATCCGGCGGAGTGCTGTTCTGCGCTCCCGTGCGGCGCCCAGTGCCCGCCCCAGGTTCAGAGGACCCCTCGGGAGTCGCGCTCGGCGCTCATTGCCGCGCCGATCGCTCCCGGCCCGCCTTGCGGTCGACCTTTTGTTGTCCGTGGGGTACTCCTGCGCCGTGCGCATTTATCACTGTGACCCTCATTGCTGTTCGAGTCAAGTGACTTCGTTGCGGCTCATCGTGCTCGTAGGATTCCGAGGGACTCATGACCAGGATTCGGCCTTGTCGCGGCGACGAGCGCGGAGCCATCCTCGCGATCATCAACAGCGCCGCGACTGCGTACCGCGGCGTCATCCCCGCCGATCGCTGGCACGAGCCATACATGTCGTCAAGCGAGCTCGATCATGAGATCGCCTCCGGTGTTGCGTTCTGGGGTTACGAGGCAGACGGCGCCTTGCTCGGCATCATGGGAATCCAGCCGGTGCGCGACGTCGACCTCATACGGCACGCCTACGTCCTTCCCGACAGTCAGCGACACGGCGTCGGAGGCGCGCTGCTGGAGCACCTGCGGGGGCTGAGCGCGCGACCCATGCTGGTCGGGACGTGGTCCGCCGCCGACTGGGCCATCAACTTTTATCGCCGTCACGGCTTCGAGCTCGCTACACCGGAGCACAAGACGATGTTGCTCAAGACCTACTGGACGATTCCGGATCGCCAGGTCGAGACCTCTGTGGTACTAGGCAACCCGCCGCCTCACGCGGCTCTTTGAAAGGTCCCCACCTGAAGGCGGGGTTAAGATGGGCGTTGCAACGAGCTAAGCGGTTGATTGGGGGGTGACGGCAATGCGCAGATGGGCCGTGATCGCGGTGGCGGCCGTGGCAACAGTCGCCTGTGGGGGAAGCTCCCCGGGCGAACAGACGACAGGCTCGACCATCGTCTTGGGAGCGCCCCTTGGACTCACCGGCTCCCTGACCAAGGAGTCGACCCTGACCCAGCAGGGCTACAACCTATGGCTGGACTGGATCAACGCGCGCGGCGGGATCGTGGTGAACAACGTCAAACATCCCGTCACCATCAAGTACTACGACGACACGAGCAACGCCAATCAGTCCGCGGTCCTGATGCAAAAGCTGATCACGGAGGACAAAGCGAACTTCTTGCTCGGGCCCTACGGCAGCGCGGCCACTGCGACTGATGCCGCGATCGCCGAGCAGAACGAGATCCCGATGGTCGAGGCCAACGGGGCGGCTCAATCGATCTTCAACCAGGGCTACAAGTACACCTTCGGCGTGCTCAGCCCCGCGAACAAGTACCTCCAGGGCGTGATCGACATGGCGGCCACGCTCAGCCCCAAGCCGACGACGATCGCGATGCTGAGCGCCGATGACAACTTCAGCCTCGAGGTCGCGGAAGGGGTCAACACCTACGCGGCGAGCAAGGGCATGAACGTCGTCCTGTACAAGAAGTACAAGAACGGCGCGACCAACCTCTCCGCCGAGGTTCAGGCGGCCAAGGCTGCCAACGCCGACATCGTGCTCAACTCCGGCCACCTGCAGGAGGCGATCGCCATCAACAAGGCGGCCAAGGAGCAGAAGGTCAACGCGAAGATCTTTGCCTACTCGGTCGGTCCGTCCACGCCTGATTTCATCACCGCGCTGGGCAAGGACGCCAACTACGTGTACGGCGGCTCGCAATGGACGCCCCAGGTCAAGTACACCCCGGCCTTTTATCTGACCGTGCCTGAGTACGTCGCCGCATACAAGGCGAAATATCCGGGGCTGGGCGATCCCGACTACCACGTCGCCGAATCCACGGCCGCATGCCTTGCCCTGCAGCGCGCCATCGAAAAGGCCGGGTCGCTCGATCCCAAGAAGGTGCGGGATGCGCTTGCGGCACTCGACGTGACAGTGTTCTTCGGGCAGGTCAAGTTCGACAGCCGCGGGATCAACATCTACAAGCCGATGGTGGTGGAACAGATCCAGAACGGCGCCCACCACACCGTCTTCCCCGACAGCGTCGCGGACGCCAAGCCCCAGTACCCGACCCCTGCATGGGACCAACGCTGATCGCTACGAGACAGTAGGTTTGGCCGCCTTCGTCCAGCTGGTCATTCTCGGCCTGCTGGCCGGAGGCGTCTACGTCGCGGTGGGCGTGGGGTTCGGCCTGGTGTGGGGTGTGCTCAACATCGTCAACCTCGCGCACGGGGCGCTGGTGATCGTCGGCGGCTACATCACCTGGCAGCTCTTCACCGCTTTCGGCCTCGATCCCTTCCTCACCTTGCCCGTCGACGCCGTGGCCCTGTTCGTGCTGGGCTACGCGCTGCAACGCGGCGTGATCAACCGGATCATTCGCGCCCCGCTGCTTTTCACCTTCCTCCTGACATTCGGGGTGAACCTCGTCATCGTCAACATCCTGCTCCTGATCTTCGGTTCTGACTTTCGCTCGGTCACGCCCACGTATTCGGGTCAGGGGTTTGAGCTCGGCGGCATCGTCATCCCATACGTCCGGCTCGCGTCTTTGGGCGCGGCGATCTTGTTGTCGGCAGGGCTCGCCTTCCTGCTGAGCAGGACCCGCATCGGCCTTTCGATCCACGCGATCGCGGCAGACCGTGACGCGGCGCAGCTCGTCGGCATCGACCTCCGTCATGCCTATGCCGTCACTTACGGTCTGGGTGCCGCATGCGCGGGGGTGGCCGGCGGGCTCATCGCCATGATCCAGGCCATCACCCCGACCGCAGGAGAGCCGTACACGCTGCAGGCGTTCGTGGTCGTGATCCTGGGCGGGTTGGGGCGGGTCAGCGCGACTGTGGTGGGAGGCCTTGCCTTCGGCCTGGTCGAGGCTTTCGGGCAGTCCATCCCCGGTTCCGGTTCCGTGTTCGCCAACGCGATCGCTTTCGGTCTCATGGTGCTGGTGCTGGTGACGCGCCCGCAGGGTCTGATGGGCCGGCTGCGATGATCGCGACCGCCGGATCGCAACGCCGCTGGCGCCGTATCTTCCTGGTGGTCGGCGCGATCGTCGCCGCCTACGCGCTGCTCGCTCCGCTGTCTTCGCTCGACGCCGCCCAGTCAGCCGGCATCCCACTCCTGACGGACAAGTTCTGGTTCCGGATCGCGACGTACGTCGTGATGTTCGTCGTGCTGGCGACGGCCTGGAACATCATCGGGGGGATCACCGGGTATGCCGCGTTCGGCAACGTAGCCTTCTTCGGCATCGGCGCCTACACGACCGGCATGTTGATCGCCAAGGCGAAGTGGCCGTTTCTGGTCGCACTGCCGTTGGCCCCGGTTCTGGCTGCCCTTTTCGCTGCGCTCGTGGGACTTCCCCTGCTCAGGCTGCGCGGTCATTACTTCGCCGTCGCGAGCCTTGGCGTCGGCGTGGCTGTCGGCGAGCTGGTGCAAAACATCGATTACAACGGCCAGCCGGTGTTTGGCGGAGCCAGCGGCCTGTTCCTTCCGATCTATGCGGTCGGGCACCGCGGCCTCTTCTTCTTCTATTTGATGTGTGGCGCGGCGGCGGTCGCGATCGCAGTCACGTGGTGGGTGCTGCGCAGCCGGTTCGGCTACGGCCTGATCGCCATCCGCGAGAACGAGGACGCCGCGGCCGTGATCGGCGTCAACACCACCGCCTACAAGGTTGCGGCCTTCGCGCTCGCTGCCGCTCTGACGGGACTCGCCGGCGGGATCTTCTCCCAGTGGAACGTCTTCATCAATCAGGACAACACGTTTCCGATCGAATACAACGTCCAGATGATCCTGATGGCGCTGCTCGGTGGCACCGGTACGGTGTTCGGGCCGGCCGCCGGCGCTCTTTTGCTGCAGCTGCTGATCCAGTTTCTCGGCGGAAGCCTGCCGATCTCGCTTGATATTCCGTTCGTCTCGAGCGAGGCGCGGCCCATCATCGCGCAGGTCATCCTCGGCCTGCTGCTGATAGTCGTCGTGGTCTTCGTGCCGCGCGGAGCGATCGACTTTTTCGGCGGCCGCACCAGGCTCAGCCTCGCGTACTTGCGCCGCTCGCTCAGAGAAACGTCGCTGTGAGCGCGGCTGTCTCGCCCCAGCTCGAGCTGCGCGGCGTGACCAAGCGCTTCGGGGGCGTGGCCGCGGTCGACGGCGTCAGCTTCGAGGTCGCCAAGGGTGACATCGTCGGCATCATCGGCCCCAACGGCGCGGGCAAGACGACCCTGCTCAACTGCATCAGCGGAACCCAGCGCCTGGACCGGGGCGACATCCGCTTGAACGGGAGCTCAATCGCCGGCATTTCGCCGCACCGGGTCGCCAAGCTCGGCATCGGCCGCACCTTCCAGATCGTCAAGCCCTTCGGGTCGATGACGGTCCGGGAGAACGCAGCCATCGGCGCTCTGTTCGGAAGCGCGCAAGCGCGGCGCGGAGTCGCCGGTGCCTTTGCGTTGGCGGACGAGGTTCTGGAGCTGGTCGGCCTCAGGGCCAAGGCCGATCACCCGGTTTCTGCGCTCACCATCCCGGACCGCAAGCGACTCGAGGTCGCGCGGGCGGTGGCGACCCGGCCGCAGCTTCTTCTGCTCGATGAGGTGATGGCAGGGCTCAACAACGTGGAGGTCGACGACGCGCTGGACATGGTGCGCGCGGTGCACGCGACGGGCGTGACGGTGCTCCTTATCGAGCACGTCATGCGCGTGATCGTCGGCGTGTGCCGCCGGGCGATCGTCCTCGACTTCGGTCACGTCCTTGCGCAGGGCGAGCCTGAGGTCGTGCTGAGGGACGAGCGCGTGATCCAGGCCTACCTCGGCGAGCGTTATGCCAAACGCCTCAAGTCCTGAAACCCTGCTCGAGGTCAGAGGCCTGACGGCGGGTTTCGACGCCGGGCCGGTGCTCTTCGGAATCGACCTCGACATCGAGCCGTCGGAGCTGATCGCGCTGGTGGGCGCGAACGGAGCCGGGAAGTCAACCTTGCTCGGCGTCTTGAGCGGCCTGGTCCGCGCGACCTCGGGGACG
>VBFV01000078.1 GCA_005881335.1 Chloroflexota bacterium
ACGACACGTTGGTGAACGCCGCGACGAACGCGTCGCGGTATGCCGCCGGCAATGATGTCGAGTGCGCGACGGCCTGGTTGTGCAGCGTCGTCGCGAGCTGGTTCTGCAAAATCGCGCCGATCACCGCGCTGCCGATAGCCGCGCCGAGCTGGCGAATCGTGTTGAGCACGGCCGATGCGGCCCCGGCCACGCGCGGTTCGATGTTGCGCATCGCGACGGTTGTCATGGGCGCAAAGGTCATGCCGATGCCGGCCCCGGCGATGATTGCCGGCACCAGGAAGTTGATCCACGTCGAGTCCGGCCCCGCGATGTATGCGATGAGGCCGATCCCGATCGTGAACAGTGAGATGCCGGCCATGAGGATGTACTTGCCGCCGATGCGGTCCGACAGGCGACCGGCAAACGGCGCCGTCAACATCGAAGTCAGCGACATCGGAGCCAATGTCAATCCGGCGACCAGGGCTGAGAATCCCCGCACCGACTGGAGGTAGATCGTGATCGGGAGGAACGCGGAAAGCATGCCGAAGCTGATGGCGGCCGCGATCCAGTTGGCGACCGTGAAGTTGCGGTCGGCGAACAGCGACAGCGGAACCAGCGGCTCGGCCTGGTATCGCTCCCAGATGATGAAGAGGATCACCAGCACCACGCCCGCGCCGATGACCTCCGGGATCGTGAACGGGTAGGACTCGACCTGGCCCCAGTTGTAGCGCTGGCCTTCGATCAAACCGAACACGATCGCGAAGAGTCCCGCGGTGGCGACGATGGTGCCGACGAAGTCCCAACCGTGATGTCGTCCGGGGCGCAGGTCGGGGATGACGATAAAGGTGGCAATCAACGCTGCGATGCCGATCGGCACATTGATGAAGAAGATCCAGCGCCAGTCGATGTAAGTGATGATGGCGCCGCCGACTGTGGGTCCGGCCAGCGTGGCCAGGCCTGCCACTCCGCCCCACACGCCGAATGCCGCGCCGCGGCGCTCGGGTGGAAAAATCGTCGTGAGGATGGACAGCGTCTGCGGCGTCAGCAGTGCCCCGCCCACGCCCTGCAGGATTCGGGCGGCGATCAGCTGGCCTGGGCTCTGCGCGACACCACACAGAGCAGACGCGACCGTGAAGACGAAGAGGCCGATGGCGAAGAGGTTGCGCTGCCCGTACAGGTCACCGAGGCGACCCGCCGTGATCAGCAGCACCGCGTACACGAGGATGTAGGCGTTGAGGACCCAGAGGATCTGGTCGAGCGTGGTGTTGAGCCCGGTGCTCATGGCCGGAATCGCCACGTTAACGATGGTGGTGTCCAGCAGGATCATGAAAAATCCTGTCGTCAAAACCAGCAGTACCAGCCACGGATTAGTGCGTGCTTGAGCCATGTCTCCTCCTCAACCCTGCAAGGTCGCGCACCATTCCGGTGCTCCACTCCAGCCGTCCGTCCGAGATCTCGTCCGCGATCTTGAGCACCCACCTACGCTCCGCCTCGAGCATCGCGATCTTGTGCTCCATTTCGATGAGCGCCAGCCTCTTGAGGCCGTGCACCTTTAGTTCCTGATTGATGCGCGACAACTTGGCGACCTTCGCGGCCAGCGCCGTCGCGCGCGCTCGCAGATGGCCCGAAGTCTGTTCGGCCGTGAGGTGGTGCATGAACATCAGGCCCGCCGCAAAGTGCGGATACTCGCGCCGCGGCTGGGCCAGGATGTCGCCCACGACGCCGACCAGCACCTCGCGTCCCGTCGGTGTCAGCCTGTAGATCGTCCGCTCGGGACGATTGCCTTCCTTCTCCCGCTCCGCCGGGATGATCCACCCGTTTCGCTCCAGCACGTCGACCGTGTGATAGAGCGACCCAAAGTTGAGACGGATGAACTCGTCCTGATGCCGATCGCGCATGGTGGCCGCGAGCTCGTAAGGATGCATCGGCCTCTCGTCCAGCAGCTGAAGGATGGAGAGGGCAAGCGGCGAAACGTCGACTGAAGGCTCGGCTTGCATATATTCCAAATGGAATATACCGACCCTGATATCCCGCGTCAAGTAACCGCCTCACAGCGAATCCCCAGCTGATTCCCCGAAACCTCGAAGTCCACGGGTGTGTAACTCCGGTTGATGCAAGCCGAGGTGGCCCTGGATGCGCGGCTGGTCGGCGATCTTGCCGCGGTCGAAGCTCAGGCCTCGACAGCCGCCCAGCTGGCTCGCCAGGCAACCGGTGGCGACCTCGACGCGTTCGAGGAGCTGATCCGCTGCCTCCAGCGCCGGGTTTACGGCTTCGCATACCAGCACCTGCGCGACAGCTCCGAAGCCCACGACCTCGCGCAGGAGATCTTCGTCAAGCTTTACCGCAACCTCGGCCGCTATGACTCCACGCGACCGTTCGAGCCCTGGTTCTGGAAGCTTGCGGCCAACACGACCATCAACTACCGGCGCAAGCGCATCCCGATGCCGGCCGAGCTGTCGGACGAATCGGCAGGCGAAACACAGAACCGACAGCACGACCCCGCGCTCCTCGAGGCGCTCGCACAGCTAGACCCGGCCTATCGCCTGCCCATCCTTCTCCACTACTACGCAGACCTCTCGCTCGAGCAAGTGGGCCACAGCCTCGACCTGTCGGTCGCCGCAGTGAAGTCGCGCCTGCACCGAGCGAGGGCTCAGCTCCGCAACGCGCTGGCCGAGATGGACGAATGACCGCAAGCGAATCCAGGTCCCTAGCCTGCTCGCGCGTGCGAGTCCTCCTCGAGCCTTACTCCGATGGAGAGCTCGCACGCGAGGATCGGCTGCAGTACGAGGCGGTGCGCGAGCACCTCGGCGGCTGCTCCGACTGCCGCCTCCAGCACGAGCAAGCGATCTCGCTTCCTTTCCGGCTGAGGGCGCTGAGCTCGCCGCCACCGCCCGGCTCTTTGGTCGCGGGCGTCATGCGCACCATCGCGTCGACGCGCCTCGCCTCACGGCGCGCGTGGACGCTCCTCGTCCCGGAGGCGGTCCTCGCGACATTCATCCTCTGGTACCTGTCGGGTCTCGAAGGCATCACCTCGGTCGCCTCAGGGATCGTCGGAGACCTGCTCGGTCTTGCGGGCTGGAGCTCCGGGTCGGGTTCGCTTCCGAGCATTCCGCACGCGGACGTCCTGCTGCTCCTGGCTTTGATCGCTCTGACCGCGATCGCCGGGTATCACCTGTCGATCCTCATCCGTCTCGCGCCGGCTGGCCGCACAGGCAGCGGCAGGCGTGCCGCCAGTGAGTGACTCTCGCCGCTGGGCCTGGCCGCTGTTGATCGGAGTCCTGGCGGCGATCGGCATCCTGCTGGCGATCGGCGACATAGCCGCCGGGGCGAAGTGGCCGAACCCGATGTCCGACGCGTTGGTCGGTCCCGGCGTGGTGGTCAAGACCGGCGTCCCCGCAAGCGCAACCCCGGGCACGCAGACCGTGCGCTTCGACCGCACCGGGGTCGCCGAGAAGTTCATCTTCGAATCGCCAATCGGAGGCATTGGGCCGCTCAACCCATATCAGGCGGTCCGGGCATTCCTGAGCAGCGGCGCGGGGTTGGTTTTGCTCGCGCTGGCCGGCCTGGTGGTGTTCCCAGGACGCGCACGCAATGCCGTCGAACGCCTCGAGGCAAGGCATGGAAGTGAGATCGCCGTCGGCGCGGGCCTCGTCATGGTCTTGCTCACGCTGGCGGCGATCACACTGCTGCGCTTCACGCTGCTCTTTCTCGCTGTCGTGCCGCTAGTTCTGTTCGTTGCGCTGATCGCTTCGCTTTTCGGCATCGCGTGCATCTCGCTCTGGATCGGCCGCTTGCTGCGCCGCCGCCTCCGCTTGTCCAATGCGCACCCGCTCATCGCCGCGCTCGCCGGCGCCCTCGTCGTCTTCGACCTCGCGGTGATCCCCTACGCGGGAGTCTTCGCGTTCGCCGCGGTGGCGATGGCAGGCCTCGGGCTCGCGGTCGTCACGCGGTTTGGATCGGCGGGTGGGTGGTCTTTCGGCGATCTCATTTGGTGAATTCATGACCGTGGAGGGATGACGTGTTGATTGGTTTTCTGAACAGGACGCGAATCGTGGTGGCAGGCCTGGCCATCATTGCCCTGGTCCTCGGCACGTTGATCTACCGCGACATGTTCGTGCCGAGCAAGAACGCCGCGAGCGCGCTGAACCTGTACTCGGTCGTCCGGCGCACGGTGACCGCAAGCATCAGCGGCTCCGGTAACGTCGAGCCTCAGCTCCAGTCCAACGTCAACTTCAAGGTCGCCGGCACGCTGACCGAGATCGACGTGCACGTCGGAGACCATGTGTCGTCCGGCCAGAAGCTCGCCGCCATCGACCCGAGCGCGCAGCAGGCAGCGGTCGATCAGGCATCCGCCAACCTCGCCACCGCCCAGGCGAACCTGCAGGCGGTCCTGACTCCGCTGACGCAAAACCAGATCACGCAGCTCCAGAACAACGTAGCGAGCGCGCAGCAGACCTACAACGACACCGTCGCCCAGGTCAACGCGACCAACACGCAGGACACCAACCAGGTCGCTGCGGACCAGAACCAGCTCGCGGCCGACCAGCAGACGCTCAGCTTCAACCTGACCTATCAAAACGACCTGCTGCAGCTCAGCACCGACAAGGCCACCTATCAGACAGCGCTGACCACCTTCAACAACGACGCCACATGCAAAGGCGTGGCGTTCGCGAATTACTCGCCGCAGTGCCTGTCCGAGTTCACCGCGGTGTCCGCCGCGCAAACCGCGGTGGCCAATGACCAGGCGAAAGTCAATGTCGACACAGCGCAGGTCACGGCGGATCAGACAAGGCTCAACGCGGACACGGCCAAGCAGTCGGCGGAACGGTCCGCCGGGCAGCGCAGCGTCAACCAGGCGGCAGCGTCGCTGACCGGAGCCCAGGACCAACTGCGGACGCAGACCGAGACGAAGCCCAACCAGATCGCATCGGCAAGGGCCCAGGTCGCCAACGCGCAAGCAGCGCTGCAGACCGCGCAGCAGAACCTCAACAACACGACGCTCGTCGCCCCGATGGACGGCGAGGTGAACAGCATCAACGGAGTCGTCGGCGAAAACGTGGCGCCGGGCGGCGGCACCACGGCGGAAGCCCCGGGCAGCCAGGCCCCCCTTCCCGGCAGCGCCGCGTCCAATGCGTTCATGGTCATCGGCAACATCAGCGGCATGGACGTCGTCGTTCCGTTCGCCGAGTCCGACGCTTCCCGACTGGCTGTCAACCAGGACGTCCAGGTCACTTTCGACGCGGTCTCCAACCTGACGATCAGCGGCCACGTGATCGCGGTCGCCAGCGCGTCCACCAACGCCAGCGGCGTTGTGAACTACTACGCGACGATCGCGTTGAACCAGACCAACAAGGCCCTCAAGCAGGGCATGACGGCGAATGCGACCGTCACCGTGAGCAAGGCGACCAACGCGATCAGCGTGCCCAACCTCGCCATCAGCCGCGTCGCCGGGCAGGCTTACGTGAACGTCTACGCCGGCGGCCAGCAGGTGCAGACGCCCATCGAAACCGGCGTCGTAGGCGACCAGTTCACCGAGGTGACCGGCGGCCTCAACGATGGCGCCCAGGTGGTCATCCCCACGGTCAGGGTCTCCAGCGGCACGGGCAACACGCGAGGCGGCGGAGGCGGCTTCGGCGGCGGCGGCGTGCAGGTGAAGGCATGATCACCCTCGAAGGCGTCACCAAGACATACCGGATGGGCAAGCTCGAGGTGGCCGCACTGCAGGGCGTCGACCTGCACGTCGGCCGTGGCGAGTTCGTCGCCATCATGGGTGCCAGCGGCTCGGGCAAGTCAACGCTGATGAACATCGTCGGCTGCCTCGACGTGCCCACCGGCGGCCGCTACCTGCTCGACGGCACGGACGTCGCCAAGTTCGACGACGACCAGCTCGCCGTAATTCGGAACCGGAAGATCGGGTTTGTATTCCAGAGCTTCAACCTGATCCCGCGCACCAGCGCGCTGCACAACGTCGAGATGCCGCTCGTGTATGCCGGCGAGCGCGGGCGCACGGAGCGCGCACGCGAGGCTCTCGGGTCGGTGGGGCTGGCCGATCGCGTCCACCATCAGCCAACGGAGCTGAGTGGCGGTCAGCAGCAGCGGGCCGCGATCGCACGGGCGCTCGTGACCAACCCCGCGATCCTGCTCGCCGACGAACCGACCGGAAACCTGGACAGCGTCTCGAGCGTCGAGATCATGCGCCTGCTGGCCAACCTGAACGCCGAGCAGGGCCGCACTGTCGTCCTGATCACGCACGAGCAGGACATCGCGCGTTTCGCCAAACGCGTGGTCGAGCTGCGCGACGGCCGCATCGTGCGCGACGAGAGGAGCGCGGCGTGAACCTCTTTGAGGCGCTGCGCATCGCCGGCAACGGGCTTCTCGCCAATCGCCTGCGCAGCGCGCTGACGACGCTCGGCATCCTCATCGGCGTCACGGCGGTGATCCTGCTGGTCGCGGTCGGCAACGGCGCGAGCGTGCAGATCAACAACCAGGTTCAGTCGCTCGGCGCCAATGTGATCTACGTCTACCCGTCCAACGCCCGCGGCACGGGCGGGGTTTCGCAGGGCTTCGGCAGCGGCCAGACGCTGACGCAAGCAGACGTCGACGCGATCAACAACCGGCAACAGGCTCCCGACGTGGTCGCCGCGATCCCGATCGCGCAGTCCGGTGGCCAGATCACCTACGGCAATCAGAACTACTTCGCGCCGACCACCGGGACCACCCCCGCGTTCCCCACCGTCCGCAACTACCAGCTGGCGGAGGGTTCGTTCTTCACCGATGACGACGTCAACGCGCGCCACCGGGTGGTCGTCCTGGGCCAGACCGTCGTCGACAACCTGTTCGGCTCCACCGACCCAATCGGCCAGACCATCAAGATCAGCAAGCAGAGCTTTCGCGTCGTGGGCGTGTTCGCCAGCAAGGGCGGCTCCGGGCTCGGCTCGCAGGACAACGTCGTCGTCGCCCCCATCACCACGGTGTGGGCATACCTGACCGGCGGGCGCGGCAAGATCATCAGCCAGATCGTCGCCTCGGCGTCATCGCCGTCGGTGGTGACCCAGGCCGAAACCGAGATCACGACGATCCTTTTGCAGCGCCACCAGATCGCGGACCCGACGCAGGCGGACTTTCAGCTCCAGAGCCAGCAGGACATCCTGACCCAGGCCAACTCCATCGCTACGGCGCTGACCCTCGTGCTCGGCGCGATCGCGGGGATATCGCTCGTCGTCGGCGGGATCGGAATCATGAACATCATGCTGGTCACCGTCACGGAGCGCACGCGCGAGATCGGCATCCGCAAGGCGATCGGTGCGCGGCGCCGCGACATCCTGATCCAGTTCCTGATCGAAGCGATGGTGCTCAGCGGCCTCGGCGGCGCGCTCGGCATCGCGGTCGGGGCGCTGCTCGCCAACCAGGCGCCGAACATCCCGGCCATCGCGAGCTCCAACTTCCCGACGCCGGTCGTCTCGGCCCCGTCGGTGGTGCTTGCGTTCTGCGTGTCGGTTGCCATCGGCCTGTTCTTCGGCATCTATCCCGCCAACCGTGCGGCCCGGCTGCACCCGATCGAAGCCCTCAGGTACGAGTGAAGGAGTAAGAACGTTGAAGGTTTACGTCGTCGCCTTGCTGCTTGTCGTGGGAATCCTCGGCGGTGTCTACGGCGGTTACAAGATCGGACACAACAACGTGAGCGCGAACACCACTGGCCAGACCCCGAACGCGCGCGCAGGCAATCAGACGGGAAATGTCGGCGGCGGCCGCTTAGGCGCCGGCGCGTGTCCCAGCCCCGGCGCTCCAACTCCATCGCCGGGCGCACGCGCCGTGGCCACGGGCACCGTCACGGGCCTGTCCTCGAGCTCGCTGACGGTGACGAACACCAACTGCGACGTCAAGGTCACGTTTGATTCGACCGTGCAGATCTCGCGCCAGGCTTCCGGCACCACGAGCGACTTGAAGGACAACCTGACGGTGACGATCATCGGGACGCGTCAGGCGGACGGCAGCATCAAGGCGACCGCGATCCAGATCGGCGGCACCACGATCAGCATCGGCAACCAGCCGCCGCCGGCGAACGGAGGCTAGGCGCCGCCCTCGCGTCCCAGCGGCTTCTCGAACCAGGCGACGTCCCAGTAGCGGTTGAACTTGCGGCCCTGTTCCGTGTACAGCGCCACGCGCTTGAACCCGAATCGCTCGTGCAGCGTGATCGACGGCGGGTTGGGCAGGGCGATGCCGGCATACGCGCGGTGCAGGTCTTCGCCCTCGAGCGATTTGAACAGCGTCTCGTAGAGCCTCGAACCCGCGCCCCTGCCGATCGCGTCGGGAGCCAGATAGATGCTCGTCTCGACTGACGTTTCGTAACCAGGCTTGGGCCGGAAGCGGCTGCTGGACGCGTAACCAACCACTTCGTCCTCATCAACCGCTACGAAAAGGCGGTATCGGCCGCTGCTGGCGTAGTGGCCGAACCACTCGCGCCGGACGTCCATCTCGACCGGTTCGAGGTCGAACGTGAAGTGCGAATCGCTGACGTAGTGGTTGTAGATGCCATTGATCGCCACCAGGTCGTCTGCCGCGGCTGGGCGAACCTGGACGGGGGCGTGAATCACGCCAACCAGTCTATTTCCGACAATTGGCGGTGTGGATCGGATCGAGCTCCGCGGGATGTCGTTCCAGGGCCGGCACGGCGTGCGCCCGGCCGAGCGCGAGCAGCCGCAGGACTTCAAGGTCGACATCGAGGTCGAGGCGGACCTGGCCGCGGCCGGGCGGACCGACCGGCTGGCGGACACGGTCGACTACACGGCCGTGAGGGCGGCTGCCCGGGAGGTGATCGAAGGCGAATCGCGCCAACTGCTGGAATCCCTCGCCTCGGCGATCGCCGAAAAGGTGCTGGCGCTGCCGCGGGTGGAATCGGTTTCGGTGCGCGTCGCCAAGCGTCCTGCCAGCATGCAGCCCATCGAGGCCGCAGCCGTACGCATTAATAGGACGCGCGCATGAAACCGGGGTCCACGATCGCTTACTTCGACTGCTTCGCCGGCATCTCCGGCGATATGACGCTCGGGGCGTTGATCGACGCCGGTGGAGATCGTGCTGTTCTGGACGCGGCGGTCGAAGCGCTGCGTCTCGGGGACGAGGTGAAGATCGACGTCCGCCACGAGAGCCGTGGCCACGCCGGCGGCACTCGAATCCTGGTCGGGATCGCCGAACGGGTGGAGCGCACGGTGCCCGCGCTGCGCCGCGTGATCGAGGACTCGGAAGCACCAGACGCCGTCAAGAGCCCTGCCCTCGATGCGATCGACCGGCTCGCGCGCGCGGAGGCGCAAGTTCACAACACGCCTGTGGAGCAGGCGCACCTCCATGAGCTGAGCGGCGCCGACACGCTCGTCGACGTGGTGGGCGCCTTCTGGCTCTTGCACGCCCTCGACGTGGGACGTGTCTACGCCTCGCCCCTGCCGGCACCGCGTGGACTCAAGAACGACATGCCCCTACCCGCGCCGGCAAGCCTTCGCGTGCTCGAAGGGACCGGCGCCGTCTTTCAGCCGACCAATGAGTCGCGAGAGCTGGTCACGCCGACCGGCGCGGCGATCCTCGCCGCGACCGCGACGTTCGAGCGACCGGCCATGTCGCTTCGCCGTATCGGCTACGGAATCGGAGCGCACACCGCGCCGGGCAACGCACTCGCGGTGTGGATCGGCGATGAAGTCGTGGCGGAGACGGGGGTCATCCTGGTCGAGACCAACCTCGACGATATGGCGCCGAACCTCATCGCCGCGCTGACCGAGGACCTCATGGCGGCGGGCGCGCTCGACGTGACGGTCGTGCCGGCGCTCATGAAGAAGGGCCGGCCGGGCCACGTGCTCACGGTCATGTCGCCACCAGAGCTGGTCGCCAGGCTCAGCGACCACCTGCTTCGCCACAGCACCACGCTTGGGCTGCGGTTGACTCCGGTCCAGCGGGTCATCGCGGGGCGAATGGTGATCGAGGTCACGACCCCCATCGGGTCGGCACGTGTCAAGGTCAAGGAGCTGGACGGGAAACCCATCGACGTCGCGCCCGAATACGAGGATTGCCGGCGCATTGCGCGTGAGAGGGGCATCGATCTGCGCGAGGTCATGCGTGTGGTGGCGGAATCCGCCCGCCGTCAGGTAGGACTCGATTGACGGCGCGGATCCTCGACGGAAGGGCTGTCGCCAGGCAGGTCTATGACGAAATCGGGAAAGCCGTCAGCGACCGAATCTCACGTGGCGCGCCGCGGCCGCGGCTCGCCACCGTGCTCGTCGGTGACGACCCTGCCTCCGCGATGTACGTCGCGCTGAAGCAGCGCAACGCCCGTGGCGTCGGCATCGAGTCGGAGGATCACAGGCTCCCCTCGAGTGCCACCACCGAAGAGCTGCTGGCTCTGGTCGAGGCATTGAACCGTGACGAGGCCGTGAGTGCGATCCTCATTCAGCAGCCGGCGCCCAAGCAGATCGACATGCGGCAGGTGGTGCTGGCACTCGACCCGGTGAAGGACGTCGACGGCTTCCATCCCATCAACGCGGGGCTGGTCGCCCTCGGGTTGCCCGGCGGCGTGGAACCGTGCACGCCGGCCGGCATCGTGCTGCTGCTCGAGCGTTCGGGCATCGGGATCGAAGGCACGAACGCGGTCGTGGTCGGTCGGAGCAACCTGGTCGGCAAACCCACCGCGCTCCTGCTGCTGAAGCGCAACGCGACGGTCACTGTGTGCCACACGCGGACGAAGGATCTGGCGGCGCACACGCGCACCGCGGACATTCTCGTCTGTGCGGCGGGGCGCGCCAACCTCATCAGCAAGGAGATGGTCAAACCAGGTTCGGCGGTGGTGGACGTCAGCACCAATTGGGTGGAGGGCCATCAGATCGGCGACCTCGGCCCTGGCGTGGATGCGGTGGCGGGCTGGCTGACGCCGAATCCCGGCGGCGTTGGACCGATGACCCGCGCCATGCTCATCAAGAACACATACGAGGCGGAGGTCCGCCGCCGGGGCTAGGAAGTTGACCTACCAGGAGGCACTCGACTTCATCTCGAAGCAAGGCCGCTTCGCGATGAAGCTCGGCACCGAACGCACGCGCGCGATTCTCGATCGCCTCGGTGCTCCCGACCGGCAGTTGACCGGCGCATTGATCGCCGGCACGAACGGAAAAGGCTCGACCGGGGCATGCCTGACCGCGATCCTTCGCGCGGCGGGGCACAGCGTGGGCTTCATGCCGAAGCCTCATCTCATTACTTACACCGAGCGGATCGAAATCGACCGCCGCCCGATCACCGAGGACGAATTCGTGCGCACCCTCGAAGATTTGATGCCGACCCTCGAGGGCATTACGTCGGCAATGGGGCCCCCGACCGAGTTCGAGATGCTGACCGCGATGGCGCTGGCATACCTGGCGCCGCGGGTCGACAGGCTGGTGTGCGAGGTCGGGCTCGGCGGTCGCCTGGATGCCACCAACGCACTCGACCTCGGCGTCGCGGTCATCACCAACGTCGACCTCGACCACCAGAAATACCTCGGCCACACGATCGCCGACATTGCGCGCGAGAAGGCGGCGATCATCAAGCGCGGCAACCGCGTCGTGACAGGGTGCGAGGGCGAGGCGCTAGAAGTCGTCCAATCGCAAGCCGCCCGCGAGTTCGCCCAGCTGTGGCGCCTTGGCCAGGAGATCAAAGTCGAATCGACTCCCCGCGGTTGGGACGGCCACGTGCTCAGCGTGACCGGGCCTGGATTCGCGCACGGCGACCTTCGTCTGCGACTCGTCGGCGACTATCAACCATCGAATGCGGCCCTTGCCGTGGCAGCGGCGCACCTGCTCGATGACGTACCTGAGGATGCGATTCGCGAGGGGCTGGCATCGACGCGCTGGCCGGGGCGGCTGCAGGTCATCGCCGAAGGGCCTCGCGTGGTCCTTGACGGTGGACACAACCCGGCGGCGATGGTCAAGGCTGGTGCGGCGCTTCGCCGGCTGATCGGATCGGAAAAGCTCGTCGCGGTCTTCGCGATGCTGAGCGAGCGAGATCCTGTTCAGCTGCTTGGTGCCCTCCGCACGTTGAGTCCCGACGCGGTGGTGTTCACCGAGCCGGCGAGCGCCCACGGCCACGCGATCTCCGCCGAGACGCTGGCCTCTGTGTACGGACCGGGCGCGAACGTGGCGCGCCCGGCGAGGACGGCGCTCGATCAGGCCAGAGGACTGGCGGGCGCGTCGGGGAACGTCCTGGTCTGCGGATCTCTGTATCTGGTCGGAGAGGTCCTTTCGCTCACGGACTTGCGCGTAAGTACCTGAGACACAGGTAGATCGAGCCTGCGATCATCGGCAGCAGCAGGACCGATCCGAACAGTCCCCACCAGAAGCCGGCACTCAGGCCCAGCCCGCCCAACAGCACGATCGCGAGGGCGATGCCGCCGGCGCCCACCAGGATGTCGTTCCGCGATCGCGGCCTGGGAACCCGCGGCGGCGCGGACGATGACGTGACCCCGGTGCCGTTGCGTGTCCGCGACCTCCTTCTCGCCGCGAGACCGTAGAGCGACAGGCTCACACCCGCCAGCCCGCCGAGGAGGGTGACCACCTCCGCCAGCAAGCCCGCCCTGGTGTCGGAGACGCGCGTGAAGGCCGCGACGGCCACGCCGATCAGAACGACACCGACGACAAGGGCGGGCCAGCGCACTCAGCGCCGACCGGAGAGGAGGTCGTGTCGCAGCCGCCGCATGCCGCGGAGCCAGCGGTCGTAGTCGTCTGCCTTACGGCGGAAGTACTCGGCGACCTCCGGGTGGGGCAGGATGAGGAAACGCTCGTCGGCGATGCCTTTGGCGACCGCCTCGGCAACCGCCTCGGGCTCCAGCGCGCCCGCGGTCAGAAAATCGGTCTTCAGCTGCCTGCGTTCCGCCTCGAGCATGTCCGTCTTCACACCCTGCGGACACAGGCAGGAGACGCGAATGCCGTCGTCTCCGTGCGCGATCGCCAGCCATTCGAAGAATGAGAGGGCGGCAGACTTCGTCACTCCGTAGGGTGCTGCGAACATATGGTTCAGCAGTCCAGCCGCGGACACAGTTCCGACGAGGTAGCCCTCTTTGCGTGCCAGCATGCTGGGCACCACGTGGCGCGCGACGTAGACATGGGCCATCACATTGACCTCCCAGATGCGCTGCCAGTCGTCGTTCTCAGCCTCTGGGCCGCCGCCTACGGCGATGCCCGCGTTCGAGCAGAAGATGTCGATGCGACCGTGTGTCTCGTCCACCTGTTGGACCAATCGCACGATGTCAGCCTCGCGCGAGACGTCGCATTGGACCGAGGTCGCAGCGATTTCCTCGGCCAGCGCCCGTGCGCCATCACCGTCGATGTCCACCACGACGACGGCCTCTGGACGGTCCGCGGCGAATCGCCTGGCGAGTGCCCGACCGATGCCGCGAGCGGCCCCGGTCACGACGATGACCTTGCCGGTCAGTTCCATCGCAAGCTCATTCCAAGGTCTGATTGTCGCCGGAAAAAAATTCTTGTGGAAAACACCTGCCGGGTCCTTTCGGAGACTTGCGATACCGCATAGAATCACTCCCCATGGTCGGAGGGGGCCTCGACTACAGCGCTGCCTTTCAGCGCGCAATCGAGCTGATAGGTAAACGCTGGACCGGGGCCGTCGTCAAGGCTCTCATCCCCGCGCCTGCTCGCTTCAACCAGCTGCTCTCAGGCATCCCTGGGATCAGTGATCGTGTTTTGACGGAACGCCTGCGCGAGCTCGAGACAGAAGGAATCGTGGAGAGGCTCGTCGACCCGGGACCGCCGGTGAGGGTGAGCTACCGATTGACCGCTCGCGGCCGCGCGTTGGAGCCGGTGCTGGCCGCGGTCTCGGAATGGGCGGAGAGCTGGCTTTCCACGCCCGCCGCCGCGGTGGGCTGACCTCCGCGCCCAAAGTTCGCGCAGGTTACCCTGGGCCCTCCCTTCCTCCTCCGTGCCGTCCCTCCCCCTCCGGCACTCCTCGATCGAGCTTAGGATTCGAAAAAATCAAGTACAACCCGGCCTGTTAAGAGGTCCCAGAAGGCATGGCAAACACGACTGATAGGCTTTACCGAATGCCGATTGGCGATTTTCTCCGCCGCCGGCCCGAGGCGCAAACATGCCAGGCATGCGGGTCGCCACTTCCCCACGGTGCGGTGTTCTGTCCATCCTGCGGAGTGCGGACCGACGATCCGCAGGCCGAGCCTCTTCACATCGTCGACCGCACGACAGGCCTCTTCAACGATCGGTTCGTGCGCCCGGTGCTCGAGGACGAGCTCGCGCGGGCCCACCGCTACCAACGCAACCTCGGCGTCCTTCTCATCGAGGTCAACGGGTCGTTGCCCCCCGACGAGGCATTGAAGACGATGGCCGCGGCGCTCGCCGGCACCGTGCGCGACGTCGACACACCGGGCGTGCTCGGCCGCACGCCACCTCAGCTGCTCGCCATCCTCCCGGACACCGACGTGGCGGGCACCGCTCACGCCGCCAACCGCGTCCTGGTGGCCGTCAACGACGCGCTCAAGCCTCAGGGGGCGCAGGCGGCGGTCGGCCTGGTCTGTATTCGTCCTGGGCAGCGCGTGCGCGCCGGTGCGGTCATCGAAAGCGCAAGCCGCTCGCTGCGCTCGGGCCGGCCCGAGATGATGGGCAAGCCGGCCTGACGCTCGAGGTCTACCTCGCCCGCCATGGCGAGACCGAGTGGAGCGTCTCAGGTCAACACACCGGCGTCACCGACATTCCGCTCACCCGACGGGGCGAGGCCAAGGCCGCAGCCCTGGGACGGACGCTCGCGGGGATCACGTTCGACGCGGTCTACTCCAGCCCGATGCAGCGCGCCCGGCGCACGGCCGAGCTCGCCGGTTTCGACGATCCGCAGGTCACGCCACTGCTCCAAGAGGTCGACTATGGTCACTACGAAGGCCTCACCTCGCAGCAGATCCACGAACTGGACCCGGACTGGGAGGTCTACAAAGACGGCTGTCCCGACGGTGAGTCACCGGCGCAGATCTACGCCCGGGCGCAGGCGTTCATCCAGCTCGTGGCGAGGCACGGCGACGCAAGGGTCATCGCCTTCGCTCACGGCCACATCCTTCGCGCGGTCGCGGTGGCATGGATCGACGCAGACCTCAGGGTCGCCACCGGTTTGCAGCTGGACGTGGCCACGCTCAACATCCTTCGCGACGCCGACCGCGGCCGCGTCGTCGCCTTATGGAACGCGTCGTGAGGCGCGCTACGCCTTGCGCCGAAGAGTCCAGGTCCGGCTGCGCACGCCCGGCAGACCCGCGAAGACCAGGTACGCCGAGGTTTCGATATCGGCGTGATACGTGTGCCGTTCGCCCGGGTTGATCAGCAGCATCTCGCCGGCCCCGACATCGCCCGTATGCACCCCGTCGTCGAAGTGGAGTCGGCCGCCGGTGACGATCAATGCGACAGGGATCGCGTTGCGGTGCTCGGGCACGGTCTGGCCCGGTTCGAGGCGCAGGCCGACCACGCGCATGGAACCGCAGTCCGCGATCTGCTCGAAGCCAAAGGCACGCGGCTGGTCGTCTACGTCAGGCCCTGACACGTGAACATCATCCACGCCACCGGCATCGAAGGCGCGCGCGAGGCGCGCGGCACAGTCGTCGTCATCGACGTCCTCCGCTCGTTCACCGTCAGCGCTTACGCGCTCGCCGGCGGGGCTCGCGAGTGCCGCCTGGTCAAGACCGTGGCGGAGGCACGCGCCCTCGCGGCACGCATTCCGGGCGCGGTGGTGAGCGCCGAGGAGGACGCGCTGCCTGTCGCCGGCATCGCGATCAGCAACTCGCCGACGAAGATCCAGCAGACCGATCTCCGGGACCGGATCCTCGTCCAGCGGTCCACCGCGGGAACGCAGGTGGCGGCGGCGGTCGAAAACGGCGACATGTTCGCGGCCAGTCTGGTCGTGGCCCGCGCGACGGTACAAGCCTGCCTGTTAAGGGGACCCGACACCGTGACGCTCATCGCGTCGGCCGACCACCCCGAGGACCATGCCTGCGCGGCCTACATGGAAGCGATCATCCGCGGCCAAGAAACCGACCTTGAGCGGCTGCTGCAGCCCCTCCGTGACA
This sequence comes from Chloroflexota bacterium, assembly GCA_005881335.1. Classification (GTDB taxonomy): domain Bacteria; phylum Chloroflexota; class Dormibacteria; order Dormibacterales; family Dormibacteraceae; genus 40CM-4-65-16. The sequence goes on from VBFV01000078.1 coordinate 16,052, forward strand.
GCGATCGCTACCGCAGGGCGAGCAGTGGGGAGTGGCCCGGCTTTCCACCTTCCGATCTCGACCTCGCTCTCACGGCCGACCGCTTCCAGTTCGCGATGCCGATCAAGCGCGAGTACACGGACACGGACGCGAACGGGTACCTCCGGCTGACCGCAAGCTTTTGAGCCCGCCGACCGTCCTTCTTCTAAGGGCTCGGGGATGCGCAGCGGACTCGTTGTCGCCGCTTTTAGCTTGTTGGTGGTATCGATCGGGTGCGGGTCGCAGCCAACGGCGTCATCCAATCCGACGTCTGCGTCCGCGTCCTCGCGAATTCCCTGCGCTGACATCAAAGCGCCTCACCACGCATACGTCGTGGTCCAGCACATGTCCGGCGACTGGATCCAGCGCTGCATCGGGTTCGCGCCCACCTACATCGACGGCCAGACGATCATGGACCGCTCCGGCATCCAGTACCAGGTCCAATACCTCGAAGCAGGCAAGGCTGTGTGCCAGGTGGACCTCGAGCCGCGCCAGTACCGCGAGTGCGTTCCGCCCAACAGCCCGCGCTGGGCGCTATTCATCGAATCCCAGGGTCGCTGGTCGAAAGCACCGGGCGGATACACCGACATCCAGCTCGGCGACGGCGACGCGCTGGGCTGGCGATACGTGAGGCCGGAGGATCAAGCACCGGGATCGCCGCCGCTGCCGCGGAGGGTCTGACCCAGACCTTCAGCGAACCGCGAACACGAGCAGCACCGCCAGCTGGCACAGCTCGGCTGTCGCTCCGCAAACGTCGCCGGTGACGCCGCCGACTCGCTTTCGCGCGAGAACGATGAGCACCAGGGCCGTCAGGGCGACGAACGGCAGCGCGATGAGCGCGCGCCTCCAGTCGAGCGCGCACGCTACCCCCGCGCTGACGGCGCCGACCACCACGTCGAAGGCCCGACGGCGGGAGTCCCAAGCCGCGACACCGAGTCCACTCGCGCGGACGTACGGCACCAGGACGATCACGGCCAGGACGGCCAGCCGCGACAATCCGCCCGCAATCACGAGCGCGGCGAGACCGCGGGCAGGGGACATCGACGAGATGGCCGCGACGTCGAGCAAGAGAACCGCGGCGATTGCTGTCACCCCGTACGAACCCAGGCGCGGATCTCGCATCACCTCGAGCCGGTGCGCGACGTCCCCGCGTCCCAACAGCCCGTCAGCCGAGTCGGCCAGCCCGTCGAGGTGGATGGCGCCCGTCAGCAGGCAGAGCGCGGCCACCGCCGCCGCGGCGCCCAGGAGCGGCGTCGTTGCGGCCCCCACCACAATCAAGACCGCCCCCGCGCCCAGCCCCACGAGAGCCCCGATCGCCGGAAAGTAGGCGCGTCCCAACCTGGCGCCGGGGCTTCCATCCGAATTGGCCACCGGCAGGACAGTCAGGAAGGACACGGCGGCTCGCAGGGACCGGATGCTCAAACCTGCTTCAGCTCGAGTGCACGGCCCGCAACCATGAGCAGCGAGCGCTCCGCGTGATTCGCAAACACGCTGTTCACAGCACCCAGAACGTCGCGGAAGGTCCGGGCGAGCTCGTTGGCGGGCACGATGCCCAGGCCAACCTCGTTGGTGACGACGACCCCGCTTCGCCGCGACAGCTCCAATGCGGCCTTTTCGGCGCGGGCGCGGATTTCGTCGTTCGAGTGACCGGCTCCCAGGAGGTTGGAGACCCACAGCGTGAGGCAGTCGACGATCACGAAACTGCCGTCCGGAGCTGCCTGAACGGCAGCCAGGAGCTGCAGCGGCTCTTCGGTCGTTGCCCAGCTGGGCGGACGCAGCTCGCGATGCCTGCGGATGCGTTCGGCCATCTCGCTGTCGTCCGCTGTTGCGGTGGCGATCACCGTCACCGAGTTTCCCGAGTCGCGCCCGAAGCGGTAGGCGAGGTCGGACTTGCCGCTCCGCGCGCCCCCGGTGACGAAGACGAACCCCATCAGAAATCGATCCCGCGAATCGCGCGGACGCCGTGGTCGAAAGCGTGCTTTTGATTGCGCATCTCCGTCACCGTGTCCGCCAGCTCGGTCAGCTCGGCGGGTGCGTCGCGCCCGGTCGCGATCAGGTTCACGGCGGGGGGTCGCGACCGGATCGCGGAGACGACCTCGTGGGTCGGGATCCAACCCCAGGTCATCGGATAGGTGACCTCGTCCAGCACGACCAGGCCGTAGTCGCCCGACTCGATCTTTTCCCGCGCGACCCGCCAAGCCTCGCGCGCGACAGCCTCGCTCCGATCCATGTCGCGCGAGTCCCACGTGAAGCCGTCGCCGAGGGTCCACCACTCGACGCCGAGGCGCATCGCAACCTCGCGCTCGCCCACTTTCCACCGCTCCGACTTCACGAACTGGATCACGCACACCTTCCAGCCGCGGGCGACCGCGCGCAGCGCGGTGCCGAACGCCGCGGTGGATTTCCCCTTTCCGTCTCCGGTGTTCACGATCACGACCGAGGGAGCCTTGCGCGAGGCGCGGGGCGGAGGCTCGAGCGGCACCTCGCCAGGCTTCAACTCCGCACCGGAACGACCGCGGTCCCCGATCCATTCATATGGATCACCCTCACCTGGGCACGGTAGTGCTCCGTGATCGCGCGCTCGGTGAGGACCTCGGCCGCCGGGCCGACGGCTGCAAGCCGGCCGTCGACCAGCAGCGCAAGCCGGTCCGCGTACTGGCCTGCGAGCGTCAGCTCGTGCATGGCAGCGATCACCGTCAGCTCCTGCTCCCTCCGCAGCTGGTCGATCAGCTCCAACACCGATTGCTGGCGTCCGACATCGAGCGAGGACGTCGGTTCGTCGATGAGGAGCACCGGTGCCTGCTGCGCCAGGGCGCGGGCGATGGCGGCGCGCTGCCTCTCGCCTCCGCTCAACCGGTCGAGCGGCCGCGAGGCCAGCTCTTCCATCGAGAGCCTGCGCACGACGTCCCTCACGATGCCCCGGTCGCGCGCGCTCTCCTTGCCAAGGTAGCCAAGATGCGGCGCTCTCCCGAGGAGCACGTATTGCGACACCGTCATGCCGACCGGCATCTGCGGTTCCTGGACCAGGACCGCCACCTGCCGCGCCACCTCTCGGGAGCTCAGCTCGGTGACGGCACGGCTTCCGATGCTGATCGCGCCCCGAAACGGCACCAGGCGTGCGATCGCCCGCAGGATCGTGGTCTTGCCCGCGCCGTTCGGGCCGATGAGCGCCAACCATTCGCCGGAGGCGACGCTCAGGTCGAGGTCGCAAACCACAGGCGCGCCGAGAAAGGCTGTGATCACGCCGATGGGCAGCTCGGCCGGCGCGACGACGGTCCGGGCTCCTGCATCGGCCAGGACGAGAAACGCCGCCCCGAACAGCATCGACAGGGGAATCACGACCCGGTAGCTGCGGCCGATCAAGAGCCGGATGGCGTGCGGCACGATGATGCCGACGAAAGCGATGGTGCCGGCCACAGCCACCACCGCCGCGGTCCCCAATGTCGCCGCGACCACGACGATAAGGCGCACTCGGCGGACAGGTATGCCAAGGCTTGTGACCTCGTCCTCGCCGAGCGTCAAGGCGTCCAGCAAGCGCCGGTGCACGAAGATGGCGGCCGCGCTCAGGATCACGTACGGCAGGATGAGGAGCACGTCGTCCCAGCCTGCGGTCACCAGGCGCCCCAGGATCCACGA
>VBFV01000156.1 GCA_005881335.1 Chloroflexota bacterium
GATGCGCCGGCCTCTCACCTTCTCCACGATCCACTTCGCGCGGCCCGACTGGAACGAATCGCCTTCCTCCGCGATCTTGCCCAGCATCGAGTGCACGTAGCCACCGACCGAATCGTAGTCGCCCGACTCCTCGATCCCGAGGTGCAAGCGCTCGTTGAGCTCCTCCAGAGGAAATGTCGCGTCGACGCGCGCTTCATGGTCGTTGAGGATCACCAGCTGCTCCGGCTCCGCGGTGTCGTACTCGTCCCGGATCTCGCCGACGATCTCTTCGAGCAGGTCCTCGAGAGTCACCAGGCCCGCGGTGCCGCCGTACTCGTCGACCACGATCATCATGTGGACCTTCTTGGTCCGCATCTCGTTCAGCAGCTCGTCCACCTTCTTCTGTTCCGGCGTGAACTCGATCGGCCGCAGCACCTTGTCCATGTCGAACTTGCGCGAGCTGGACAGCGTGTAGAAGAGCAGCAGGTCTTTGGTGTGGATCAGGCCGATGACATGGTCGATGTTTTCGTCGTAAACGGGCATTCGCGTGTGGCGGTGCTGCTTGAAGAGCTTCACGATGTCGCGCAGCTGCGCGTCGTGGGCGACCGCGACGATGTCGGTACGCGGGATCATGATCTCGCGCACGGTCTTGTCGCCGATCTCGATGATGCCGTGGATCATCTGGTGTTCCTGCTCTTCGATCACCCCCGCTTCTTCGGAAACATGGAGGGCCGCGAGCAGCTCTTCTTCAGTCAGGTAGGGAGCACGCGCCGCGCGCCCGCCGGTCAGAGCCCGCGACACGATGGTCACCGCCCACAGGATCGGGCCGAGGAACGAGGCGAGCCGGTCGACGGGGACGGCCGCGGCCAGAGCGACGCGTTCGGCGTGGGCGAGAGCGAACGTCTTCGGTGTGACCTCCGCCACGATGAGCAGGACGACCGACAGCGCGACCGAATCCAGCAATGTGAGCCACAGGCGCCATTCGACCGGCACGCCCCAACGCATGAACAGCGAGTCGCTCAGGAGGGCCGTCGCCGTCGAGGCGACGATCAGCGCGAGCGTGTTGGTGAAGAGGACGGTCGAGAGGAACCGGTTCGGGTCCGCGCGCAATCGCTGCAGGATCGCCGCCGCCTGGCTTCCCTGCTCAGCCAGATAACGGACGCGCAGACGGCCGACGGAGGTCAGCGCCGTCTCCGTCCCGCTGGCGAGCGCTGCCAGGACGAAGCACAGCAGCATGACGATGAGCTCCATCCACTCTTGTCCGGTCATCGGAACGGACTACTGCTGGAAGAGCTCGCTGACGCTCCGGTTCTCGTGCACCCGGATGATCGCTTCAGCTAGCAAAGGCGCCACCGACAGCAGGGTCAGCGGCGGGCCCAGCTTTTCCGCTGGGATGGGGACGGTGTCGGTCACGATCACCTGTTCCACGTCGGCCTTCCTCAATCGATCCATCGCGTCCCCGGTCAGGACTGGATGTGTCGCCGCGATCAGCACCCTGTTGGCGCCTTGCTGTCGCAGCGCGATCGCAAGCTTGGAGACGGTGCCGCCGGTGGTGATGATGTCCTCGACCACCACGCAGTCACGGCCTTTCACGTCGCCTGACACCGCGATGACCTCGACCGATTGCTCGTCGTCGCGCCGTTTGTAGCCGAACGCGATGGGAGCGCCCAAGTCGTTGGCCACGGCCTCCGCACGGCGACCGCCGCCGGCGTCGGGGGCGACGATGGTCAGGTGCTTGAGGTTCAGCGTCTTCAGGTACTCGGAGAAGATCCGGTGCGGCGACAGGTGGTCGGTCGGCACGTCGAAGAACCCTTCGATGGCTTCGGCGTGCAGGTCGAACAGCAGCAAACGGTCCGCGCCCGCGAGGGTGATGAAGTTCGCCACCAGCTTGGCCGAGATCGGTTCGCGCGGCTGCGTCTTGCGCTCTTTGCGTGCGTACCCGTAGTAAGGGATGACCGCGGTGACGCGGCCGGCCGACGCTCGGCGCAGCGCGTCCAGGATGATGAACAGCTCCATCAGGTGCTCGTTCACCGGGGGGCTCGTGGGCTGGATCACGAAGACGTCGTGGCCGCGCATCGAGTCCTCGATCTTGACGTTGATCTCGCCGTCGGGGAAATGGCGCAGCCGGGGATCGGTGAGCGGCACGTCGAGGATTTCCGCGATCTTGGCCGCCAGCATCATGTTGGCGCCGCCCGAGATCAACTTCAGCTCGCCCCATGGCGAAGCCTCCGTCCCGGTGTATTCGACCGCCGTTTGCAGCCTCCCTATCAACTCTTCCTCCGTACCACCCTAGCTGGAACCCCCACGGCTGTCGCGCCGTCGGGCACGTCCTTCGTCACCACGGAACCGGCGCCGGTGCGCGAGCCCTTGCCAAGTTTGACGGGAGCGACGAGCATCGTGTCCACGCCGACAAACGCGCCGTCGCCGATCTCGGTCCGGTTCTTGTTCGTGCCGTCGAAATTGGCGGTTATCGTACCCGCGCCGATGTTCGCGTCCTCGCCGACGTCGGTGTCGCCCAGGTAGGACACGTGCGGAACCCGGCTCCGCCTGCCCACCTTGGTCCGCACGAGCTCGGCGAAGCTGCCGATGTGCACCTCCTCGCCGACCTCGGTGCCGGGGCGCAGCTTGGCGAACGGGCCGCAGTCGGAGCGGTCGCCGACCCTCGCGTCCTCTATATACACGTGCGGTCCGATGCGGCACTCGGCGCCGATTTGTGTTTCGCCTTTGAGGACCGTGAACGGCTCGATCACGGTGTCCTGACCGATCGTGACGGTGGCGTCGACGAACGTGCTGTCGGGGTCGACGATGGTGACGCCGCCCAGCATCAGGCGCTCGAGCAGCCTGCGGCGCGCGATGTCTGTCGCCCTGGCGAGCCGGACGCGGTCCTTGATCCCCATCGCCTCGCTCGGGTCGTCGAGCTTGACGACCGTCACCGGCTTCAGGTGCAGGAAAACGTCGGTCAGGTAGAACTCGCCCGCTTTGTTGTCGTCCTTGATCTTGTCGAGCTCCTCGACGAGCCTGCTGCCGTCGAAGCAGTAGACGCCGACGTTGAACTCGTGCACGCTCGCCCGCTCTTCCGCGGTAGCGTCCTTGCGCTCGACGATGCGCTCGAGCCAGCCGTCGCGGTTTCGGATCACGCGGCCGTCATCGCGGGTCGGGTCTTCGACGCTGGCGATGGTCGCGGGTGATCCCGCCTCCTGATGGGCGTGGATGACCTTGAGGATGCTCGCCGCGGTCAGAAGCGGGGAGTCTCCGTTGACCACCAGCACCTGGCGACCGCGCAGCTCGCCGGCCGGAATCTGTTGGAGCGCGTGCGCGGTACCGCGGGGGTCGCGCTGGTAGACCCGTGGCCGGCGGCGAGTATCACTGCGGTCAGGGATTGGCTCAGCTTGTCCCGATTATGCCATGCCCGTCCCAACGCCAGAGCTTCTGCCTTCCTATACTGAAAAGTGGCATGCGGTGGCGGCCGATCTTGGTGTCGGCAGTGTTGTCTGGCGCTGCGGCACTGGCACTGGTCATGAGCGAAAGCGCGATGATGGGCGCGCATGTCCCTCACAGTGCCGGTGGAGGGCAGGCTTCGGCGCCGAAAACCGACAGCGGCAACAGCACCACTGTCAATGGCACGTTTGACAACGGGGAGAGTCCAAGCGGAGCGTTCGGCGGTGAGCCGACGAGCGATTCACCCGATCAGCAATCGACGGAGCAGCCGAATTCGGGTCAGTCCGGTTCCGGCGCGATCAATCCTCTTGGCACCGTGCAGCAGCTGGTGCCCAAGCCCGGTCCGATCCCAATCACCCGCTGAACTGGGAGCAAGCAATTCCTAGGGCGTAGCATCACTTTCTTGTGAGCGAAGTCCCGGCGGTGAACCTCGAGGGAGCGGTGCCTTCGCACCTGCCCGTCTTGCCGTTGAAGTCGACGGTGGTGTTCCCCCGCATCTTCATCCCGCTCTCGGTCGGCCGCAAGAAATCGCTCCAGCTGCTGGATGACCTGTCCGGCGTCGAGCGCCACATCGCGGTCGCCACGCAGCTCGACGAGTCGGCGGAAGAGGTCGACTTCAAGGACCTCCACCACGTCGGCACCATGGTCCGCGTCCAGCACCTGCTCAAATTGCCCGACGGCACCGTCCAGCTGGCCGTGCTCGGCCTGCGCCGCATCCGGCTGACCGACGTCGAGTCGGACGAGCCGTACCTCACGTGTTCCGTCGAGATGCTGCCCGAGATCAGCGAGGACATCCTCTCGATCGAGCGCGAGGCCTTGATGCGCCGCGCCATCGCATCGTTCCAGCAGCTGGTCGCGCTCGCCCCTCACCTCCCGGCCGAGCTTGCCGGTGCGGCCGGTGCGATCGACGACCCGCTGCACCTCGCGTACTACATCGCCAACCACATCCGGCTGACCACCGAGCAGCGGCAGGAGATCCTCGAGCTCGACTCGTCGAAAGCGAAGCTGGAAAGGCTGCTCGGCCACATGTCGCATGAGCTGGAGGTGCTCGAGCTCGGCCGCAAGATCCAGACCCAGGCCGAAGAGCAGATGGGCAAGGCCCAGCGCGAGTATTTCCTGCGCGAGCAGCTGAAGGCCATCCAGCGCGAGCTGGGCGAGCTCGACACCGAGCACGCGGAATTGAGCGAGCTGCGCGAGCGCATCGAGAAGGCCGGGCTGCCGCTCGAGGCCAAGCGCGAGGCGGACCGCGAGATCGGGCGGCTGGAGCGAATCCCCTCCGCGTCGCCCGAGTCGTCGGTCATCCGTACGTATCTCGAATTGATGGTTTCGCTGCCGTGGAACGTCTCGACCGGCGGTGAGGTCGACGTCAAGAAATCGCGCGAGATCCTCGACGCCGACCACTACGACCTCGACAAGGTGAAGCAGCGCATCGTCGAGCACCTGGCCGTCCGCCGGCTCAAGCAGGTGCGCGGCTCGACCGACCGCGGCCGTGAGCCGATCCTCTGTTTTGTGGGTCCGCCGGGGGTGGGCAAGACGTCGCTGGGTCAATCGATCGCGCGTGCCATGGGCCGCAAGTTCGCCCGTGCGTCGCTGGGTGGCGTGCACGACGAGGCGGAGATCCGCGGCCACCGTCGCACCTACATCGGCGCGATGCCCGGCCGCATCCTGCAGGCCATCCGCCGCGCGGAGTCGAACGACCCCGTGTTCATCCTCGACGAGGTCGACAAGATCGGTGCCGACTGGCGCGGCGACCCGTCATCGGCGCTGCTCGAAGTCCTCGACCCGGAGCAGAACAAAGACTTCCGCGACAACTACCTCGACGTGCCCTTCGACCTCTCCAAGGTGATGTTCATCACCACCGCCAACTCACTCGAGACCATCCCGCCCGCGCTGCGCGACCGCATGGAGGTGCTGCACCTCTCGGGCTACACCGAGGAGGAGAAGGTCCAGATCGCCGAGCGCTTCCTCATCCCGAAGCAGGTCTCCGCGCACGGGTTGCGAGACGGCGAGGTCACGATCTCCGAAGACGCCGTCCGTCTCATCATCCGCGACTACACGCGCGAGGCAGGGGTGCGCAACCTTGAGCGCGAGATCGCGTCCCTGATCCGGCGCGACGTCGCGGAGATCGCGGCCGGCAAGCGCGTGAAGCGGATGGACGACGCGAAGAAGGTGCGTGCGGCGCTCGGCAAGCGGCGCTTCTACGACGATGTGGCGGAGCGCATCGACCGGCCTGGCGTCGCGACCGGCCTGGTGTGGACGCCGACCGGCGGGGAGATCATCTTCGTCGAGGCGACGCTCACGCCCGGCAAGGGCGAGCTGAAGCTGACCGGGCAGCTGGGCGAGGTGATGAAGGAATCGGCCGCGGCGGCCCTGTCCTACCTGAAGTCGCACGCGTCCGACATCGGCATCGATCCTTCGCTCTTCGACAAGAGCGACATCCATGTCCACGTGCCCGCCGGCGCCCAGCCCAAAGAAGGGCCGTCCGCCGGGGTGACGGTGCTGACGGCGATGGCCTCCATCCTCACGGGACGGCCTGTCCGCGACGACATCGCGATGACCGGCGAGATCACCCTGCGCGGCAAGGTGCTGCCGATTGGCGGGATCAAGGAGAAGGTGCTCGGCGCGCACCGCGCCGGCCTGCGACGGGTGCTGGTGCCGTCGCACAACGAGGCCGACCTCGACGATATCCCCGCCGACCTGCGCAAGCAGATGCAGTTCGTGATGCTGGAGTCGATCGACCAGGTGCTGCGCGAGGCGCTGGTGTCGCGAAAGCCGGTCGTCCTGAACGGGAACGGCGCGCGGACTACCGTCGTTGCGCGCGCTGCAGGATCCAGCCGTGCGCGGCCAGCTCCGCCGAGTCGTCGAGGTGCGAAAGGGCGCCGCCGCCCCGTCGCCTGAGCGCGCCCGCGATCAGGTGATCCGCGAGGTGCGGATTCTTCGGCAGGAGCGACCCGTGCATGTAGGTGCCGATGACGCCGCCCTGCACGCATCCTTCCTGGTGATCCGAGCCGTTGTTGCCGTGGCCCTTGAGGACTTTGCCCAGGGGCCTGGCGTTCGGGCCCAGGAACGTGCGGCCGCTGTGGTTCTCGAAACCGACGAGCGTGCTGGGCGTGAGCCCATCGATGGCGCTGAGCACGACGACGTCGCCGATGAAGCGCTTCTTGCCGGCCTCCGTCCGCACGTCGATGAGCCCGATCCCGTCGTACCGCTCGCCGTCCCCCGTCTGGTAGTAGTGGCCGAGCAGCTGGTATCCGCCACAAACCGCCAGGACCTGGGCGCTGTTTGCGACCGCTTGCTGGAGTGAGGCCTGCTTGAACTCGCGCAGGTCGTCGTAGATCAAGGCCTGCTCGCGGTCCTGGCCGCCGCCGAAGAAAAAGACGTCCACCTCATCCATCTGTGTCGCGGCGCCCCGGCCGAGCTCGACCACGCTCGCTTCGAAGCCGTGCCACTCGGCCCGCCTCAGCAGGGTGAGGATGTTGCCGCGGTCGCCATAGATGTTCATCAGGTCTGGGTAGAGCCAGCCGACGGTGAACTTCACGTTTCCCAGTATGGCGACGCCCATCCACGTCTCACCAGCTCGGCCCTCAGGTCGAGCATCGCCGTGTAGGTGCAGAGCAGGTAGGCCGTGTCGCCCTCGCTGGTCGACTTGATCAGCAGGTCGAGCGCTTTGCCCGGGTCGGTTTGCGGCGCCTCGGCGGCGATTCCCGCGTACTTCAGGCGCACCGCAAGGTCATGGGCGCGCACTCCGGCCGGGATGACGACGCTCGCGTGGTCTTGGAGCTGTTCGAAATCGACGTCCCAGATCCACGACACGTCGGTGCCGTCAGCTTTGCGGTCGTTGAGGCCGATGACGAAGTGCTTGCCCTTCGCGAGCTCCACGGCCGTGCGCACCGTTTCGTTGAAGCCGGCGGGATTCTTGGAGAGAACGAGGACCAGATGGCGGCCGCGAAACTCGATCCGCTCCTGGCGGCCGAACGCAGCCTTGAAGGTGCGCAGCCGCTCGGCGATGTAAGACGGCGCGAGGTCGATGCTGCGCGCGACGGCGTAAGCCGCGAGCACGTTGTAGCAGTTGTACAGACCGCCGAGCGGCATCTCGATGCGCGTGCCGTCGATGCTCAGCGCGATGCTTTCGAAGCCGTCGAGCTTGATGTCCGTCGCTGTGATTTCCGGTTGCGGTCGCGCGAAGTCGCCGTTGGGACAGCGGTAGACGCCATCGTGGCCGACGTAGACGGCGTCGAAGATGAGGCTCGACCCGCACCGTGGGCAGGTCCGCGCGTCCGCGGCGTGCGGAAGTGTCGTCGACGCGACAGATGTGTCGTCCAGCCCGTACCAAAGCGGCTTGTGCGAGAGGTTCAGCCCGATCTCGGCGACGCGAGGGTCGTCGGCGTTGAGGATGGCCCGCGCAGTCTCGGGCTGCGCACTGAGCGCCTGCTCGATCTTCTTGGCGATCGACTCGAGCTCGCCGTATCGGTCGAGCTGGTCGCGAAACAGGTTCAGCACCAGGGTCGCCCGCGGCTGGATCTCTTCCACCGCTTTCGGGAGGCTGGCCTCGTCGATCTCGAAAACGCCCCAGTCCGCCTTCAGCTTGCCGTCGGTGCCGGCCCGGTTCAGCGCCACCGCGGTGGCCCCGAAGATGAGGTTCGCCCCGGCACGGTTCGACACCACGCGATGGCCCGCGCCTTCGAGCAGCCAGCTCAACAGGCGAGCG
>VBFV01000157.1 GCA_005881335.1 Chloroflexota bacterium
CGCTCGTGACAAAGCGGCGGCGGAAATTGCGCAGCGCGAAACGATCGCACGCAGTTTCAGCCGAGGAACCCTTGCCCAGCACCTCGTGCAGATACCAGTGCATCCACTCGTGGCAGTACAGGAAGCGCAGCACGTCGCGGCGGCCTCGAAATAAGACCGTCTCCGACGCCCACGAGAAGCGCATTCCCGCCCCACGCTTGCGCCGAGCGGCGTAGATCACGGGCTCCTTGAAAGCACGAAACGGGATCGGGACCTGCAGCACGATCCGTCTCTCCTCGAACTCGCAGCGCGCGGCCAGGTGTGGTCCCCAGCGATACCGCAGCGGCTTGATGACGATGTCGTAATCGCACCTCGGCAGCCCCTCCAGGGCCCGCCTGGCCTGGGCGGTGCTGAACCCGGCGAGCTCGGAGCGGATGGCCATGGCCGAAACAGGATAGGGGCTCACCCTGGGCGTTACCTATGTAAAGGAGGGCAAATGCCAGACACTGTCGTCGGCCTCTTCAGGACCCGCTCGGAAGCCAGCGCAGCCCTTGGAAAACTCAAGGAGGCGGGCTTCGGCCCGGAGCAGGTTTCGGTCTCCACGCCGGCGTTTCGCCGCCGCGGCCGATACGGCCTCAAGGTTGTCATCGGCATCGTCGTCGGCACCATCCTCGGAGCCCTGCTAGGCGCGATCGTGACCGGCATCGTGCCGGGCGCGCATCCGCTGATCTCCGGCAACCTCGCTGCCACCTTCGCCCTCGCCGCGGTCGCCGGCGCGGCGACCGGAGGGCTGGCCGGCGGGCTGCTCAGCATGTCCGCGTCGGGCGACCGCGCGCTCTTCTACGAGCAGGAGGTCGAATCCGGACGCTTCCTCATCACCGTGGGCGGGCCGCGGCTCGAGGTGGCGCGCGACGTTTTGAAGGCGGCGGGGGCGATGGAGGCGGAACCGGTCGAGGCGCCGCTCGAACCCGGCCGGCCTCGACCAGAGAGCGGCTGAGGAAAACTACCGGCTAGTTGTTCGGCTCGGCGCGGCTGATGTCGACCTGGACGTCCGTGCCCTCGCCTCGCGATGTAAGGTCGCCCAGGGACACAATTCCCTCCAGTTTGCTCTCGCTCATCACGACGACGCGCTTGATGTCGCGTGACTTCATCACCCGGATCGCGTCATCGATCGATTGATCCGGCGCCACCGCGGCGATGTCGTGAGTGCAGATGTCGGCGAGCCGGGTCTTCGACGGGTCGCTGCCGGTCGCGACCGCGCGCACGGTGATATCGCGGTCGGTCACGATGCCGCATGGCCTGTCCTTATCCATGACAACCACGGAGCCGATTCGCAAATCGCTCATCGCCTTGGCGGCTTCGGCCACGGACGCGTCCGAGCTCATGGACACCGGGTCCTTGGTCATGACGTCGCGCACCATCTGGGCCATCGAGCGCCTCCAATGAGAAATATCCGCTACCAAAAAAACGCGTGGGCGGACGCCCTTACTCCGCTGCGCCCGATGGAGGTGGTCCGGCGCCCAAAAACGGCTCGGTATTCCGTCTGCCCCGCTCGTTTCCGAATTGGGGGAGCTTGGCCAGCAATGGCCGAGCCCTCCACTGTCCGCCTAAAACGGCCTCGCCGTCTTGACCATCCAGGCCATCAGCGTGCCTGTCGCGATGCCGATGAGGCTTCCGACGGCTACATCGCTTGGGAAGTGGTGGCCCAGGTGCACGCGCGACAGGCCGACGCCGGTCGCCAGACCGAAAACCAGTGGTGAGGCCTTCGGGTAGAAGGCGGCCAGCGCGGTCGCGGCGGCGAACGAGGAGGCCGCGTGGCCGGAGGGAAATGACGCGTCCGTGGTGCGGATGCCGACGACCAGCACCTCGCGGCCGATGTGCGGCCGCTGCCGTCGGAAGACGGGCTTGATCATGCGCTGCACGAGGTACGTGGTGCCGAGCGCCGCGATCGAGGTCGCGAGCCCGGCGCGGCGACCCTTCGACCCTCCCATCCAGGCCAAGGCGATGCCCGCTCCGACCCAGCCGAGGCCCTCACCAAGATCGGACACGATCGCCACGTAGCGGTCGCCCACCGGCGAGTGGGGGAGGCCGTGGATGATCGTGTAGAGGCGGCGGTCGACGGTCTCGGGCAGGATCCGCGGGGGCTCGACCAGTGGCTTGCCCATCTTCAGGGAAACGTCCGTGGCCGCCCAGCTCTTCGCACGGGCGTTGAACCGTAGCGGTCCGGCGTTAACCGACTGTGAGACCTCACCGAACGCGGCGAAGACCGGAAGGCGAAGACTTCGCCGATACCGGCGCCCCCGCGACAGGGCGGTCACACATCCAAGAAGCTCGACGGAACGGGCCTCTCGGTTTCCTCCGGATGCTGGGTCCTGGATTGATCACCGGAGCCAGCGACGACGACCCGAGCGGGATCGGGACGTACTCCCAGGTCGGAAGTCAGTTTGGCTACGGGCTGCTGTGGACTGCGGTTTTCACGTTTCCGTTGATGGCCGCGGTCGAGGAGCTGTGCGCTCGCATAGCGCTGCAGACGGGCGTGGGTCTCGGCACGTCGCTGAGGCGCAAGTTTCCTCGACCGCTGGTCGGCCTCTGCATAGCGGCATTGTTTGTCGCCAACACAATCAACGTCGGGGCTGACCTCGGCGCCGTGGCCGCGGGTGGCTCGATGTTGACCAAAGGCGTGGTGCCGCGGCTCTGGCTGCTCGTGCCGGTCGCGGTTTTGATCCTGGCCATGCAGCTCTTCCTGACCTACGCGACCATCTTCAAGATCTTCAAGTGGCTGACGTTGGTGCTGTTCGCCTACGTGATCACCGGCTTCATCGTCCACCCCGACCTGCGTCAGATCGTGACCGCGAGCGTCGTTCCACACTTCGAGCTCAACAAAGAGTTCATCGCGGCTCTCGTCGCAATCTTCGGCACCACCATTTCGCCCTATCTCTTTTTCTGGCAGGCGGCGTCCGAGGTCGATGAGATGCGGGCCGCGGGCAAGTTGATGGAGACACGGAGGCATGGCGTGAGCCGCTCTGTGCTGCGGGCCGCGCGTGCCGACATCCTCGTCGGCATGTTCTTTTCGAACCTCGTCATGTACTTCATCATTTTCACGGCTGCCGCCGTCCTGCACGCACACGGCAAGACTGACATCCAGTCGGCTGACCAGGCGGCACAGGCGCTTGCTCCGCTGGCAGGTCCGTTTGCTTTCGTCCTGTTCGCCGGCGGAATGATCGGGACCGGGTTGCTCGCGATCCCAATCCTCAGCGGCTCGGCCGCATACGCGGTCAAAGACTTCTTCGGTTTGAAGGGGACGTTGTCGGACAAGCCCTGGATCCGACCGACCTTTTACGCGATCATCGCTCTTTCGACTGTCGCGGGCTTGGCTCTCAACCTTCTAAACGTCGATCCCATCCGAGCGCTCTTCGTCGCGGCGATCATCAACGGCCTGGTGGCGGCGCCTCTGATGGTCCTGATCGCCCTCCTTGGATCAGACCGCAGGATCATGGGCAGACGTCGGAGCGGACGTCTGAGCACGACCTTGACCTGGATCGCCACGAGCGTGATGGCAGTCAGCGCGGCGACCTTCATCGCCGAGCTGGCGCTTTCCTAGGTCGACGCACGCGCGTACGGCCAATACGCGACGCGTTCCACCTGTGAGGTACGAGTGCGAGCGCCCGTGGAGACGGTCGACCACAGCCAGAACGTGAGCTCGCGCGGGCTGATCGCTTCGGTGGTCAGCGACGCGCAGCGCCTGGTCGCCCTCGAGGTCGCGCTGGCCAAGCAAGAGCTCAAGGAGCTGGCCACCCGCAACGCGATCGCGGCCGGCATCATCGTCTTCGGCGGCTTGCTGACCGCCCTTGCGGTGCTGGTCGCGCTGCCGTCGCTCGTCGTCTGGCTCGTCCCGTGGCACTGGCAGGCTGCGGTCGTCTGGGTGGCCGCGTACCTGGTGATCGGTCTTGGCCTGATCCTGCTCGGCAAGTCTCGCCTGCAGGTGCACCTTCCGAGGCGGACGCTCGAAAGCTTGAAGGAGAACAAGGAATGGGCGCTTCGGCACGTGAAATCGAACGGCAGATAATGGAAACGCGCGAGCGGATGGACGACAATCTGAACGAGCTCGAAGGGCGCGCCGCCTCCAATGCGGTCCGTTACGGGCGGATCGCAGCGATCGTCGTCGCTGCCGTGGCCGTCGGCGCCGCGGGCTTCATCGTCTACAGGAAGATGCGCAAGCCGACGCTGAAGGACCGCCTGGACGAGCTGTCGATCGAAAACCTCCGTGAGCTGGCGGAAGAACTCTCCGGCCGGCTGAAGGGTCAGCTGCCGTCCGTAACCGTCAGGGTCAACGAGAAAACCCCGCGGGAGCCGGGAACCGTCGAGACCATCGCGCGCAAGCTCGCTCCGATGCTCGCCGGCACCGCATCGACCGCGCTGCTCGAGCGAATCGGGCATCGTCGCCGCGGAGAGCACGCGGTGCCGCAGGCAGACTGATATCGCGACTTTGCGCGACCGCGTCCAGCGCCTGGTCGCGCGGGCGCAGGGAACCCTTCTCGCCCGGGTCGTGAGCGCCTACGGCGAAAGCCGGGCCAGCAGCTATGCTCTCGCGCTTGCATTCGCCGGGTTCATGGCGATGTTTCCGATGATCCTCGGCGCCCTGGCCATCATCGGCCTCGCGATCCGCGACCCGGCGACCGAGGCGCACTTTCAGTCCCTGGTGCTGCAGGTCTTCCCGAGCAGCGCGCAGCCCGAGCTGCAGAAAGCGCTGCAAGGTGTCAAGCAATCGGCCGGGTGGCTGAGCCTGGTCTCCCTTGGCGGCCTCATCTGGAGCGCGAGCAGCATCTTCGCGACGATGGAGTTCGCCCTCACCGAGATCTTCGGCACCAGGCAGCGCGACATGCTGCGCCAACGTCTGATGGGCCTGGTGATGATGCTCCTGCTGGTCGTCGCGATCGTGCTTACCGTCGTGGTCAACGCGCTGGCGGCGTTCTTGCCGCTCGCCTGGATGGGGTGGATAACGGGCTTTGTCGCCGGTGCGGCGGTCATGGTGGCCTTGCTCGTCGCGCTCTATCGCTTCGTTCCCAACAGGACCTTCCGGGTCCGGGATGTGCTCCCGGGCGCCCTGCTGGCGGGGGTGCTCATCGAGGCGCTGTCGCTCGCCTTCCCCATCTACGCGCGGATCGCCGGCGGATTCAACACGTACGGCGCCCAGTTCGCCTTGTTCTTCCTGCTCGCGACCTGGTTTTACTTCCTCAGCCAGCTCCTGCTGCTGGGCGCGGTCTACAACAAATTCCGCCTGGGCGAACCGGCTGCCAGGGGCATCGTGGCGAGCCCAATGGACGAATCGCGGAGCAAGCCGAAGCCGGTGGAGGCGATCGAGCAGAAAAAGGCCGAAGCCGAGCCGCCGCCTTCTCCGCGGCGGTCGATCTTCCAGCGGGCGGCCCTGGGCGCGGTCATCGGCCTGGCGGTGGCTGCCGGGTTCGTCAGGCGCCGGCGAACTCGATCCACGACCTAGTTCGAGTTCAACCGCGGGTAGACGGCCCGACCCCGGGCGTTACCGAATAGAGCGGCCCAAACGGCGACTCATGGCTTCAAGCCAGGGCCGACATGATCGAAGGAGGTTGTGCGTTTGGGAACTCTGCTTTTCATACTGCTCGTGATCCTGGTGCTCGCGGTGCTCCTCGGAGCCGGCGGGTACAGCGTCCGGCGGTACTGGAGTCCCGCCGGGACTGAGGTGGTCGAAACGTCGGGCGACACCGGCGGAGCGGGCGCGGGCATTGCGGCCGCGGTCCTTGCCCTGCTGGTG
>VBFV01000158.1 GCA_005881335.1 Chloroflexota bacterium
AGGAGCTCGTGGACGTAGCCCTCCACCGGCCGCACCGGGTAGCCCGCGAACAGGTCCGGCAGGACGCGCTTCATCACGTAGCGGTTGGCCAGCACGTATGAAGCTCCGGACGGCGTGCGCACGTTGTCCTCGAGGACGAAGAAGTCGCCCTTCTCGTCCCGCACCAGGTCGATCCCGGCGATGTGACAGTGGATGCCGTGCGGGACCGGCAATCCCTCGACCTCACGCAGGTAAAGCGAGCTGCTGAGCACGATCTCGGGTGGGATCGCGTGCTGCTTCAGCACCAGCTTGCGGCCATAGACGTCGTCCAGGAACAGGTTGAGGGCGCGCAGACGCTGCTTCAGGCCGGCTTCCAGTCGCCGCCACGTGCGGGCGTCGATGACCCGCGGGATGACGTCAAATGGAAACACCTTCTCGGTGCCCTGGGCGTCCGGGTAGACGGCGAAGGTGACCCCGTGGTTGCGGAACATCTCCATCGCCAGGGCCGCCCGGCGCTGGAGCTCGTCCGCACCCAGGCGGTTCAGCTGCTCGTAAAGTCGACGGTAGGCGGGTCGCGGCCGTCCGGCGGCCGCAAGCATCTCGTCATAGAAGCCGTTGAGCTGGTAGTTGGAATCAAGATTCACGAAACCCACCGCTATAGTGTCTGCGCCATCCCGCAACCTGAGAGAACGATCAATTTACGGGTCGGCTGCGAGTTCAGATACGACGTGAGCGCCCCGACCGTCGCCACCGTCCAGGTCCGCCCCCGTTCGGACGCGCGCCACCAGCTGGTCACCGAGACCTGGTCGACCCAGCCGCCCGTGCCGGTGGACGAGTACGCCGACTTCTACGGCAACCCGGTCAAGCGCCTGCTCATGCCCGAAGGGCCGCTCGGCCTCCGATACGACGCCGTCGTTTCGGTGCCTGACGAGCCGGATCCGGACGGCAGGGCCGCGCCGCAGCTCCCGATCGACGATATCCCCGGCGAGCTGCTCCACTTCACGCTTCCCAGCCGCTACTGCCTGTCGGACCAGCTGATGGGCATGGCCTGGGAGCTGTTTGGCCAGACCGATGCCGGCGGAGCCCGGGTCCAGGCGGTCTGCGACTGGGTCCACGACAACATCAAGTTCCAGTACGGCACCAGCAACCCGCTCACGACGGCCGTCGACGTCCTGGAGCAGCGGAGGGGCGTCTGCCGCGACCTGGCGCACCTGGCGATCACGTTCTGCCGCGCCCTCAACATCCCCGCCCGCTACGTCTTTGGCTACCTGCCCGACATCTACGTGCCGCCCGACCCCGCTCCGATGGACTTCGCGGCCTGGATGGAGGTCTATCTGGGCGACCGGTGGTGGACGTTTGACCCGCGCAACAACGCCCGCCGCGTCGGCCGCGTGCTGATCGGCCGCGGCCGGGACGCCCTCGACGTGGCGATGCTGACGACCTTCGGGCCCGCTGCGTTTCGGTCCATGGTCGTCTGGGCGGACCAGGCCGACTGATGGCGATCGAACCCGCATCCGTCGACTGGAGCTCGGCGCGGCGCGCGTCGTACCTGGTGCGCCAGACCTTCCGCTATGAATACCCCGAGCCGATCCGCGACCTGAGCCACCGCCTCGTCGTGATCCCGCCGGAGCGCTTTGGCGACCAGCGGCGGCTGTGGCACGACGTCTCGGTGGCGCTCGATGGCGCGCTTGTGGAGAACCGCAACGACCGCTTCGGCAACGTGATCGTCGACGTTTTCGCGCCTCGCGTCGCCGCCGCGATCGAGTTCGTCGCTGAGGTCTCGGTCGAGCGCCGGCCGGCGGAGCCGAACCGTTTGGCCGACGGCTGGCTCGCGGACGGCTACCTCCTCGAGGCATCCCCGCTCACCCAGGCCGACGACCGCATCCTGCGAGCCGCCGACGACCTTTCGGCGGTGGCCGAATGGGGGCTTCCGCTAGCGGACCGGATCAACGACTGGGTGTACCAGTCGATGACGTATCGATATGAGGTGACCGGGGTCCGAACCACTGCGGCCGCCGCGCTCGAGCTCGGCGCTGGCGTGTGCCAGGACTACGCCCACGTGATGCTGGCGTTGTGCCGCACGTGTGGGCTCCCCTCGCGATACGTGTCCGGCCACCTGCTAGGCCAGGGCGGCACGCACGCCTGGGTCGAGGTGATTTTGCCGACGAATGACGGGTCGGGCGACGCTATCGCTCACGCGTTCGATCCGACCCACGCGAGCCGCGGCGGGCTCGGTTACGTGACAGTGGCGGTGGGCTCCGATTACTCGGACGTGGCGCCGACCTCGGGCACCTACGTTTCCGGCGCCCGAGGTCGCTTGACCGCGACCAAACGGGTTTCTCTTCTGGGGGTTGAGTAGTCGCGCCCCTCACCCCACATCCCTGCGGGCTGAGCCCGTTATGGACGCGCTACCCGCGCCTTCTGATTGCTCCCCTGAGGGGGAGAGGGAGCGAGGTCTTTCTGCGACCGACTACATCGCCGGCGTGATCTCGTAGACGGTGATCTTGCCGCCCGACTGCACGATCGGGCAGCCCTTGGCCAGGTCCGCCGCCGCGTTCACCGAGTCGGCCTTGACGATCGAGTAGCCGGTCGCCGGCGGGTTGCCCACGGCGCCGTCGTGGACGGAGCCTCTGGAGACGTTCTTCGAGCGCTCGCTGAAGGGGTTGCCCGGGTCGACGACCTTGTCGCCGAGCTGCCCGAACCAGGCGCCCCAGGCGCCCATGATCTTCTCGCGCTCGGCCGGGGTCCTTCCCGCGCTGCCACCGGTGTACAGAAGTACGAAATTCGCCATCGAGATTCCTCCTTGAAATTGGGACTCAACCAGACGACGAACGTCACGGCCAGTTTTCGACACTCTTATGAAATTCACACCAGGTGGCCTATAAATCGCTTCTCATGGGCGGCTCAAGGGTCCTGGTGGTCGAGGACGATCCCCGACTTGCCTCTACTCTCGACCGGGTGCTGGCGGCCGAGGGCCACGACGTCGAGGTGGCTGTCGATGGCAACGATGCGCTCCACCGTGCGCGGGAGCGGCCGTTCGACCTGGTCGTGCTCGACATCATGCTTCCCGGCCTGGACGGCATCTCGGTCTGCAGGCGGTTGCGCTCGACCGGCTCGGTGCCGATCCTGCTCCTGACTGCGCTAGGCGGCACCGAGGAACGGGTCCGTGGCCTTGATTCCGGCGCGGACGATTACCTCGTCAAGCCTTTTGCGTACGAGGAGCTGCTGGCGCGCGTCCGCGCGCTGCTTCGCCGCACGACCCCCGCCGACCACCTCCGATTCGGCGACCTGCGCGTCGAGCCCGCCAGTCGCGCAGCGTGGCGTGGAGAGCGCGCGCTCGAGCTGACGCAGACCGAGTTCGACCTGCTCCAGCATTTTCTGCGCCATCCACGACAGGTGCTGTCGCGGGAGCAGCTCATCGACGCCGTGTGGAAGGGCGAGGCTGAAAACGACAACGTCGTGGCGGTCTACGTCGGCTACCTGCGCCAGAAGCTCGGCCCGCCGCCGCTGCTGCACACGGTCCGCGGCGCCGGCTACGCGCTGCACGAGTAGTGTCCCTACGCGTCAGGCTCGCGCTCTTCGGCGCCGGCGTGGTCGCCATCGCGCTGCTGGTGTTCGGTGTCCTTCTCTACCTGCTTCTCTCGCGCGGCGCGGTGACCAATCAGGACGACGCACTGCGCACACGCGCTCACGACGCGGCGGCATCGTTGCCGAGCGAGACAGCGCCACGGGCGCCGATTGCGCCCTCTGAGCTCGGCAGGAGCGGAGACGTGTTCGTCGAGCTGATGGCACCCGACGGCACTGTGCTCTATTCGACCGGCATCCTCAATGGATCGCCACCGGTTGCTTCGCGGTCGCTGCTCAGCCTGGCGCAGCAGCGTCAAGGGGCGTTCGCGACCCAAGGCCCTCTTCGCCTGTACGTCCTTCCGTACAGCGCCGGTTTTGTGATGACCGGTCAGTCGACGAACGTGGTGCAGTCAAACCTCTCGGGAATCGTCGTCTTTCTGACCATCTCGGCCGTCCCGGCGCTGATCGCTGCCCTTATCGCTTCATGGCTTGTCGCCGGCAGGGCGCTCGCGCCGCTCCAGGCGGTGGCCGCCGCCGCGGAAGACATCGGCCGGGCGCGGGACTTCGCCAAACGCCTGCCGTCACCGCGGAGTCGCGACGAGGTGGCGACCCTTGCGGCCAGCTTCAACGGGATGCTCAGCCGGCTGCAGGACGCGTTCGAGTCGCAGCGGCGATTTGTGGCCGACGCCTCCCACGAGCTCCGCACTCCGCTGACGACGATCCAGGGCAACGCCGGCCTGCTGGCCCGCGGACCGTCGGTCACGGAGGAGACCCGTCTGGCCGCAGCCACCGACATCGCCGAAGAGAGCGGGCGCATGTCCAGGCTGGTCGACCGCATGCTGACGCTCGCCCGCGCCGACTCGGGTCTGGAGCTGAGGCTCGCGATCGTCGACCTCCAGGCGGTGGTGGACGAGGTGTGCAGGCAGGCCGCGTCCACCCACCCCGAGCCGAAGCTCCGGGTCGAGACGGTCCCGGCGTCGGTGGAAGGCGACGAAGACGCCCTTCGGCAGCTGCTGTGGATACTCCTCGACAACGCGTACCGCTACGGGCGCGCGGCGGTCGAGGTCAGCCTGGAGATGGATTCGGGGTGGGCGCGGCTGCTGGTCACCGACGACGGACCTGGCATTCCGTCCGAGCATCGCGAGCGCGTTTTCGAGCGGTTCTACCGGGCCGATGCCGCACGTACGGGTTCGAACGCCGGCCTCGGACTTTCCATCGCGCGCTGGATCGTCGCCCAGCATCACGGCCGGATCATTGCCGGCGAGGCGACCGCCGGGGGCGCGGCGTTTCTCATCGACCTCCCGCTCTTACGCGGTTCTTAACCGCGGCCGCCACGCTCGTGGCATGTTCGACATCGCCCCGGATCACGCAATCGGCCTCTACGTTGGACTTCTCGCGCTGCCGCTGGCGCTCATCGCCATCCAGCTCCGCCGTCCACGCGACGTGTCGGGTACGGTGCTGGGGGCTTCGGTCCTGATGGCGATGTCCGGCGGCATCCACCTCGGCCTTGTGTTGACACACCGGAACGAAACCATCACCGCCGCGCTGTTCGTGATGAACGGCGTTGCTTACCTCGCCCTGTCGCAGCTGTACTCGTGGCGGTGGTGGCGGCCGGCGTCGGCCGCGCTCATCACGATGACGCTGTTCGGTTACCTCGGCTACATAGTTCTTGGCTTCGACACCCCCGACCAGGTCGCGCTCGCGACCAAGCTGCTCGAGCTGACCGCGCTTGGCCTCGTCCTGGTTCCGGTGGCGGGCGAAAGGCCATGGCGGCGCCGCCGATGGGGCACCCTCGCGGTCGCCGTGCCGCTC
>VBFV01000079.1 GCA_005881335.1 Chloroflexota bacterium
GAGGACTTCGTGGCGAACCTGGAGGCGCGTTATGACTACTCGCAAGGCGAGGCCCTCCCGCATGCGGGCCGGACCGGGGTCAGCCACTACGTGCGCGTGATCCAGGGATGCGACCACAACTGCACGTTCTGCATCGTCCCGCGCGTCCGGGGTCGAGAGAAGCACGTGCCCCTCGAAGCCGTCGTGGCCGAGTGTCGCCAGGCGGTCGTGGAAGGAGCGAAGGAGGTCGTCCTGCTCGGTCAGAACGTCGACGACTATCACGACCCGGATGGTCAGGGTGGACTTGCCGCACTGGTTCGCGAGGTCGAGCGGATTCCAGGTCTGAAGAGACTGCGCTTCATGACATCGCACCCGCAGGATCTCGAGCCCGAGCTGCTCGAGGTGATGGCCGCCAGCGACGTGGTGTGTCGCGAGCTGCAGCTGCCGATCCAATCGGGCGACGACATCGTGCTGAAGCGCATGGCCCGCGGCTACCAGACGCGCCACTACCGCGCCATCGTCGAGCGCGCGCGGCGGTTGATGCCTGACATCGGGCTCGTGACCGACGTCATCGTGGGGTTCCCCGGAGAAACGGAAGCGGCGTATCTGAACACCCGCGCTCTGGTGGAGCAGATGCAGTTCGACGTCGTCCACATCGCGATGTATTCGCCTCGGCCTGGGACCTTTTCAGCCAGCCGGCTGGTCGACGACGTGCCTCACGAAGAGAAGTTGCGTCGGCTGAACGACCTGCTGGCGCTGCAGCGCGACATCGCGGCGCGGAAGACCGCGCGGTGGATCGGCCGCGACGCTGAGGTCTTGATCGAGGGCCGCGACGAGCTGAACCGACCTTACGGGCGCATCCGGCAGGGCAAGCGCGCCAACGTGCTGCGAGCGGGTGGCATCGCCCCGGGCGACATCGTCAACATCCGCGTCCTCCAGGCCACCGCCGGCCAGCTCACGGGATCGCCAGCCGCGTGATTCCCCCAGCCACCCCGGTGATGAAGCAGTACCGGGAGGCCAAAGACAAACACCCCGACGGGATCCTCCTCTTCCGGCTCGGCGACTTCTACGAGATCTTCTTCGACGACGCCAGGGTCGCGGCGCCGATCATGGGTGTGCAGCTGACGTCGCGGCCCCTGGGCAAGGCAGGCCGCGCCCCTATGTGTGGAGTGCCGCATCACGCCTGGCAGGCTTACGTCGGCAAGCTGCTGCGCGCGGGGCACAAGGTCGTCATCTGCGACCAGGTCGAGGCCGCGAGCAAGAACAAGATCGTGCGGCGTGACGTCACCCGCGTCCTGACCCCGGGCACCGTGGTCGAAGAGGCTTACCTGGAGCCGTCAAAGCCGAACTACCTGGTCGCTGCCTGGAGCAAGGGGACCGAGGCGGGCATCGCTGCGTGCGAGGTCTCGACCGGCGAGCTGCTGCTCTGCCAGCTCCCCCGAGAGCGCCTGCAGTCCGAGATCGAACGTCTCGCCCCGGCCGAGCTCCTCACGCCTCCCGAGATCGAGGAGTACCGGTTCGATCCCGTCCGCGGCGAACAGCGGCTGAAGGACATGCTGGGAATTGCATTTCCCGCCTCGGTCGGAGCCCAGGACGCGCCTCTGGCCGTGGGCGCTGCGGGTGTCGTGCTGGACTATCTGAAACAGAACCAGACCCGCGTCGGGCCGGGCGTCTTCAGCGTGCGGACCTATTCGCCCGACGCGACCATGCCGCTCGATGCGGCGACGGTTCGAAACCTCGAGCTGCCGGCGCTGGTCGACCTGGTCGACCGCACGTCAACCCCGGTCGGCGCGAGGCAGCTGCGTTCCTGGTTGGGCGCACCGCTTCGTGACGCGGAGTCGATCGAGCTGCGCCTGGCGGCGGTGGACGAGCTCGTCTCGAGCGCGGATCAACGTGACGTCCTGCAAGCCGCGTTGAAGCCGGTCGGCGATCTCGAGCGGCTTGTCTCGCGATCTGCCCAGGGCCACGCCACGGCCCGCGAGCTCGTCGGCGTCCGCCGGTCCCTGGAAGCCGTCCCGGCCGTCCAGGAAGCGATCAGCGCGTGCTCGGCCCTGGTCACGCGGGAGCTGGCCGGCCAGGTCAGCGCCGCACCGGAGCTGGTGGACATCCTCGCGCGGGCCCTGGTCGAAGATCCGCCGTTGAACGCTCGCGACGGCGGAGTCATCCGGTCGGGATACGACGCAGACCTGGACGCCATCTCCGACGGGTCGCGGGCGGCGCGAGAGTGGATCGCCAAGCTCGAAGCGACCGAGCGCAGGCGCAGCGGCATCCGCTCGCTGAAGGTTGGTTTCAACAAGGTCTTCGGCTATTACATCGAGGTCAGCCACGCGAACACGGCCACGCTGCCCGACGACTACGTGCGCAAGCAGACGCTGGTGGGCGGCGAGCGTTACATCACACCGGAGCTGAAAGAGCGGGAAGCGATCGTGCTGACCGCCCAGGAGCGAATCGCCGCTCGCGAGCTCGAGATCCTGCACGGGCTCAGGGAGGCAGTGGCAGGATTGGCGCCCCTGCTCCGAGAGACCGCGCACGCGATGGGCATGGTCGACGCTTTGCTCAGCCTCGCTGCCGCCGCGGCAGAGCACGGATGGAGCAGGCCCGAGGTCAACGCCGGCGTGCAGCTCAACATCAGAGGCGGTCGCCATCCGCTGGTCGAACGGGGACTGCCGGCCGGGGTGTTCGTCGCCAACGACCTGGAGCTGGACCCCGACGATGCGCAGATCGTCGTCCTCACCGGGCCCAACATGGCGGGCAAATCGACCTACCTCCGGCAGGCGGCGATGATCGTGCTGCTGGCGCAATGTGGCAGCTTCGTGCCTGCTGAGCGCGCGGTGATCGGACTCGCGGACCGCGTCTTCACCCGAGTCGGCGCCCACGACGACATCACCGCGGGGATGTCCACGTTCATGGTGGAGATGACCGAGACCGCGTACATCCTCAACCACGCCACGCGATCGTCGCTCGTGATCTTCGACGAGGTGGGGAGGGGGACCTCGACCTACGACGGCGTCTCGATCGCGCAGGCGGTGGTCGAGCACCTGCATGACGCGCCGAAGCTAGGGTGCCGAACGCTATTCGCGACCCACTACCACGAGCTCACGGCTCTGGCGGAGAGGCTGCCGCGCGTGCGCAACCAACGCGTGGAGGTGCTCGAGGAAGGGGACACGGTGCGTTTCCTGCACCGCGTGGTTCCCGGCGGGGCAGACCGCTCCTATGGGATTCACGTCGCGGCCGTGGCGGGGCTGCCGTCAGGAGTCATCGCCCGCGCCCGTGACGTGCTGGCCGACCTGGAACGCCAGCGGCCGCTCGAGCCGCCTGAGTTTCAGCTGGGCTTGCCGATCGAGATGGCTTCGGATCCTTTGCGCAAGGAGCTCGAGGACATCGATCCGGCCTCGCTCAGCCCGCTCGAGGCGCTGCAGAAGCTCTACCAGCTGCGGGCGAAGCTCACCCCGTGATCCAGATGCTGGCGCCCGAAGTCGCGGACGCGATCGCCGCGGGCGAGGTGATCGAACGCCCGGCGTCGGTCGTCAAGGAGCTCGTCGAGAACGCCCTCGACGCGGGTGCAAGGCGGATCAGCATCGACGCGCGGGGTGCGGGGAAGACCTCGATCCGCGTCAGCGACGACGGCGCCGGAATCCCTGCCGACGAGCTGGCGGTCGCCTTTCTGCGTCACACCACGAGCAAGCTCACCAAGCTTGCCGACCTCATCACGATCCAGTCGTTCGGCTTCCGTGGCGAGGCCCTCGCGAGCATCGCCGCGGTCGCTGACGTGGAGTCTTCGAGCGCCGGCGCCAGGCTGCGCATCCGCGCGGGCGAGCTCATGGAACAAGGAGTCGGGCCCGTAATGCCCGGCGTCGTGGTCGAGGTGCGGGACCTGTTCGCAAACGTCCCCGCGCGTTTGAAATTTCTGAAGAGCGACGCCACCGAGGTCGCGGCCATCAAAGAGGTGGTGAGCGCGTTTGCGCTTCTTCATCCTCACGTCCGATTCCACCTGACGATCGACAGCCGCGCCGCGGTCAGCAGCAGCGGAGACGGCGATCGTCGACGCGCGATCGCGGCGGTGTACGGTCCGCCCGTCGCGGCTGAGATGCTCGAGATGGTGGGGATGCCTCTCGTCGCGGGGATGGTCAGCCAGCCGCGCCTGAGCCGCGGCAGCCGCGATGGCATGGTCCTCGCCGTCAACGGCAGGCCGGTGTCAGCCCGGTCATTGGTGTACGCGCTCGAAGAGTGCTATCAGGGCAGGCTCGAGCGTGGCCGGCACCCGCTGGCGGTCATCGACATCGGCATCGACCCCGAGCTCGTCGACGTCAACGTGCATCCCGCGAAGAAAGAGGTCCGTTTCCGCGACGAGGGCGCGGTGTTTGCGGCCCTGCAGCGGGCGGTGCGAGCGGCGCTCGACGGAAGCGATCCGTATCGCTATCGCCCAGCGGAAACGGAGGGAGTCGCATCGACTTTCATGGCGGGGCCTCAGCTCACGCTGCACGAGGCACCCGCGGTGGTGACGGCGGTCGAAACCAACGGCCACGCGACCAGTGCGGTTCTTCGGCCGTGGACGTCGAGCCTGCATTGATCGCGGCCGCCACCGACCATCGCGCCGAGCTCGCGAACCTCGGCCTCGAGTACGAGGAGTTCGGACCACGCAGCCTGCGCATCACCGCCGTCCCGACCGAGCTGCCATCTGGACGCGCCACGGCCGCCATCCAGGAAACCCTGGCGGCGCTCGCCGAGAACAGGGGCGATGGTGCAATCGAGAAGGCGGCCGCGGCGCTCGCGTGCCATTCCGCGGTGCGATTCGGTGACACACTTGATGTCGCCGAGCAGCGCCGGCTGCTGGCTGATCTCGAGGCGGCGGAGGAATCGATCACCTGCCCGCACGGCCGTCCGACTCGGCTCCTGGTCGAGTGGCAGGAGCTGACACGGCACTTCCGCAGAAATTACTGAGCTGAGACCCGTCCCGGTTGTTGTCGGACCCACCGGCGTCGGAAAGTCGCGCGTCGCGTTCGAGCTGGCGATGCGTCTCGACGGCGAGATCGTGGTCGCCGACTCGCGCCAGGTCTACGAGCGCCTTGACATCGCCACCAACAAGCCCAGCGACGAGCAGCGACGGCGAGTGCGCTATCACATGATCGACTTCGTCGACCCTGCGCAATCGTTCAATGCCGCAGAGTACGTGCAGGGCGCGCGGGCCGCGATCGATGACATCGCATCACGCGGCAGGCTCCCGATCGTCGAGGGCGGAACGATGCTTTACGTCGACGCGCTCTGCGACGGCTTCAACCTGACAGGCATCCCGCCCAACCCCGCGCTCCGAGCCGAGCTCGAAGATCTCGAAGACGGAGCCCTGCGAGAAAGGTTGCTTGCCATCGACCCCGACCCCGGGGTCGACCTGAAGAACCCTGTGCGGATGATCCGCGCGATCGAGATTCTCGAGGCTGCGGGACCTCCGCTGCGAGCGCTGCGCACGCGAACGCCGCCGCCATGGCAAGCGCTGCGCATCGGCCTGACCGCGGGCCTGGATGTGATCGATGGCCGTCTCGACGCACGCAGCCGGCAGCAGGTCGCCCGCGGTCTCGTCGTCGAGACCCAGGCAGCGCTCGATGCGGGCGTGCCGGACACCGCGGCCGTGTTGACGGGCATCGGCTACGCGGAGGCGCTCGCTCACATTCGCGGGGACCTCACCCTCGATCAGCTTCCCGTCGCGATGGCGCAGTCCAACCGCCGCTACGCGCGCCGTCAATTGCGTTGGTGGCGTCACGACGAGCGCGTCCGATGGTTCGAGATCGAGCCCGATCCACTGCCGGGTATCCTCAGCTACGTGAGTGACCAATCGTGAGCAAAGCGGTCGCCGGCGCCAAGCGACTTGGTCGCATACCGCCGTATCTCTTCGCCGAGATCGACCGCAAGGTGCAGGAGAAGAAGAGGGCGGGTGTCGACGTCATTTCGCTTGGCATCGGGGACCCGGACCTTCCGACGCCAGGCCGCATCGTCAGCGTGCTCCAGGAAGTGGCGGCCGACCCGTCCAACCACCGCTACCCGTCGTATTTCGGCCTCACCGAGCTCAGAGAGTCGATCGCCCGCTGGTACAGCGAGCGATCGGGCGTGGAGCTGGATCCCAGCACCGAGATCCTGCCGACCCTCGGCTCGAAGGACGGGATCAGCCACGTCCCCCTCGCGCTCGTCGACCCCGGCGACGTCGTGCTGGCACCCGATCCGGGCTACACCGTGTACACGACCGGCGCGATCATGGCCGGCGCCGACCCGTACGTGATGCCGCTGACCGAGGCGAATCACTGGCTTCCGGACCTCGACGCGATCCCGGACGAGGTCGCGCGGCGGGCCAGGCTGATGTGGCTGAACTACCCGAACAATCCGACGGCCGCGACAGCCGACCGCCACTTCCTCGTCCACGCGGTGGAGTTCTGCCGGCGCCACGACATCGTGTTGTGCCACGACGCGCCGTACTCCGAGATCGCGTTTGACGGCTACCGCCCGCTGACCCTGTTCGAGATTCCGGGCGCGAAGGAGATCGGCCTCGAATTCCACTCCCTTTCGAAGACCTACAACATGACCGGCTGGCGGATCGGTTGGGTCTGTGGCCGCGCCGATCTCGTTGGACTCATAGGGCAGCTGAAGACGAACATCGACTCCGGCATCTTCCAGGCCGTGCAGTGGGCGGCGATCGAGGCGCTGAACGGTGGGGAGGAGGAGACGCATGCAGCCAACACCGTCTACCTCCGCAGGCACCGGCTGGTCGCCGAGACGCTCAACAAGCTTGGCTGGAACATCAAGCCCCCGCGCGCGACGTTCTATGTGTGGGCGCCTGTGCCGCCCGGATATGACTCGATCGGGTTTGCCGGTCACGTGCTCGACAAGGTCGGGGTGAACATCACGCCAGGAGTTGGCTTTGGTCCCCACGGCGAGGGTTACTTCCGGCTCTCGGTGACTGCTCCGGACGCACGTCTGCAAGAAGCGATGACGCGGATGGAGACGCTCAAGCTCTGATCACTACCAGGACCCCGCGGGAGCGCGCGTATCTGGTCGGCATCACGCTCCCCGGGACCGGACCCGAAGCGGTCCGCGACCAGATGGCGGAACTGGCTGACCTCGCTCGCACGGCAGGCATCGAAGTCGTGGGGACTGACGTGCAGCGGCGGTCCGAAGTCGATCCCGCGCACCTCATCGGCAGGGGCAAGGTCGAGTCGCTCCGCGAGCTGAAGCTTGAAGGCGAGTTCGACCTGGTCATCTGCAACGAGGACCTGAGTCCACGCCAGCAGCGCAACCTGGAGCTGGCCATCAAGGCCCGTGTGCTGGATCGGACCGAGATCATCCTCGAGATCTTTGCCCAGCACGCCCGCACGCATGAAGGACGACTGCAGGTCGAAGCTGCTCGCCTGCACCACCTGCTGCCGCGCCTGATCGGCGCCTACGCGTATGACCGGCAGGTCGGTGGGCGCCGAGGGGGAGTGGGGGCGCGCGGTGGATTCGGTGAACAGCAGATCGAGGTCGAGCGCCGCCGCATCCGCAAGCGGATCCGCGACCTCGACCGAGAGATCGAGCAGGTGCGCACGCAGCGACACCAGCAGCGCACGGGACGAAGGCGGGCCGAGCTGGACACGGCCGCGATCGTCGGCTACACGAACGCCGGCAAGTCGACGTTGCTCAACGTTCTGACGGGCGCAGGCGTGCGCGCAGAGCAAAAGCTGTTCGCCACTCTCGATCCGACCACGCGCAAGCTGGAGCTGCCGGCCGGCCGCGAAGTCCTGCTCACCGACACCGTGGGTTTCATCCAGAAGCTGCCCACCGACCTCGTCGCGGCGTTCAGGGCGACGCTCGAAGAGGTGACCGAGGCCGACCTCATCATCCAGGTCCTCGACCTCAGCTCACCGGCGGTCGAGGAGCAGGCCGAGACCGTGGAGGAGGTCCTGACCGACCTGGGGGCCGCGGACAAGCCGCGGGTCGTCGCGCTGAACAAGGTCGACCTGCTCGGCCCGTCCAGCCGCCGGCGCGCCATCGGCGCGCTGTCAGTGCGCTACCCCGGCGCGGTCGCGATCTCGGCGACCAACCGGGCGGGCCTCCGCGAGCTCCTGAGCGCGATCGACCACGCGAGTCGGGGCGACGCGGTGCCGCTGGAGATCCTGGTGCCTTACGGGCGTGAGGGCGTGCTGGCCGAGCTCCGCAAGGTGGGCGGGGTGGAGCGGACCGAGTACGTCGAGGGCGGCACCCGGGCCTGGGGCTGGGCGCCCCGCCACGCCGTCCGGCGATTTGAAACCTTTTCTAAGGGCGCCCTGCGCGCGCCCGGCGGCCGCTAACGGAAGAGCCTGATCACACCTCGGACCACGCCGACCAGGGTGACGCTGCTGGTCACGATCGGCTGGTAAGCGGGGTTCTCGGCGATGAGCTTGACGTGCCCGTTGCTGCGCTCGATGCGCTTGACGGTGGCCTCGCCTTCGAGCAGCGCCACGACGATCGAGCCGTTGGGGGCTTCCTGCTGGGGCCGGACGAGGACCAGGTCGCCGTCGAGGATGCCTGCGTTGACCATGCTGTCGCCGCGCACGCGGAGCATGAAGTACCCGTCCTTGGCCAGCTCGGAAGAGAGCAGGACGTGCTCTTCGATGTTCTGCTCGGCCAGGATGGGCGTCCCGGCGGCCACGTGGCCCACGATGGGCACCGAGACTGCGTTGCGCCGCTGCTGGTCGAGCTCGGCGTCCTGGACCAGCTGCACGGTCCGGGACTTGCTGGGGTCGCGCTTGATGAGGCCCCGCCGCTCGAGCTGATTGAGGTGGTTGTGGACGGTCGAGCTGGAGCTCAGGCCGACCGCTTCCCCAATCTCCCGGACGCTGGGCGGGTAGTTGCGGACCTTGGTCACATACCGGATGTAGTCAAGGATCTTGTGCTGGCGTTCAGTCAGTTGATCGGTCAATTTCGTGTCATCTCCAATACGTAGTGGGGGACGTTGAAGCCATGCTAGCACTTCGGGGCTTGAAGTGCAAACCTTTGTTCGGCATCTTGACACCCAAACGCGCGTTCGCTATGCTTCCAAACATATGTACGCCGCCGGCATCGGAGTCAAACCTTGGCGGGCAAACCGAGCCGGCGGCATCAGCTCGTGGCGGCGACTGCTGGCGGCGGTCGCCGCTGTCCTGGCTCTCAGTGTGGCGTTCGCGCTGGGAGCGCGGGGGAGCGGGGAGGCGCACTACACGACGGTGGTGGTGCAGCCGGGGGACACGCTCTGGTCGATCGCGTCGGAACGCTATCCGGCGGATGATGTGCGGGTCCGTGTCGATGACATCGAGCAGGCGAATGGCCTGCAGGGCCCGGCGATCCAGGTGGGGCAGAGCCTCCGGCTGCCGTCCTAGCCGGCTGAGCAGCCGCCGGTGAGGCTGGTCCTGGTCACCCGGCAGGGCTGCCACCTCTGCGACGAGGCTCTCCGCCTCCTCCGCTCCCTCGGCCATGACCCCGAGCTGGCTGACGTCGACGCCGACGATCGGCTGCACGACCTGTATGACTGGCGCGTGCCGGTGCTTCTCGTTGATGACCGTGTCACCGCTGAGGGCCGGATGACCCTCAGGCAGCTGGAAAGTACGCTGGGGAAGGGACTCCCTTAGGCCTGGCCCAGTCCACCCTATGCTGCTGATAAGAACAGTTTCCCGTAGCTTAAGCTTCGGATAGTCGAGCCCGGTGGATCTTGCGAGGCGAGTGCATCGGCTTTGGCACAAAGGCTGCCGTGCCCCGGTGATTCAGCTCGCGCTGAATCCAGTAATGCCTTTCCTGCTCGTCGATCCAGGCTTGTGGCATTGGGTACGGACCAAGCGTCCGCCTGCTTCGACGTAAGAGTCCAATCATCAGGAGCGCGTTGTCACATTGACTCTCCTTAAGGCGCAAATACGGGCGAACGCCGTTGAGGAACGGCTCCGCCCTTGTACCGGTCGGACCTCTCCATGTCCAGCTGGCACGAGCACCGCTTCCTCGACCAGGGGCTGAAACGGACACTACCCAGCCACCCCAATTGCTCTGCATCCAGTCGAGGACACCGCGGCCATTGTTGGCTACAACGATGTGAACGCTATAGACGAACCGGTCACGGCTCGGGACGAAGGACCTGACAATCGCGATGCAGCCTTCGCCGTCGACGAATCCGGCCGCGTAGGCCCAGTCCGTGTCCTTGATCTCAGGCATGGCTACGCCGAGCGCTGCAGCGCCGGCTCGGCGTCGAGGCCGCGCAGGAAGACTTCCAGCGGCAGCGCCGCGCCCTCGAAGTCGGCCCGCAGCAGCTCGAGGTCGGCTCCGGCCTGGCGCAGCCCGGCGATCGCCAGGT
>VBFV01000080.1 GCA_005881335.1 Chloroflexota bacterium
CGCCGCGACCAAGGGCGGGGTGACGGTCGTGGTGTTCGCGGTCGATCCCGCCGATCCGAAGAACTCACCGAACGGCATGCCCGAAGGACAAGAGTTCGATTACCTATGCACCGAATTCGTTTGGGGCCAGTAATTCCTTTGACTAGATCCGTTCGACAGCAAGGCGAGCACTAAACCCCAGTAGGACGACACCGGTTACGCGCTGCATCCACTGGCGGACTCGGGGTCCGGTGATCACCTCGCGCAACCGCGTCACGAAGAGCCCGTAGAGGTTCATCCACAGATAGCCGATGACCGCGAAAATCACGCCCAGCACGAGCAGGCGCGACAGGACGGCCTGGCCGGGCAGCACGAACTGGGGCAGAAACGTGACAAAGAAGACGCCCAGCTTCGGATTGCTGATCGCGGAGAGAAATCCCTGCCGGAAGACCGCCTGGGCGGGAGCGGCGGGCGGAGCTCCGGCGAGAAGGTCGGCCGGCCGCTGCCGTGACTCGAGCAGGGTTCGGATGCCGAGATATGCGAGGTAGCACGCGCCGACCAGCTTGAGCGCGAAGAGCACGTCGCCGGAGGTGCGGAGCAGTGCAGACAGCCCCACCGCCGTCGCGGTCACCCAGGCGACGAGGGCGAGTGCGATGCCGCTCGTCGTCAGCAGGACGCCCCGGCGTCCATGCGCGAGCGCGTTCTTCGTCACCACCGCCATGTCCGGCCCGGGCGTCACCGCGAGCAACAGCGACACGCCGGCGAACACGACGAGCTGGGTGTCGATCACGCCGGCTCCGGGAGCTCGAACGATATCTCGTACACGCCGCCGACCAGCTTGGCCTGGTGGATCCAGCCCATCTTGCGCAGGAGGTCGAGCATCTCGCGATTCTCGGGCAGAACGATGAGCGAGAAGGTCTTGATGCCGTGCGAGCGCCCGACCCGAGCGAGCTCCGCGAGCAGGGCGCTGCCGAGACCTCGGCGCTGGAACTCGTCGATCACGGCCACCGCCACCTCGGCGACGTCGGTACCGCGCGCGCGGTCGTAGCGCGCCACCCCGACGATGCGCTCCTTTCCATTCGGCCGGTGCGTCGTGGCGACGATCGCGAAACGGTCGTTGTAGTCGACGACCGCCAGGCGGTGCGCAAGCGCATCCGACATCCTTTTGATCGGCGAGAAGAACCGGAAGTACACGGTGCGCTCGGACATGGCGGCCACCGCCTCGTGAAGGAGGGGCTCGTCCGCGGCCACGATCGGGCGCAGGTGCACCTTCGTGCCCTCTCGGAGCTCGACAGTTCGAGGCTCGAAACCGGTTGAGACCACCATCACAAAAGGTAACCTGCGGGCTTGGTGAGCCCTTCCCGCCGCTGGCGCAACCTTGGCACCGCGGCCGGTGCTGCCACGGCTGGCCTGTTCGCCGTCTTCGACCTCTACCAGTGGGCCGCTGCGTACGCCGCCGACCGGTTCCACAACGACTTCACGTTCTACCTCGCCGCCGCGCGCATCGGCCTCGCGCACGGGTGGCCGTCCATCTACGACCTCAAGCTGCAGCAGGCCGAGCTGGACGCGCTGGGATCCGGGATCAAGGTCGCCGAGCTGGCGCGCTACATCAGCCCGCCGCCGGTGGCGTGGGCGGCGGTGCCCCTGACGCCGCTGCCATACCCGGTCGCGTACTGGACCTGGAGCTCGCTGCTGTTGGCCGCGCTCGCCCTCACCTGGTACCTGGCCGCGCCCGGCGTGGGTCGTGCCCGCCTCATCCACCTCGCCGCCGCGCTCGGGTGGCTGCCCGTGATCTACGGCTTGCAGCTCGGCCAGCCTGCGATCTTCGTCGCCCTGGCGGTGGCAGCCTCCTATTGGCTTCTGCGCAGCGACCGGCCGGTGTGGGCGGGAGTCGCCCTGGGAGCGATCGTGCTCAAGCCCCAGCTTGCGTTCCTGGTCCCGTTCGCGCTTCTGACCCTTCGGCGCGATCGCGCCATCATGGGGAGCGTCCTCACCCTCGGCGCGCTTGCAGCCGTGTCCGCACTGGCGCTTGGGCCGGCGGGCATCGGAGCCTATCAGGAGCGCTTGAACTTTGCGGCGAGCGTGCCGGTCAACCGCGAGCTCACGCTCGCCTACATCTTCGGCGACCTGACCATCACCCGGGCCGTCCAGATCGTGATCGCCCTCTGGTCGCTCTTCCTCGCCTACCGAATGCGCCGGCGCGGCCTGGAGTGGCTCTTCGTGTGCGCGATCGTCGGCGGCATGCTCGCGACTCCGTACGTCCACCTCGACGACCTCGTCATGATCGGCCTGGCCGGTTGGCTGTGCCTGCGCGCGAACGCCCCGTCCTGGACGTGGATCTACGTCCTTGGCGGCGCCATCGTGGTGGAAGGCACTCCGATCTGGGGTCCGGGTCCCGTCATCGCCGCTGAGCTGGGAGCGCTGGGCTTGCTTTCAGTCGCGGCGTTCAAACATGACGACCGCGACGCCCAGCAGCACCGCACCGAAGGCGAGCATGATCGCGGCCTCCATCGGGATGGCGAGCACCTGCCCGTTGATCGTCAGCCCGAGGCTGTTGACGTTCGGCAGCCCTGAGTTCGAAAGCACGACGCGCCGGATCGGGTCGATTCCATAAGAGGCAGGGTCCAGCCGCGTCAACCAGGTCATCCAGCCGGGAAGGTTGGTGAGCGGGAACAGCGCCCCCGACAGAAAGAACATCGGCATCATCAGAAAGTTCATCACCACCTGGAAGCCCTGCAGCGACTTCATCATCGAAGCGATCGCGACGCCGAACGAGGCAAGCCCGAAAGCAAGAACCGCCGCCAGCGGCACCAGCTCGACCACCGTGAGGAGGCTCAGCTTCACGCCGACGAACGGCGCCAGCACGAGCAGGATCAAGCCCTGGATCATCGCCTGCGTCGTCCCGCCCAACGCTTTGCCAACGGCGACCGCCCAGCGGTCGATCGGCGCGACCAGGACCTCCTTCAGAAATCCGAACTCACGGTCCCACACGATCGACATCGCGCCGAAGATCGCGCTGAACAGTATCGACATGCCGATGATGCCGGGATACATGAACTGGATGTAGGAGATGCCGGTCCCGCGGCCAAACGCCCCGCCCAGCGATGAGCTGAGGCCGGAGCCGAAGACGAGCAGGAACAGGAGCGGCTGGGCGAGCGAGGCGACCAGCCGCCACCGGTCGCGCCAGTAGCGAAGGATGTCGCGGTACCAGATGATGTAGATGGCGCGAAGGCTGGCCATGCGCGTGTCGATGGGTGCCGCTGGCACCGTCATGAGAGTTGGGCTGGCGGTTTCCACGCTCATCGCCGGCGGCCCATCCAGCGGCTGGCCATGGCCCGATTCCGGTCCCGGGCGCTGACCTCCTCGTCGCGTATGACGCGGCCGGTCAGCTTCAAGAAGACGTCATCCAGGCTCGGCCGGCGGAGGGACACGGTGTCCACCGGCGCTTCGAGCTCGCGCACGAGTCGAGGCACGAAGGCCTTGCCGTCGGGCACCTCCATCCGCAGGCTGCCGTTGTCGCGCACCGGCGTGACGCCGAGCAGCTTCTTGATCTCGCTCTCGGCGGCTTCCGGCTTGGTGGACGTGATGGTCACCACGTCCCCCCCGACCAATCCCTTCAGATCTTCCGGTGTGCCCAGGGCCACGATCTTGCCGCGGTCGATGATCGCGATGCGATCGCAGTACTCCGCCTCGTCCATGTAGTGGGTCGTCATGAAGATGGTCACCCCCTTCGTGCTCCGCAGCTCGTTGAGGTGGGTCCAGATGCTCTTCCTTGTCTGCGGGTCGAGACCCAGCGTCGGCTCGTCGAGGAAAAGGATCTGCGGCTGGTGCAGCATGCCGCGCGCGATCTCGAGGCGCCGCTTCATGCCGCCCGAGTAGGTCTTCACCTGCGAGGACGCGCGGTCCGCCAGCTGCAGTAGGTCGAGCATCTCGTCGATCCGGCGGCGCCGGTCTTGCGCTGGGACGCTGTAGACGAACGCGTGAAA
This sequence comes from Chloroflexota bacterium, assembly GCA_005881335.1. GTDB lineage: Bacteria > Chloroflexota > Dormibacteria > Dormibacterales > Dormibacteraceae > 40CM-4-65-16. Next base: position 3,966 of record VBFV01000080.1, read on the forward strand.
CTCGAGGTTCTCTCGACCGGTGAGCTGGTCGTCGAGCGACGGGTCCTGGAAGACAAGGCCGATGCGCTGCCGGACCGCGGCTGGATCGTGCACCACGTCGATGCCAGCGACGCGCGCTACGCCGGCGGTCGGCGTCAGAAGCGTGCACAGCATCGAGATGGTGGTCGACTTGCCGGCGCCGTTGGGTCCGAGAAACCCGAAGATCTCGCCCGCGCGGACCTCCAGGTCGATGCCCGCGACAGCTTCCAGGTCGCCGTATTTCTTGATGAGGCCCTTGGCCTCGATGACCGTCTCCGGCATGCGCTCACCTCCTGAAAAGCCGAACTCCAGTTTTGCCGATTCAGATTCCACACGTTCTCCAGGGGTCGCCGCAAACAGTCACGTCGATTTGCCGTGGCGGCCCTGTCCCTCGGCAAAACGCTTGGCGCCTTCCTGCGACTCACCTGACGCGATGGCTTCGATGCCGACCCGATACTCCGCCCGCGTCGCGTCCTCGAGGCTGAGTGACCACTGGCCCAGCACGCTGCGCCGGTCGCCACGCATCGCCGATTGCGGAAAGGCCGATATCTCGCGAGCAATCGATTGGGCTTCGGCCATCGCCATGCCTGATTCAACTACCCGCTCCACCAGTCCGATGCGTAACGCTTCCTCGGTTCCGACAGGCCGCCCGGTCAGGATCAGGTCGAGCGCGCGACCCTGGCCGACCAGGCGAGGCAGGCGAACGGTCCCGAGGTCGATCAGCGGGACGCCGAACCGCCGGTTGAAGACGCCGAAGGTCGCGTCGCGCCCGGCCACACGGAGGTCGCACCACAACGCGAGCTCGAGCCCGCCGGCCACGGCGTAGCCCTCGATCGCGGCGATGACCGGCTTGCTCAAGATCATCCGGGTGGGCCCCATCGGGCCGGGTCCCGTCTCACCCACCGCATATCTCGATCCGGTGGCCATCGCTTTCAGGTCAAACCCGGCGCAGAAAGTTCCCGCCGCACCAGTGAGCACCGCGACGAACAGTTCGTCGTTCGCATTGAAATCGCTGAAGGCGGCTTCCAGCGCTCTCGCGGTTTCAGGGTCCACCGCGTTGCGTACCTCGGGACGGTCGATGGTGACGGTGAGCACCGCCCCATCGACCTCAGTCCGGACTGTTTTAGAGCGCCCCTCGCTCGTGGTCGTCTTCCATGAACGGATAGCGGTGGTCGGTCGCGGGCGCATACGTTTCTTTGATCACGCGCGGGCTGACCCACCGAATCAGGTTCAGGAAGGAACCCGCCTTGTCGTTGGTACCTGACGCGCGCGCTCCTCCGAAAGGCTGCAGGCCGACGACTGCGCCGGTCGGTTTGTCGTTGATGTAGAAGTTGCCGGCTGCGTTGACGAGCTTCTCCGAAGCCTTGCGAATCGCCTGCCGGTCGCGGGCGAACACCGCGCCGGTGAGCCCGTACGGGCTCGTCCGATCGCAAAGGTCGAGCGTCTCGTCGAACTTGCCGTCCGCATACGGATAGACGGTGAGGATGGGACCGAAAAGCTCTTCGCGGAGAAGCTTGAAGTCCGGGTCGGTGGTCTCGATCACCGTCGGCCGGATGAACCACCCAACCTTGTCGTCGCCCTTGCCGCCCGCGATGACCTTCGCGCTCTCCTGCTTGCGTGCGTACTCGATCGCGTTCATGTGGTTCGCGTAGGCATGACCGTCGATCACCGCGCCCATGAAGTTACGGAAGTCTGCGACGTCGCCCTGCGGGATCGCATCGACGAGGTCGACCAGGTCGTG
>VBFV01000081.1 GCA_005881335.1 Chloroflexota bacterium
GTCGATCGTCTCGAGCATGGGCGTGGTGTCGGTGTCGGCAAGCGACCTGGCCATCAGCCGAAATCCGACCGGATGAAAGTCGGCGACCACCGCCGCCATCTCTTCCGCAAGCTCTGGCGAGGCGCTGAGGAAGAAATCCCTCGGCACCCACTCCGCCACGACCTCCCGCACAGGCCGCGAAGCGTCGCGGTAGCACCTCGCGCGCCTTTGCTCGACGGCGGCTTCTGGAAGCGAGCCCTTCCATCCCGCGTACGTGTCCGCGAGCACGAGGTGATCGACGCGCGCCGGATGGAGCCGGAAGAACTCCTGGGCAAGCATGCCGCCCCATGACAGTCCGAGCAGGTGCGCCCGGGCGATGCCCAACCCATCCAGGAAGCCCGCGAGCGAGCGCGCCCAATCCGTGATGGTGAATGTTTCCGCGGGGTCAGACGACGCTCCGGCGCCTGGTGCGTCCCACGCCACAACATGGAACCGATCGGCCAGACCGGTGAGCTGACCACGCCAGCACCGAGAGTCGCAGAGGAACCCGTGCAGCAGGACCAAGGGTTCGCCGCGGCCGGCCGAGCGGTACGCGATGGTCTGACCGCCGACTCTCGCGTAGAGGATTTCCTCGCCGGTCAGGACGTCGCTTCGACCTTCCGCTTCAGTCCGTTCAGCACGGCGTTGAACGTCTTCAGGATCGGACCGCTCATCATCGGGCCCACGATAGGCGCCAGCAATCCACGTGGCTCGAAGCCCTGCGTGATCCGGCTCCCGTTGCCGCTCGGTGTGATGGTGGCCCGGATCGCCATCTTGGTGGCCGGTAAGGCCGTGCTCTCGAGCTCGAACGACCGGCCTTCTTCGTAGTGGGTCACGACGACGTCGTGCTTGCCGCCGGACTTCGTGTTGATCATCCCGGTCGCGCCGAGCTTGAGCTGCCCGTCCAGCCTTGACTCGTTCATGTCCGGGTTCCAATCCGGCCAATGGTTGACATCAGACCAAACGCGCCACACCGTGACCGGTGAAGCGGTCGTATCGAGCGAGGCTTCTCGGAACGCCATGGTCATCCTCCATTGAACGATCTTGCCGCGCGGCGGCTACACGTTACTCCGGACGTCCGACGCGCAAACCGGGTCAAAAACTGTGAAGTCGCGTTTTCCTTTCGTGCTCCTCCACGCGGCACTGTTCTTTGGCGCATTGAGCGCCGCCACCACGATGGGGGCGTTCGTGCCCGGGATCATCCGGGCCCGGATCTGGGCCGGCGTGCCCTTCGGCCTGGCCCTGATCGCGTTGGTGACCTGGAGCGCGGCCATCATCAGCCAGTGGCGCGATTTCGAGATCGCGCTCGCCGTCTGCGTCTTGGTCGCGACCGCGGTGGTGCGCGCGTCACTGCGGCCTTGGAGCTGGATGGGCGCGCAGCTGTTTGCCGGCGTCGCCCTGGCCTCCCTGGCCTATCTGCTCTACGCCGCATCCATCACTTACGCGGTCGCGAGCGACCCGGTCTACCTGGTCGCATCCACGCTGCTGCTCTTGCTCGAGCTCGCGGCACTGGCGCTTTCGGTGTCGTACCTCTTCGAGATCGTCGACACCCTCAGCCGCACATCGGAGCCGGCGCACCCGGTCGACTCCGCCTACCTCCCCAAGGTTGCAATCCAGGTCCCGGCATACAACGAGCCCCTCGAGGTCGTGGGCGAAACCCTCAAGGCGCTCGCGGAGCTCGACTATCCGGACCTGGTCGTGCAGGTCGTCGACAACAACACGCCGGATCGCGAAATCTGGGGAGCGCTCAAAGCCCAGTGCGAGCAGCTGGGCCCGCGATTCCAGTTCATGCATCTCGAGAACTGGCCCGGATTCAAGGCCGGCGCGTTGAACGAAGCCACGCGCCGCCTGCCCGACGAAATCGAGATCATCGGCGTCGTCGACTCCGACTACGTGGTCAAGCCGGACTGGCTTCGGTCGGTGGTCGGTCACTTTGCCGATCCCAAGGTCGCCTTCGTCCAGACCCCGCAGAACTATCGCGACTGGACTGACGATCAGTATCTGCGCGGCCTGTACTTCAGCTACGAGTACTTCTTCGAGATCACGATGCCCTGCCGGGCGCACCGCAACGCCATCATCTTCGCGGGCACGATGGGCCTCATCCGGCGCAGCGCGCTCGAGGAGATCGGCGGCTGGAACCCGGATGTAGTGACAGAGGACGCCGAGGCCAGCCTCCGCATCCTCGCGCGTGGCCATGCCGGGGTCTACGTGCCGCGTGCATACGGGCAGGGGCTGATGCCACTGAGCTTCGACGGCCTCAAGAAGCAACGCTTTCGCTGGGCGCTGGGTGGCGTCCAGATCTTGCGGCTGCACTGGCGACGCCTGTTGCAGCCAGGCCATGGCGAGCGCTTGACCGTCGCCCAGCGAATCCACTACCTGCTGGGCAACGTGCAGTGGTTTGGCGACGTTTTGATGTTTTGCTTCACCCTGCTGCTGCTCGCGACGGCGCTGTCCACCGCGATGCATCATCAGCTGCCGATACGCCGGTTGACCGGTGTCGCGCTCGGGCTTCCGATCGCTTTCCTTGCCACCGGGCTCCTGCGCGCGGTATGGGCGATGAAGCTCAAGACCCGCTGCACCTGGCGCGACGCGATCGCGGGCCTCCAGGTGTGGTTTGCGCTGAGCTGGGTCGTCACCCTCGCATGTCTCCGCGGCTTGGTCCGCTTCCACACCGCCTTCCTCCGCACGCCGAAGTTCAAGGAGGGCGAGGCGTCGGTCATCAAAGCCTTCCGGGCGGCGCAGATGGAGACGCTTCTCGCCGCGGCCGGTATCGCGGCTGCTTTGGTGATGCTGGTCAGGGCGCCGTCGGTGCCCACGATCGCTCTGGCTGTGCTGCTCCTCTTTCAGGCGACCATCTACGCCAACGCGACGTGGGCGGGCGCCGCGGCCGAGGGCATCCACCTCACGCCGCTGCGCCGCGCCTACAGGAATTCGGCGCAGAGCACCGGGGCGCGGCCAGGACTGGGGTCCGAAACGCTCGCGGTTCCCGTGGCGGCCGGCCTTGCCGCGCTGGCCGTGATGCTGCTGATCTCGATGGCGGCCCCGCCGCCCGGGCCCGAACCAGCAACGCCGGCCCCGGCGGAGCAGCCCGCACCGGTGGCGCACCCGTCGCCGTCGGCATCGCCCAGCGCATCGCCTTCGGCCTCTTCGTCGCCATCCGCAACGCCATCTTCGTCGCCGTCCGCGTCACCATCACCCTCCGGGTCTCCCAAACGGTGAGGCCACCGGCGGTCTGTATTCTCAGAAGACGTTAAGGAAGCGTCGAGTCACCTCACAGCTTGCCGGGGCAATCTGGAGCACAAAACAGCGTTCCAGAGAGTTACCGGAGGACAGATCAATGTCAGAAGAGAAACCACAAGAGCCGGAACAGCCGGCGCCGACACCGCCCGGCCAGGCTTTGCTTTCGCCGCCCGCATCCGACGCGATGGGGCCCCCGCCCCAGTGGATGCCTGGGCCTCCGCCTCGACCAGCCTCGATCTGGAACCGGATCGCCGCATTCATCGTGCTCATCGCGGTGGTGGCGGCTGCCGCGGGCGCAGGGATCGGGTGGGGTCTCGCGCGTGCGGTCAACAACCGGCCGGTCGCCCAGGCAACGACCTCGCCCGAAGCGCCGATTCAGCAGGCCACGCCAGGGACGAGCACCTCGCCGAGCAGCACCACGGATGCGATCGCGGCCAAGGTCAGCCCGGCCATCGTGGACATCAACACCGTGCTGGGCAACGGCGCCGCCGCGGGCACCGGCATGCTCATCAGCTCGACCGGCGAGATCCTGACCAACAACCATGTCGTCAACGGCTCGACCGGCATCACCGTCACGGTGCAGGGTCGCTCGCAGAAATATTCGGCCCACGTGGTTGGGGTCGACATCTCGCAGGACATCGCCGTGATCCAGATCGACGGCAGCGTGTCGGGCCTGCCGACCGTCAAATTCGCCGATTCATCGTCGCTCCAGGTCGGTGAAACGGTCGTGGCGCTCGGGAACGCGTTGGGACGCGGCGGCGCGCCCAACGTGACATCGGGCCAGATCACCGCACTCGACCAAACGATCACGGCCAGCTCAGGCGGCAGCAGCTCCGAGACTTTGAACGGAATGATCCAGAGCGACGCCGTCATCTACGAAGGGGACTCCGGAGGCGCGCTCGTCAACACGTCGGGCCAGGTGGTGGGCATGATCACCGCCGGCCAGGCGCAGGGCTTCCGCTCCTCGGCATCCGACGTCGGTTTCGCGATCGCTGCCAACACCGCGGTCGGCGTCGTCAACCGGATTCGCGCGCACGAGGAGGCCGCGGACCTTACTTACGGCCAGGTCGGCTTTCTTGGGGTTTCGGTCCAGACCCTGGATGCCTTCAGCGCGCAGCAGCTGGGCCTGAGCGTGTCCTCCGGTGCGCTGGTCACCAGCGTGCAGCCAGGCTCGGGGGCCGAGGCGGCGGGCATCGCGCGCAACTCGGTGATCACCAAAGTCGGTGGGGCATCGGTCACGTCGTCCGACACGCTCGGCACGGCAATCAGGTCGCACAGGCCCGGCGACGGCGTGTCGGTGACGTGGGTCAACCAGGGCGGCACGCACACGGCAACCGTGACGCTCGCCGGAGTCAACCCCTAGAGAACCAGGGCTGTTCATAAACCGGCTCGCGCGGCGCTAGTTTCGCAGTGAGCGCCGCGGAGCCGGTACCGGTAACTCGTAACAAAGCGGGCCTCGCTCTTCCGCCTGTATCCTTGTCGGGTTGTGCGGATAGTCGTCAAGGATCCCGAGGAGTTCGAGCAGGCGCTGCGCGAGTTCCGGCGCAAGGTGCAAGAGCAGGGACTCGTGCGCGAGATGAGACGGCGTTCGCACTACGTTCCCCCGTCGGAGGCGAGGAAGATCAAGAGCCTTCGCGCCCGTCGGCGAAGAACCCGCTAAGGGACTTCTTTCTCGCCCCTCACGCTGGCCCTCTCTCCCAAAGGGGAGAGGGGAAGATCCCGCCCTCGGTATAATCTGCGGGTTCGGTGACTATGGCGGAGGGGAGACACCCGTTCCCTTTCCGAACACGGAAGTTAAGCCCTCCAGCGCCGATGGTACTGCCGGGGTAACCCGGCGGGAGAGTAGGTCGTTGCCGAGCGTTCTATTCAAGTCCCGCGGCCCCTCGGGGTGGCGGGCCTTGAATTTTTCAGGGGAGCGCGGGTTCCGGTTCGATGACGCTTTCCGGCCGCAGCTTCGGCAGCAGGACATAGCAGCGGATGCTCAGCA
>VBFV01000082.1 GCA_005881335.1 Chloroflexota bacterium
CCCATGGATTGGTGACCCACGAAATGTCCGTCAATCCGAAGTGCGCCCACAACGGGTACAGCGGACCTTTGCTCGTGTCCACGAGCATCCGGAACAGGTAGGCCACGCCGACGGGGGTGATCATCATCGGGAGCAAGAAGACCACCCGGAAAAAGCGCCGTCCCGGGAGGTGCTGCACGACGAGCAAGGCCAGTCCCAGGCCGAGCAGGTACTGGACGGACACGTCGACGGCGACGTAAACGAGCGTCACGACCAGCGTTCCCGGACGGCCGCTGGTCAGGATCGTGTTGACCACCAGCCAGACAAGCGCGCCGGCGATGGCCGTCGCCAGCACCCGGCCGACGAGTCCTCCAACGGCGTCTTGAGCGCGGTCACGGCCAGCCAGTAGAGCGGAAACAGGACCACGAAGGTCCAGGCGAAAAGAGCGATGTACGAGAGCGTCATCGCAGGGAACGAGATCGAAGTCGTCGAGACCGAACCGCCGCGTCTCCGGATGCTCGCCATCGAGGTCAGGCCGCCGCCGCGCGAGGGCGCAACAGGTTGACATAGGAGATGCCGACGAACGTCACCACGATGAGCAGCATGTAGGCGACCGCCGCGGAGCCCCCGATGTCGAGCGCTCGCCAGATCGTGTAGGCATGCAGCGTGAGCGATTCAGTGGCCGTTCCGGGGCCTCCGTTCGTGAGCACGTTCGGCAGGTCGACGATCTTGAAGCCCTCGATGATGCGGATCAGCACGACGGTGACCGTCGCGGGCAGGATCTGCGGAAAGGTGATCCGCCAGAACACCTGCAGGCGGTTGGCTCCGTCGACGACCGCCGCCTCGACCAGCTCATGGGGCAGCGTCTCGATCGCGGCCAGCAGCACGATGAAGATGAACGGCGTCCACTGCCAGACGTCGCCGACCATGATCGCCAGTCGAGCGCCCCATGGATTGGTGACCCACGAAATGTCCGTCAATCCGAAGTGCGCCCACAGCGGGTACAGCGGGCCCTTGCTCGTGTCCACAAGCATCCGGAACAGGTAGGCAACTCCGACGGGCGTGATCATCATTGGGAGCAGAAAGACCACGCGGAAAAAGCGCCTGCCCGGGAGATGCTGCACGACGAGCAAGGCCAGTCCCAGTCCGAGCAAGTACTGGACGGACACATCGACGGCGACGTAAACGAGCGTCACGACCAGCGTTCCCGGACGGCCGCTGCTCAGGATCGTATTGACGACCAGCCAGACAAGCGTGCCTGCGATGGCCGTTGCCAGCACCCGGCCAACTAGTCCTCCAACCGTGAGGTTCGGTCCGCGCGCGTAGCGATACAGCAGAAAGGCGAACAGTCCATAGATAGCAACCAACACCGCGATGCCGATGGGCGTCAGCGTGCCGCCTATCCCCAGAAAGTGAGGACGGTCGATTCCGAACAGCAGCTTCGCATAGTTGTCGAAGCCGACGAACTTCAGCTGCACTCCGCCCTCGGAGAAGCCCAGGCGTGACAGCGAGACATAGAGCGACGTGAGCAGCGGAAAGATCGAGAAAGCCAGGATGATCACGACCGCCGGGAGGATGAACACGGCGCCCGCAAAGCGGTCGACGCGCGCGGCAACCGGACGCCACCGCGAGGTGGACACCGCGCGCGGCGACGCATGGATGCTCACGGAGTCGGAATCCTTTTCACCAGTTCCTGGCACTGAATGGGATGGAGAGGGGCGGCGAGGTGCGTGACCCCGCCGCCCGTGGGCTTACTTCGTGATGCTCAGGCTAGATCTGTAGGCGTCCAGCTGTGACTGGCGGCCGATCTCGTCCGTCTTCGAGTTCCATTGGTTGGTGATCTGAGTCATGCACTGGGTCAGCGAGATCTCACCGGCCAGGAACTGAGCGAGAGCAGTATCCAGCGCGGTCTGCTGGTAGAACGCCGTCTGCGGGATGCGCAGGTCGAGGACCATGTTCGGGCTCTGCAGGCTCGACTTGATGGCACCGAGGTAGTCGTTCGCAGCCGACTCGCTCATGCCAGAAGCCGTCCAGGGACCCATGTTGTTGAAGTGCGAGGTGCGGTACGGGTTGAACCCGGTCTTGCCGATCGTCACGTCGACGCTCGACTGGGCCGGCTGTGACATGTAGGAGAGGAACGCGAACGCGGCGTCCTTGACCTTGGCCGAGGCGGCTTTGTTGATCGCGCCTGACCAGCCGCCGAAGGCGGCGAACGGTGCGTGGTTGACGCCGTTGGTCGCGTAGGGGCACAGGGTTGCGTTGCAGTCGACCAGCTGGTTGCTCGACCGGTCGAGGACCTTCTTCGATCCGGGCAGAATGACGGCCCCGACCTTGTCCTGCACGGTGGACTGAGTCTTGTCGACCGCGAGCGGGCCGATGTCGCCCCAGTCGAGGGACAGGGCGCAGCGACCGGTCACGAACAGGCCGCGTGAGTCGCCGACGTCCTGGTTGAGCTGCTCAGGAGGCCCGATCTTGGAAAGAGTCTTGTAGACGGTCAGGGCCGCCGCCGCCGCCGGGTTGTTCGTCAGCGGCTGCATGTTGTCGGTGTTGAAGAATGCGCCCTGCTTCGTGCCCTGGCTCTGCAGGTACGCCGCCGCGATTGAAATCCACGCCCAGTACGACTGCGCGCTGCGCTTCATGGCCAGACATGAGCCGTAGTCGGGCTTGCCGTCGCCGTTCAAGTCCTTGCCCTGGAAGTGCTGGGCGATGCTGATGTAGTCGTCCCACGTCGCCGGCGGCTGAAGGCCGTCTTTCTGGAGCAGATCCTTGCGGTAGTAGACCATCTGGAAGTCACCGTCGAGGGGAATGGTGTACACCTTCCCCTTGAACGTCGCGCTGAAGTCGCGGAAGAAGGGCGCGATGTCGTTCCACTGCAGGGCCGAGTCATTCTTGACTCGGTCAGTCAGGTCTTCCAGGTAGCCGGGCGGCACGTAGTCGCCCATCCACTGCGGGTCGAAGACCGTCGCGTCATACGAGTTCGTCTTGGTCGCGAAGTCGGTGAGGAGCTTCTGGTACAGGTCGGAGAACGGCACGGTGATGATCTGCACCTTCGCGCCCGTTGCCTTCTCGAAGTCGGGCGCGCGACGCTGCAGCGGCTCCGCGATCTGAGGGCCGGTGAACGTCACGACGCGGATCGTGGTGCCGCTGAACGACTGGTTCGTGGACGGATTCGACCCGGTGCTGCAGGCCGCCACGAATACCAAAAGAACCACGGTTCTCGCCAGGACTCGACTCATGTCTCTTATCCCCTATTTTGCGAAACAAAGCCGCCGGCCCAAAAGCATCGCCGAGCCACGGCATATCCGATGAATACCGCGATATTTAGCGTGTTAGGGCGGATTTGTCAAGGGCAACCTGGCTAGTCATCGGATGTATAGGGGCTCATTCGCCCGTGCGGAGATCGAGCGCGAACCGGTTGAGCACCCGGTGGAAGATGCCCGCGAGGACCGCCACCGGGGCCAGCGAGACGATCAGCGCCGCGGCCGCCGTTGGCCAGTCGAGCTCCTGTTCGAAGGTGAAGAAGTCGGACAGCCCGAGGGGAATCGTCTTGATCTCGCCCGATGTCAGCACGAGCGGGACGAGCAGCATGTTCCAGTCGAGCACGAAGAGCACGATCGCGGTCGCGACGACGCTGGGCGCGACCAGCGGCAGGACGACGCGGCCGATCACGCGAAACAGCCCCGCGCCGTCGAGCACCGCGGCCTCGAGGAATCCCTGCGTGACCACGCGGCTGGATCGAAACGGGGCTCGAGCAAGGCCGTATGCGGCAAGAAAGCCCGCGCCCACCGCGATCGCCGCGGCGCACGCGGCCGTGAGAACGCTCGTCACGAGCTCTTGCCAGAACGCCGGCTCGGCGATCCCGACCTCGGCGAAGTGATCCAGCGACGCGGACCCTCGCCACGATGGCGGACGGCTGCTGTTGTCGGGCAGCACTCCAAGCGACGCGAGCGCCGTCCACAACAGGGGAAGCAGAAACGCGAGGAGGGTTACGGCCACGAGCGCGCCTCGAAGCTTCAATCGGCGACCTTTGTCCTCGACAACCGGACGTAGATGAGTCCCGCGCCGAGGACGGCCGCCGCGATCAACCACCCCGACGTAGCGCCCACTGGCCAGTCGTTGACTCCGAAGGCGCGGTTGTAGCTGTAGAGGGCGGGTGTCACCGTCGCCGTGCCCGGGCCGCCCCCGGTCAGGATCAGGACCGCGTCGAACGTCCCCAACGAGAGGCCGGTGAGCAGCATCGTGATCGTGAGCAGGAGAGGGCGGACGGCGGGGATGGCGACGTGTCTCACCCGTCCCGTCCACGAGGCGCCGCTCAAGGTCGCCTCTTCCCATCGCTCGGTTGGGATCGAAGCCAGGCTCGGCAGCAGCAGGAACGTGACGAACGGGGCCATCCGCCAGACCTCGACCGCGATCACGGCGGGAAGCGCAAGACGAATGTCGCCCAGGGGCGAGGGCACGTCCGGCCGGCCAAGCCAGCCGAGTACGAAATCCACGATGCCGGTCGCGCCGCCGAACAGGAAATGCCACATCACTCCGCTCGCGATGGGGCTGACCAGCCAGGGCAGCAGCAGGAGGACCCGCAGCGCCGCGCGCCCTTGAAACGGGCGGCGCAGCACATAGGCGACGCTGAACCCGATCACGAGCTCGAGCGGCACGGCCACCAGGGTGAAGACAGCCACGTTGCGGGCCGCGGCGACGAACAACGGGTCGCGGACGACCGCCGCGTAGTTGGCGAGCCCCGAAAACTGCACGCTGGTCGCGAATGGCGAGTAGGTGGAGAAGGTCGCGAGGAGGCCGAGGAGCGCGGGAAGGACGAGCCAGCCGGCGAGTAGAAGCGCGAGCGGCGCGAACAGGAACAGCCTGTCGCGACCGGTCAGGCGCACAGTCTTATTTAGTTCCGCTCACTCCGCCGTCGACGACCAGGCCGGACGCCATCACGAACCTCGACTCGTCGGAGGCGAGGTAGAGCGCCGCGTTCGCGACGTCCTCAGGCTGCCCCAGGTCGTTGGTGAGCTGCCGCTTGCGGATCGCGGCCATGCCTTCTTCGGGGTCGGCGTAGGACTCCTTCAGGTAGCGCTCGACGAACGGCGTCAGGATCGTGCCGGGCAGCAGAGCGTTGACCCGGATGCCATGTGGCGCGAGGTCGACCTGCATCGACTTCGTCATCGACAGCACCGCGCCCTTGGAGGCGGCGTATGAGATGCGCCGCGCGAGGCCGATCTCGGCGATGCACGACGACATGTTGATGATCGATCCGGACCGCTGCGTAATCATGTGCGGGACGATCGCCCTGCTCATCAGATAGACGCCGCGGACGTTGACCCGCATCACGCGGTCGAACAGGTCGGGCTCGGTCTCCAGGACGTCGCCGACCCCGCCGATGCCGGCGTTGTTGAACAGCACGTCGACTCGCTCGAAGCGCCGCACGATCCGCTCGGCCAGGTCCGCGGTCTGCGCCTCGTCGGTGACGTCGACCTGCTCGGCGACCGCCTGGCCTCCCGCCTTCGTGATCTCCTGCGCCGTGTCGCGTGCGGCGTCGAGGTCGATGTCGGACACGACCACGCGGGCGCCTTCGCGCGCAAACAGAAGCGCGCTCGCCTGCCCGATGCCCGAGCCTGCGCCTGTGATCACGCATACCTTGCCGTCGAGCCTGCCCATCGCCTTAGCTATATGCTGAAGCTCCGATGTTTGTCAATCAAACTAGGTTTCCTCACCCGTTCTTGACGCCATGAAGGCACCGAACCTCCGACCTCTGGTCGACAATGGATCCCAACGCAAACGGCGCGCCGCCCGCGCCCCGAGCGTCACCGACGACGCCATCGACAAGATCCGAGAGCGAATTGTGTCAGGTGCCTGGGGTCCGGGCGACCGGCTGCCGAAAGAGAGCGAGCTGGCCGCCGAGCTCGGCCTGTCCCGCAACTCCCTTCGCGAAGCCGTCCGCGCGCTCTCTCAGCTGCGGGTGCTGGAGGTGCGCCAGGGCGATGGCACCTACGTCAGCAGCCTGGAGCCTGACCTGCTGCTGGAGAGCACCGGTTTTGTCAGCCACCTGCTGCTCGGGGAGGGGGCGGTGGCGCTGTATGAGGTCCGCCGCATCCTAGAGGCCGCCGCTGCCTCGCTTGCCGCCGCGCGCATCGACGAGGCGGGGAAGCAGGAGCTGGGCTCGAGTCTCGAGCGGATGCGCGATGCGCAGGGCGTCGAAGAGCTCGTGGAAGCGGATGTAGCGTTTCATGCCGTGATCGCGCGCGCGACCGGAAACCCGGTCCTGATCTCGCTGCTGGCCAGCCTTTCGACGCGAATGCACCGAGTCCGTCTGTGGCACGGCCGGGCCGCGGACAACGCGCTGGACGTCACGCGCGAAGAGCACCGCCGGATCTACGAGGCGATCATGCAGGGCGACCCGGAGCTGGCTCGAGCTGCCGCGACCGCCCACATCGCGAGCGGCGAGCGCTGGCTGCGGAAGCAGGTGGCAGCGGGAGCCTCGGCCTGAACCCGACAGCGCGGGTCCGGCTCGGGCGAACGCCCCTCGACGTGACGCGGCTCGGCTTTGGCACCGCGCCCCTGGGGGGCCTCTTCCAGGCCCTGGCGGATGACGATGCGCACCGAGTCGTCGAGGCCGCGTGGTCGGCCGGCATCCGTTTTTTCGACACCGCGCCCCAATACGGAAACGGCCTGGCCGAACAGCGCCTGGGCGCGGTCTTGGGCACCAAGCCTCGGGACCAGTTCGTGCTCGCGACGAAAGTTGGCCGGCTCCTTCGCGCAGGTGCTCCGCCGCAGAGCGACACTTTTCCCGGCGCTCCTCCCTTCAACCCCGTCTACGACTTCTCGTACGACGGCGTGATGCGCTCGGTCGAGGAGAGCGTCGCGCGACTCGGTATCGACCGGATCGACATCCTCCACATCCACGACCCCGACGAGCACTTCGCCGAGGCTCTGGCAGGCGCATACCCGGCGCTCGACCGTCTCCGGTCGGAAGGCACGATCAAGGCGGTCGGGGCCGGCATGAACCAGGCCGAGATGCTTGCCCGTTTCGCCCGCGAAGCGAACTTCGACTGTTTCCTTCTCGCGGGCCGATACACGGTGCTCGACCAGGTGGGGCTCAAGGAGCTGCTGCCGCTCTGCGTCGAGCGAGGGATCGCGATCATCGCCGGCGGCGTCTTCAACAGCGGCATCCTCGCCGACCCGCGCCCCGGGACGCACTACAACTACCAGACAGCGCCCGACGAGCTCGTCCAGCGCGCCGCGCGAATCAAAGCGGTGTGCGAGCGCCACGGCGTCTCGCAGAAGGCTGTCGCCATCCAGTTTCCCCTGGGTCATCCGGCCGTGCAGACCGTCCTCACCGGATGCCGCTCGGTGGACGAGCTCACCGAAAACATCGACGCGTTCCAGGCGTCGATTCCGCCCGCGGTGTGGGAGGACCTGAAGGCCGAAGGCCTCGTCACGCCCGAAGCGCCGGCGCCCTGATGGTCGTCGACGCCCACCATCACCTCTGGGATCCCGCCCACCGCGAGTATCCCTGGATGGGGGACGAGCTGGACGCGATCCGGCGGCGTTTCGACGCGTCGGATCTGAAACCACTCCTCGACGGGAACGGGATCGACAGGACGGTCGTGGTCCAGACGGTCTCGAGCCTGGAGGAGACGCGCGAGTTCCTCCAGACCGCAGCGGAAAACGAGTTCATCGCCGGCGTCGTGGGCTGGGTGGACCTCACCGATCGGTCGGTGGACAAGACGATCGCCGGTCTGAAAAGGAGCGAAGGCGGGAGCTTTTTGGTCGGCATCCGGCACCAGGTCCATGACGAGCCAGATCCCAGGTGGCTGCTGCGCGACGACGTGCAGTGCGGCATCGCCGCGGTCGGGGAGGCCGGGTTGGTCTACGACGTCCTGGTGCGCACGCGCGAGCTGCCGGCCGCGCTCGAGACGGTGAAGCGGCACCCGGGGATTCGGTTCGTGATCGACCACGCAGCCAAACCGCGCATCGCCGCCGGCCCGGCGGACTCTGATTGGGAGGCGGCGCTGGCGCCGATGAGCGACCTCGCCAACGTCACGTGCAAGATTTCCGGACTCTTCACCGAGGCCGACTGGAAGTCATGGACGGCCGAGCAACTAGAGCCATACGTCCGGCGGGTGATCGACTGGTTCGGCGCGGACCGCTGCATGTTCGGCTCGGATTGGCCGGTCTCGCTGCTGGCCGCCTCCTACGAGCAGGTCGTGACCACCACGCGACAGCTCGTAGGAGACGACGACCAGATCATGGGCGGTACGGCGGCGAGGGTCTACGGGCTGACCTAGCGCCGCAAGGCCAACAGGGTCGCGACCGCTGCATCGAGTCGCGAGCGTGGAAGGCGACCGGTCACCACCGCGGCTCTGATCGCATCGTAGGTCGCGTCCGCAACGGGTAGGTGGTGGGCGACCATGACCATGTCGCCGCCTGCGATCAAGAACTGCACCGCCGCTTCGGGTGCTGGCGTGCTGGTTGTGATCGCGCCCATCTCCATGTCGTCCGAGAGGATTGCGCCTTTGAACGCGAGGTCGGAACGAAGAAGGCTGATGGTCGCGGGCGACAGGTCGGCTGAGCGCTGCGGGTCGAGCGCCGGGTAGAAGAGATGACCGAGCAGCACGAAGTCTGTGCCGTGCGCGATCGCGGCCTGGAAGGGCGGAAGGTCATGAGCGCGGAGCGTGGCCAGGCTCTCGTCGATCCGCGGCAGCTGCGTTTCAGAGCTCACCGTGGTATTGCCGTGGCCGGGAAAATGCTTTGCCGCAGACAGGACTTGCGCGGCGTGGATTCCATCGACAACGGATCCCACCGCCTGAGCGACAGAGCCGGGATCGGTCCCGTAGCAACGCCCCCACATGACAGACGACGGACCCGAGCAGACATCGGAGACGGGCGCGAGGTTGAGGTCGAAGTCCAATGCTCTGATACCCGCGGCCATCCTTGTCACGTCCCCCTGGCCGACTGGCATTGGCGCGCAGGGTACTGAGCTCACGGCCAGGCACACCTGACCGCCTTCCTGATCCGGACCCTCGAAGCCCACCATGATCACGGCGCCGATCTCCTCGTCGAGCGTCAGGCCCCCAGGGCCGAGCTGCCGGGTGGGGGTTGGATTCGATGGGTGCGACGGCGATGCACTCACCTGTCCGTCGCTCGAGCCGCATCCCACCATCAGCACCGCCAGCAGCGCTACGATTGTTCGGCTATGCAGCCATCGATGTCCG
>VBFV01000083.1 GCA_005881335.1 Chloroflexota bacterium
CTCAGGGTCGAACTGATACACGCCGACGATGTGCGCCTTGGCGCCGCTGCTCTGGCCGGGCCGCTCGAAGTACGCGAATTCGACCAGGCCGATGGCCAGGATGACGACGCCGACGGTGGCAAAGACCAAGAGCGTGCGGTAAAGCGTCCGCAGCTGGTCGTCGGTGATTGAGCTCACGCCCGATCAGTCGAATGGATTTACCGGCGCGTTGTCAAGGCAGAAACGAAGGAGGTTTGATTTCAAATGCCGAGAGGCGCGTGGAGCGACAAGCGCGAACGCCAGTACGAACACATCAAGGAAGGGCTCCTGGAGAGGGGCACCGGCGAGGAGAGAGCTGAAGAAATCGCGGCGCGCACCGTCAACAAGGAGCGCGCCCGCCATGGGGAGGCCATGGAGGCCAGCCGGTCGTCTATCCAGGACCTGTCGTCGGGTCGGAGGGGCGGTCTTCGGTCACACCGAGGCTCGGGTGGACCGACTTACGACCAGCTGCGCAACGAAGCCAAGGAGCGCGGGATCAAGGGCCGCTCACGGATGAACAAGGAACAGCTGGAGAAAGTCCTGAGCCGCTAAGCGGCAGCGTCCAATTCCGCACGTTTGACGCCAACGGGGTGTATGAAACGCATTCCATAGGCGCGTTTGGCGCCAAGCGTGCGCATCAGCGCAGGAGCGGCGCCAAGAACGCGCTGGTGCGGCGGAGAGGAGTTGAACCTCCACGTCCTTGCGGACACTAGCTCCTGAAACTAGCGCGTCTGCCATTCCGCCACCGCCGCTTTTGGGGCGAGAGGTGAGTATACCCAGGGCCTAGTCAGACCCCGCCGGGCACTCTAAGCTGCGCCGCGAGTGAGCAAATCCATTTGGATCACCGTGCTTTTGGTGCTGTCCGCCTGCGGCGGATCCCCGAACTTGCCGACTCCCACACCCCGCACCCCCGGGCCGCTTGGTGATACGTGGGCGTGGGACGGCGCGGCGTGGCACCAGGCCGCAATCGCGGGCCCGGCGCCACGATATTCCGCTTCCGTCGCGTACGACCAGGCGCGTGATGTCTACGTCATGTTCGGTGGCCAGACCGCGAAGCGCACTTCAGACGAAACATGGGCGTGGGACGGCAAGACATGGAAAGCGCTCTCGCCGACACACAAGCCACCGCCGCGCCGGGCCGCCGCCATGGCATACGACCCCGTGCATCGAGTCGTCGTGCTCTACGGCGGTGTCGTCCCAGATGCGGCCGAGGGATTTGATGCATCGGACACGTGGACCTGGGATGGGTTCGACTGGACAGTGGCGGTCGAGAAATCGACCGATCCGGGGCCCAGAGAGGGTCCGCTGATGGTCACCGCCGGCAACAGGGTTCTCCTTTTCGGCGGGCGCTACTACAACGTCAAGTACTACGGCGACGCGTGGACCTGGGACGGCAAAACGTGGTCACGCGTCGATCAGGCTCCGGAGCCTCCGGGGCGCGCCAGCTCCGCCTTGCTGTGGGACCCTGTCAATTCGTCCCTCCTCGTTTTTGGAGGGACCGGACTGAACGCGACCGCCGGACCAGGTGCTCAGGGCGCGCTTCTTGGCGATTTCTGGTCGCTTACCGGAAGCCGGTGGAAGCAGGTCACAGCGGCTGGGCCACCGGCCCAGGGCTTCACAAACGCAATTTGGGACAGTGGTCGCAAACGCGCCGTCGTTTTGCTGGGAATGCCATGTCCGCAACCATCAGGCGACGCGTGGGCTTGGGATGGCGCAGCGTGGTCGAAGACTGCAAGCGGCATCTCGCCACGCTGGGGAGCGGCCTCGGCGCAGAATCCAGACGGGTCGGCCCTGATATTCGGGGGTTCGGACGAGGCCGGCTGCTAGCTGGCGACGAACAGCGTGTTCCAGGCCGCCTCGACCAGCTCCGGCGTGAGCTGGGGGCGCACGCCACGCGCCGACGACACGTCGACCAACCGCTCCAAAAGGTCGCGCGGGTGGTTGCCACGCGTCGGGCGGCCGCCATACATGGCCTGCACCATCTCCAGAGCCTGGGGTGCGGGGGGAATCGTCAACCGCTCCCGCTCCCGCTCGAAGATGCGGCACCACATCTCCCACGTCGGGTCGGGCATCAGCACCTTGTAGGCCAGCCGGCGGAGATACGCCTCGTCCAGCAGCTCCGCGGGTTTGAGGTTGGTCGAGAGCGCGAGCTGCGCGCGAAACGGGATCTCGACCTTGCGGCCGCTCGCAGAAAGATTGAGAAAGTCAGTGTCCTGCTCCAGGGGCACGAGCAGGCGGTCGAGGATCTGCTTGGGCGATACGCGCT
Source organism: Chloroflexota bacterium (assembly GCA_005881335.1). Taxonomy (GTDB): domain Bacteria; phylum Chloroflexota; class Dormibacteria; order Dormibacterales; family Dormibacteraceae; genus 40CM-4-65-16. The sequence continues at coordinate 2,285 of VBFV01000083.1, forward strand.
GGCGGCCGAGGTCGTCGATGAGGAGCACGCCACCGTTCGCCTTCACCTGCAGCGGCGCGCTGTACACGCGGCTGCCGTCCTCCCACGTCGAGTCGAACATCTCGAGCTGAAACTCACCGCCCACCTGCACCAGCGGCCGCGCGACGCGCCGCCAGCGACGGTCCGCGGGCTGGTTCGGCTCGAGCCGGTGCACGGCGCCGTCGAAGATCGTCATCACCTCGCCGCCGCCGACGTCCAGCGCGACCGGGAGCACGATCGGCCCCCCGAGAAGGGTCGGGATGCGCCGCGCCAGCGTCGTCTTGCCGTTGCCTGGCGCGCCGTAGATGAAGATGGACGAGCGCGAGTTGACCGCGGCGCGCACCGCCTCCATCACGCCGGGCGCAAGCTCGATCCCTGAAAGCGCGAGACTGACCTTGACCAGGTCCAGCGTGCCCGGTTTCGCCGCCTCGGCCAGCACTGCTTTGTACTCCTGCATCGAAACCGGCGCCGGCCCCATGTAGCGCGTGCTGGCATCGGCGATCTGGTCGCTGCGCGTGCGGCCCTGCTTGGTGATGGCGTAAGCCATCCGTTCCGAAAGCGGCCGCCCGAGCCAGGGACCCTGCTCCTGCGCGAGGCCGAGAGCGTCGAGGAAGTTCGTCCCCGTCAGCGCCTTGAGGATCGGCTCGATCGCGACGAAAGGCAGCGCGAGCGCCTCGGCCACCTCGAAGCCCGTGACGCGCGTGGCCGAGGAGGCGATGCGCAACACCATGCCTTCGATCAAGGTGCGGTTGATCTCGGGTGGTGGGGGTGGCTCGATCTGGTGGGCCGTCGAAGGCACCGCCGACGGGACGGGCCGCGGCGCGTCGACATGCTCGAGGATCGCGGCGAACAGCTTCTTGCCGAAACGCGCGCGGTCGGCGTGGTCGGGCGGCTCGCCCTCGCGCCGGCGGCTGATCCAGTCAGGGATCTCCTTGAACACCAGGGTGTTGCCGATGAGCAGCTGGACGATGTCCGGCTCGTCCGCCGCCACGCGCACGGCGATCCGGATCAGGTAACCCTGGCTCTTGAGGGCGGCCCAGCTGCGCTCCCATGCGACGTCGTTGCGGCCGGACCAGGTCTGCCGGACCGTGCGGTCGCGCGCGATCGTGACGTCCTTGCGGTTCTGATAGCGGCGCCGCACCAGCTCGGTCACGTCCTTGTCGACGTCCTCCGCCACGAGCGCGGCCAGAGGCAGCGCGCGGTCATCGACCGCGGGGCGGTTCTTGATCTCGAAGATGGTGTTCGCGGTCGGCGCGAGCGCGCGAATCACGCTCGCGTGGCGTGGACAGAACGGCGTCCGCTCGATGAACTGGATGTGGCGGCGGCACCACCAGCTGTTGCACTTCCGCCCGGTCAGGTCGGTGTAGGCGCACGCCCAGCCCCGGCGCTCGTTGCAGTCGCTGTAGGTGCAGACCCCCGCCGGCTTATGCCCGTCGGATCGCGCGGGGAGCGGGGTGGGCTCCTCCATCTCCTGTTCGACGGCGACCTCGGCGGAAAGCGTCTCCACCGGGGGATGCGCCACGCCGGCTTTCGGCATGTAGTGGAACGCGCCCGCGAACTCCTCACAGGTCTGGAAGCGTTGGCTGCGGTCTTTGGACGTCGCCTTCCAGATGATTTCCATGATCGGCGAGGGGATGGCGGTCGAGGCGCGCGGGCGGTCGAAGACCTGCGAGTGAAGCACCGCGGGGAGCTGGCCGGTGAACGGCGGCTCGCCGTGGAGGAGCTCGTACAGGATCATGCCCAGCGAGTAGATGTCGGCGGTGGCGTCGACCGGCTCGCCCTTCACCTGCTCGGGCGCCATGTAGGCGGGGGTGCCCACCATGCTCCCGGTCGCCGTCAGCCGGTGTTTGTCGTCGATCAGCTTGGAGATGCCGAAGTCGAGGATCTTGGTCTTGCCGCGGTTGGAGATCAGGATGTTGTCGGGCTTCAGGTCGCGGTGGACGACCTGGTAGTCGTGCGCCACCCCGACCGCCGACAGGAGCTGCTGGATCAGGTCGACCGAGACGTCGACGCTGAACCGCCCGTACTCGTCCAGCCAGGAGCGCATCGACCGGCCGTCGACCCACTCCATGACGATGAAGAGGACGGGGCCGTCCTCGTCGAAGTCGTAGACGCGGACGATCCCGGGGTGGTTCAGGGCCGCGACCGTGGCCGCCTCGCGGTGAAAGCGCTGGCGGAAGCTGGGGTCGCTCGAATACTGGTCGGAAAGGACCTTGATCGCGACCGGGATCTCGAGGCGGGGATGGGTGGAGCGGTACACCACTCCCATCGCGCCTCGCCCCAGCTCGGCTTCGATCGGGTAGCGCCCTAGCTGTGTCGTGCTCACCTTTGCTCTATGGGGTTGCCAGTATGCCCGACAGCGCCGGGGATACCTCCCGCTTGGGCGAGCTACAGACTAGGAAAAGACGCTCAGCGGCAGATAGAACGAGACCCCCCAGTTCGGTTGGTCGACGATCTGGCTGATCCGCAGGTCCCCGGCCAGGCTGCACAGGACGTAGGCGTCCTCGCGACTCAGCCCGTGGTCGGCGACCAGCCATTCGATGGTGTACCGCACCGAGTTGCGGGCGTTCTCCATGAGGTCGGGTCCCAGCGCGCACACCGAGTGATAGCCGGCCGCATCGCTGCGTGGCTGCAGGGGCGCGGCCGGCGTCACAAAGTGGTAGCTCCAGGGCCGAGGCGACCCGCCCTTGACCACTCCAAACCGGAGTGAGAACGTCATCGGGCATTCGATCCCGGTAACGCAGACTTCGCCGTCTCCCTGCGCGGCGTGACAGTCACCCGCGGAGAACAGCCCGCCGGGGACGAAGACAGGCAGATACAGCTTTGTTCCGGCCGTCAGGTGGCGCGTGTCCACGTTGCCGGCGCCCTTGGTCGGCGGCAGGACGGCGATCGGGCCGGCCTCGTCGGTCGCGACGCCCATCGTGCCGCAGAACGGCGCGATCGGGATGTGCACGTCGTGGCGCAGCTCCGCCGACGTCCGGTCCCCCAGGTCGAAATAGCGGACGTAGGGATCTGGGAAGTCCGAGGCGAGAAGGCCCAGCCCGGGCAGGATCGCGCTCCAACCCCACGAGCCGGGTTTCAGCTCCAGGATCTCGACCTCCAGCGCGTCACCCGGCTCGGCCCCGCGCACAAACACCGGCCCACCGAGAGGGTAGAGCCGGTCGAAGTCGAGCGTGCCCAGCCGGGAGGCGGGGTCGCCCTTCTGCAGCTGACCCGCCGTGACCTCCTCGGTCTCGAAGTGCACCACGTCGCCGGGGTCGATCACGGCCACCGGCTCCAGCGAGTTGTCCCACTTGTGGTGGAACTTGTCGCGGCCGATCCGGTGCTCGCGGACGCCCACGCGGGCGCTCACTTGCGCGCCGCTTGGGTCGCGCCTTCCTTGATGGGCACGGCGCTCGCCCGCAGCACCTTCTTGTCGAATTTCCCGACCGAGGTCTTGGGCACCTCGTCGATGAACCGGACCTCGTCGGGCAGCCACCATTTGGCGACCTTGTCCCTCAGGAAGTCGATCACCTCCTGTTCGGTGACCTGGCCCTTGAACTCCGGTCTCGCGACCGCGTAGACGACCGGCCGCTCGTCCCACTTGACGTGGGGCAGTCCGATGACCGCCGCCTCCAGGATCTTGGGGTGAGCCATGACCGCGTTCTCGAGCTCGACGGAGGAGATCCACTCGCCGCCCGACTTGATGACGTCTTTGGTCCGGTCGACGATCTGGATGTAGCCGTCGGGCGAGATCTTGGCCACGTCGCCGGTGCGGAACCACTCGTCCTCGGTCAGCTTGCCGGGGTCGTAGCCGTTGTGGTAGCCCCGGGCGATCCACGGCCCCCGGACCTGGATCTCGCCGAACGCGACGCCGTCCCAGGGCAGCTCTTCGCCGCTTGCCGGGTCGGTGATCCGGATCTCGACGCCGGGCACGATCACACCCTGGGTCAGGCGCACATCGAGCTCGTCCTCCTTGGCGGTGCCCGCGCGAGGCCGGCTGACGCTGCCGAGCGGGGAGGTCTCGGTCATGCCCCAGGCGTGCAGCATGCGGAGCCCAACCGCGTCCATGGCTTCCATGAGTGAGCGGGGAATGGCCGAGCCGCCGCAGATGACCGTGTGGACCTTGGGCAGCCGCTGGCCGGTCTCCTTCAACAGGGCCACGGTGTTGATCCAGATCGTGGGGACGCCGGCCAGGATCGTCGCGTCCTCCTGCTCGGCCAGGTCGACCACCGATTTGGCGTCGCCCATGAACCGGTCGGGGAACAGGACCTTGCAGCCCGCCATGCCGCAGGCGTAGGGCAGGCCCCAGCTGTTGGCATGGAACATGGGCACGATCGGCAGGACCGTGTCCTTCTCGGTCAGCCCGAGGTTGTCCGCCTGCAGCACGCCCATCGTGTGGATGAACTGGGAGCGGTGCGAATACACGACCCCTTTCGGGTTGCCGGTGGTGCCCGAGGTGTAGCACATGGCCGCCGCCATCCGTTCCGAGAGCTTGGGCCAGGGATAGCTGTCGCTCTCGGCCTGGAGGAGGGCTTCGTAGTCGAGCATCTCTCCGATGCCGTCCTGGTTGTGCGACGGCGCCGAGGCATCGGTCATGAGGACGAACCGCTTGATGCTCGGGATCTTTCCGATCAGCGGCTTCAGCAGCGGAAGCAGCGCCTGATCGACAAATAAAGTCTTGTCTTCCGCGTCATTGATGATGAATTCGAGATGCTGAGGGAACAGCCGCAGGTTCAGCGTATGCAGCACGGCACCCATGCAGGGCACGGCGTAGTAGAGCTCCAGGTGGCGGTGGTTGTTGAACGCCAGCGTCGCCACCCGGTCCCCGGGTTTGACACCAAGCCGTTTCAACGCGCCGGCCAGCCGGTTGATGCGAGGCACCATCTCGGCGTTGGTCATGCGGTGTACGCCTTGCTCGAGCTTGGTTACGACCTCTTTCTTCTGGTGCAGTCGCTCAATCCGCCACAGCACGTGCTGCAGACTGAGCTCGTAGTCCTGCATCAAGCCTTCCACTGCCGCCACCTCCACCTTTCTTCACCCCAGAGGCAGGTTGTTACGGGTCGATGGTAAGCCCGCCGGGCGTAGGATGCACACCCATGGTTTCGCGCGGTCGCGCCGATCTGCACATGCACACCACCGCAAGTGACGGTTGGCCCTCACCGCACGAGCTGGTCGATTACGCGCGCGCAACACGACTTAACGTGATCGCAGTCACCGATCACGACACGATCGAAGGTGCGCTGCGCGCCGCCGACCACGCCGCGGGTTTGTCGTCGAGGTTGCAGGTGGTCATCGGTGAGGAAGTCTCCAGCCGTGACGGCCACATCGTCGGCTTGTTCGTCGCGCGCCGGATCCGACCGGGCATGTCCGCAGCCGCGACCGTGGATGCGATTCACGATCAGGGCGGTATGGCGGTCGCGGTGCATCCCTTCTGGCGCACTCAAAGACGCGTCCGGAACGGGCCGGTGCACGGGGTCGGCTGGCTCGCGGCCGAGCTCGACTTCGACGCGATCGAGGTCGAGAACGCGACGCCTGGGTTCTACTTCTTCAACCAGCTCGCGCACCGGCTCAACATGGGCCTGGGCTGCACGGAGCTGGGCGGCTCCGACGCGCACATCCTGGACGCGGTCGGGCGGGCGTATACCGAGTTTCCGGGCAAGACGCCGAAGGAGCTGCGCACCGCGATCGAGGCAGGCACGACGGTGGCGCGCCGCCGCCGCTACCGAGCGATGGGCCTGATGCGGTACGCGGCCTGGGGCCTGAACCACCAGAGGTACGCGGTAGGCTGATCGGGCCCTAATTACGCCTCGCTGACGCCACCGGAGCCTAATTCCCACCGTCGATACGCTCCGCTGGATGCGGCGGTGCGGAATCAGTCGGTTCAGACCGCCATACCATGAATGTGGCGCCCGCTTAGCTCAGGGGACCAGAGCATCTGTCTTCGGAACAGAGGGTCGGGGGTTCGAATCCCTCAGCGGGCACCTTTCTCAGGAGCGGTTTCGAACGCGTGGAAGACACCGAGTCAGCTAGGTTGCATAACCACAACCGCAGCAACAGGTTC
>VBFV01000037.1 GCA_005881335.1 Chloroflexota bacterium
GGGCCATACGGGCGCCGATTTCGAGCAGGGCCGCAAGGCCATCGCGGCTGGTGTCCGTTTCGCGACCCACATCTACAACGCCATGCCTCCGGTGCACCATCGGCGGCCGGGCATCGCACTCGCCCTGCTCCTCGATCCCAGGGTCACGGCCGGGGTGATCGCGGACGGTGAGCACGTGCATCCGTCGGTCTGCGAGCAGCTGTTTCGCGTCAAAGGCGCCTCGCGCATCGCGCTCACGACCGACCAGACCTCCGCCGCCGGGTCGCCGCCGGGGACCTACGCTCTTTCTGGCCGGGCGGTGATCAGCGACGGCCGGGTCGTCCACCTGGAGGACGGAACGCTGGCGGGGAGCGCGGCCACCATGCCGGACCTCGTCCGCCTCATGGCGCGGTTGCCGGGCGTGGGCGTTGCACGCGCGATCAGCCTTGCGTCGGCCGTCCCGGCGAAGGTGCTCGGCGAAAACCGGCTGGGCCGCGTCCACGAAGGCGCCTGCGCGGATCTCGTCGTGCTCGACCCGGACCTCCGCGTTCGGCTGACCATGGTCAGGGGGGTGGTGAAATTCAGGCGACCCTCTTAGGTCTCGACATCGGCGGCTCCTCGAGCCGTGCGCGGGTGGCGCGAGAGCTCGGGCGCCGGTGAGCCGCTTCCGCGCGGAGATCGCCGAGCAGCCTGAGGTTGCGGCCAGGCTGCTCGCCCACGGCGCCGAAGCGGCCAACACGATTGCGTCTCGCATTCGGGAGGTGGGGCCGCGCGGCATCCTGATCGCCGCACGCGGCAGCTCGGACCACGCGGCTCTGTACGCGAAATACCTCTTCGGCGCGCGGAACCAGTACCTCGTCGCGCTCGCAGCGCCGTCGTTGTTCACCCACTACGCTCGTCCACCACGCCTCGACGGCCAATGCGTGATCGGCATCTCGCAGTCGGGTCAATCGCCGGACGTGGTCGCGGTGCTCGAAGAAGCAAGGCGCCAGGGCGTGCTCACGCTCGCGATCACGAACGACCCGCGATCCAAGCTCGCAGATGCCGCCGATCTCGTGCTGGCGCTGGAGGCGGGTCCGGAGGTCAGCGTCCCAGCCTCGAAGACCTACACCGCGAGCCTGCTGGCCCTGGCCCTCATCTCGCAGGCGATCAGCCCGGACCCGGCGTTCGAGTCCGGGCTCAAGGCCGTGCCGGAGGCTATCGCCCGCACGCTCGAGAGGGAAACGTCGGTCGAGGCCCTGGTCCCGTCTCTGACGGGCCCGCGTGCCATCGTGCTCGGCCGCGGCTTCAACTTCTCGACCGCCGAGGAGATCGCGCTGAAGCTCAGCGAGACAAGCTACGTGCTCGCGCGCGCTTGGTCGGTCGCGGACTTCGAGCACGGGCCCATCGCGGTGGTCGAAGCAGGTTTGCCGGCGCTCATCGTCGACGGCGGCGGACACGTGGCCGCGAACCTGGAAGCGGTGAAGGCGCGACTCGAGGAAAAGGGGTGCAACGTGCTGCACCTTGTCGACGCTTCAGGGCTCCCTGAAGAGCTCACCCCGGTCACGCTGGCCGTCTCGGGCCAGCTGCTGGCTCACCGCGTCGCGGTCGCCCGAGGCTTCGATCCCGACAGCCCGCGCACGATACAGAAGGTCACCCGAACCTGGTAGGCGCTCGTCGATCACGATCAGCGCCGGCGTCATGACCGCGAGGAACTCGAACGCGTCCTCGACCGACGCCGCGACCTCGACCCCGAACCCCGCACGCTCGAAGGCAGCGCGGACCAGCCGCAGCTTGCGCGCATCGCTCACGACGAGGAGAACCCACGGCGTCACCTCGACCAGCTCGGGGTCGATGCCGACCGGCGAGACCGCGATCACAGGCCCACCGCCTACGCCGCCATCAGGCGATTCACTTCCTCACGTAGCAGTGCCAGGTCGACAGGCTTGGTGATGAAGCTGTCGATCCCATTGCCTTCGAGCGCTTGCCGGACCTCGTCCGAGAGGTCGCCGGTAAGCGCGATCACCTTGATCGGCCGCAGGACGTATCTCTTGCGCAGGAGCTGCAGCACTTCGACGCCGTCGTACATCGGCATGTGGACGTCGAGAATCACGAGCTGGTAGTCCCCGCTCGTCCCCATCTCGAGCGCGCGATTGCCGTCGTTCGCGGTCGAGACCTGGAAACCATGCGATTCCAGGAAATAGGTGAGTAGCTCGGCGCTCGCAGGGTCGTCGTCGGCGACGAGAATGCGGTTGCGCTCGCTCACTGGGCGACCGCACGACGATCGCCGTCGACCGCGGCGGACAGGAACTGCCTCACCTGGACGCCAAAGGTGCGCGTGTCGATCGGTTTGGAGATGTAGGCGGCGCATCCGGCCGCCAGAGCCAGCTCACGGTCGCCGGTCATCGCGTGGGCCGTGAGCGCCACCACAGGGATGGCGGATGTGGCTGGGTCCGACTTGATCAGGCGCGTCAGCGTGAGCCCGTCCTGGCCGGGCAGCTGGACGTCCATCAGGATCAGGTCGGGAGCGCAGTCGCGCAGCACGTCGAGGGCTTCGGGTCCCGAACCGGCGATCCGCACCTCAAACCCTTCGAGCTCGAGCACCGCGCTGGTTAGCAGCTGGTTGGCCTCGTTGTCCTCGACGATCAGGACCAGGGCTCGCTCGGTCATTTATCCCCGCCGTTGCGGTGGTCGACCACGCGCTTGAGCAATCCGACGATGTCCGACGTCGCCACCGAGCCGCGGCTCAGGATCTGCGAAACCCGACCGTTGAGCTGACGCCTGTCGGCCTCGGTCAGGTTGGCCGCGGTGAGGACCATGATCGGCGTGTCGCGAGTCCTCTCATCCGCACGCAGCGCCTCCACCACGTCGTAGCCGTTGACCTCCGGCATCATGAGGTCAAGCAGCACGAGGTCGGGCTTCGACGACTTGGCGATCTCGATCGCCTCCCGGCCGCCCGTCGCGGGCAGGACTGTGAAGCCGGCGGGCTCGAGCGCTTCTGTGAGCAGTGTCCGGTTGGCCGCCTCGTCGTCGACCACCAGCACGCGGACCTTGCGTTGGCCCGGAGCGCGTTCGACGTCGAAGTGGCTGAGGCGTTCCACCAGCGCCGAGGAGTTGACGGGCTTGACGAAGTAGTCGATCGCGCCCAGCGCCATGCCAAGCTCGGGGTTGTCGACGACGCTCACGACGACGATCGGGATGCCGCTGGTGGCCTCGTCGCTCTTCAATCGCGTGATCACCTCCCAGCCGTCCAGCTCGGGCATGATGATGTCGAGCGTGATCGCGGCCGGCTTGAGCCGGCGCGCGCGCTCGAGCGCGTCATTCCCGGATCGCGCCACCTCGGTCCGATAGCCGGCGTTCGTGAGCTGGCGCGTGAGCAGCTCCGCGGCCGCCGGGTCGTCTTCCACCACCAGCACCAGTGGCCCAGAACCGTGCCCGTTCACCGCCCCGGCCCTCGCATGCTCGCTCGGAGGCTGCACCCTTGCGTGGATCGGCATGACGAGCGTGAAGACGCTGCCCTTGTCGATCCGGCTGGTCACGCGCACGTCGCCGCCGTGGAGAAGGGCGAACCGCTTGGTCAGGGCGAGCCCGAGACCCGTGCCCTCGTGCTTGCGTCCAGGTCCTGGGTCGACCTGGTGGAACTCGTGGAAGATCTGTTTCAGGTCCGCCTCGGCGATGCCGATCCCGGTATCGGCGACCGAGATCTCGACGGTGTCCTTCGTGCGCATGGCATCGATCGTCACGGTCCCGTCTTCGGGTGTGAACTTGATCGCGTTGGAGACGAGGTTCAGCAACATCTGCTTCAGCTTGCCGCCGTCGGCCAGCACCTCGCCGGCGCCATCGACCTTGGCCAGCAACGTGATGTTCTTCTTCGCGACCAGCGGCTCGACCGTCTTGCTGACCTGGTCGACAGCTTCTGCGACCGACACGAGGCTGAGGCGCAGCTCCATCTGACCGGCTTCGACCTTGGACAGGTCGAGGATATCGTTGATCAATCCGAGCAGGTGCTTGCCGCTGGTGAGGATCTGGCTCAGGAATCGCTTCCGCGTCGCGTCGTCGAACTGGCCCTCGCGCGCGTCCGTGAGGAGCTCGGAGAATCCGATGATCGCGTTCAGCGGGGTGCGGAGCTCGTGGCTCATGTTGGCGAGGAACACGCTCTTGTGCCGGTTCGCCTCCTGCAGGGCGACGTTCCGCTGCTCGAGCTGCGCCATCAGGTGACGGCGGTCGAGCGCGGTCACGAACGCGCTCATCAGCTGCTGCGTGCGGTTCATCTCGTCGCCGCCGAAGCCGGGCGTAAACGGACCGGCAACGACGACGAGCGTGCCCGAACCGGAGAGTCCGGCCACCGGCAGCGCGATCACGCTGGTCTCCTCGCCTGACAGGGTGATGCGGCTCACGCCGCGATCCAGTCTCGACACGCGGGCGGCGAGCTCGTCGATCTGCCGTGCGTCCAGGCCTCGGAACGCGGTGGGTTTGCGGTTGGCATCGAACTGAACCGCGGCGGCGCCCCCGACCAGTCGCGTCGCCCACTCGAGAGCACGCGCCGCCAGGGCGTCGCGGTCCTCGTTCAGCAGGAGCTCTTCCATGAAGGCGCGCAAACCTTCTTCCTCAGGGGCGCGCCACTGCCGCCTCAGCCATGTCGGCGGTGCAAAGCTCGCGTACAGGAGGGGCACGATCGCGAGCACCACGACCTCGAAGACGACCTGGACTAGGGGTTGCCTGACCAGCAGTCCGATCGAGATCGCGAAGAGAAGGACCGCGACCAGCCCGCCGAAACCGAGACTCAGGGAACGCAGCCTCCAGGCCTGCACCGCGGGCAGGTTTCGCGCGACCAGCCAGAAGCGAACGATCGGCTCACCGACGCACGCGCACCAGATCAAGACCCAGACGACCGCGACGATCGTGCTCGCGGTCTTACCTGCGGACAGAGCTTGGGCGGCGATGAGAAAGACGCTGGCTGCCGCCAACGATGAGATCGCGACGGCATGCCAGCGCCGAGGGAGGGGGATGAGACTGTTTCGATAAAGCAGCAGCGCGTAACCAGAGCCTGCGAAGCCGATGAGGTTGAGCGTGCCGAGGAGTGGGATCGTGAACGGGAGGTGGGCCTGCAGCCGGCCGAGCCCGGAAACGGCGGCCAGCAGGATGATGGCCAGCGCGAGGAAGCCCATCGAGCGGTCCCGGCGCCGGAGCCAGTTGATAGCGACCAGCACGCCGAGCGCGACAAACGCGACCGCGACCGCGTCCTGCATGAACCTGACGAGGTCACTCATGAAGTCACCTCAGGCCGCGCCCAGTGCCTTGAGCAAAGGCACGTCTTTGACGAATAGGTCGACCACTTCAGGGTCCCACTGGCGTCCCGCGCCCGCGGTCAGGATCGCCAGCGCCTCATCGACCGGCTTGCGCTGCCGGTACGGACGGTCGTTGACCAGCGCGTCGAACGCGTCGCAGACAGAGACGATCCGGGCGAGCCGGGGAATCCCGGCGCCCGACAGCCGGTCCGGGTAGCCGCTGCCATCGAAATTTTCATGGTGGTTGCGGATGATGGGCAGAAGACTTGCGGCCGAGCGCAGCGGCGCGACGATGTTCTCGCCGATGATCGGATGCAGATGCATCGACATGAGCTCGTCGGCGTCCAGCGGTCCGGGCTTGAGCAGGATCGCGTCCGGCACGCCGATCTTGCCGATGTCGTGGATCAGCCCGCCTCGATACAGCGCATCGAGGTCGGAGGGCGAGAGTCCCATCCGCGAACCGATGCGTCGCGCCGACTCGGCGACCCGGTGCGTGTGCGCCTCGGTGTAGGGGTCTTTCGCCTCGACGGCGGCCGCGAGCGCAAAGATCACGTGCTCGGCACTGTCCAGTGAGTCGTAGGTGCTCTTCAGCCGCAGAGCTGAGCGGACTCGCGCCACCAGCTCGACGCGGTCGACCGGCTTGGTCATGTAGTCGTCCGCGCCTGCCTCGAGCGCGCGCACCCGGTCCGCGACGCGGTCGAGCGAGGTGATCATCACGACCGGGATCAGCCTGGAGGCTGAGTTCGCTTTGATCCGCCGGCAGACCTCGTAGCCGTCCATGCCGGGCATCTGCACATCGAGCAGGACCAGGTCCGGGGGAGATGCGCTGATCACCTTGAGCGCGCTCACTCCATCCTCAGCCGTACGGACCCGACATTCCACCCCGGCCAGACACGCTTCGATCAGCTCGCGGTTCGCGGCGCCGTCGTCGACGACGAGCACGACCGGTGTCCGGTCGGGCTGGATCAGCCGGCGCGTGAGCGGAACGTTTCCGATCGCCTCGCCACTCTTTCCGTTGGGCCATGCCGCGGGCTTGAGTGCGGCGACGAAAGCGGCGGCGGTCTGGAAGCGGTCCTCGGGGCGCTTGGCCAGCGCCCGGCGCAGGACCTCCTCGATGTGCGCGGAGAGCTCGCCCCGCAGTTCGCGAGTCGACGGCATCGGTTTGGTCACGTGCGAGAGGAGGACCGCGGCCGGCGTGTCAGCACCGAACGGCACGCGCCCGGTCAGCATCTCGTACGCCACGATCGCGAACGAGTAGAGGTCCGAGGCCGGGCCGATGGGTTCGTCGGCGGCCTGCTCAGGCGACATGTACTCGGGGGTCCCCATCACGGTGCCGGAGCTGGTCAACCTGCGCAGCGAGCCCGCCATCCTGGCCAGTCCGAAGTCCGCCAGGACCGGCGTGCCGTCCTTATGGAGGAGGATGTTCGACGGCTTCAGGTCTCGGTGCAGGATGCCATGCGCGTGCGCGTGGTCCAGCGCGCCGGCCAGCTGCTCGAGGATGAGGACGACCTCATGTAGCTCCATCGGGCTGCCGACGCGGTCCTGCAGCGTGCCGCCCTCGACCAGCTCGAGGACGAGGTACGCCAGGCCTTCCTCGTACCCGAAGTCGAAGACCTCCAGGATGTTGGGGTGCTTCAAGCGGGCCACCGAGCGCGCCTCCTGCTGGAAGCGCTCGCGGTACCCCGGGTCGTCCGCGAAGAAGTCCGGCAGGACCTTGATTGCGACGTAGCGGTCGAGGCCGGGGTGATAAGCGCGGTGCACGCTGGCCATCCCGCCGCGCCCGATCCGCTCGATGACGCGGTAGGGGCCCAGCGTCATGCCGTCGCGGACGTTCATGCGATCACCCCCAGCAAAACGAGAGCAGCCACGGTAGGTGGAAGGACCATCAACCCGAGCGTCATCGCCAGCACGACCAGGCTCCACGCCCGCCGGCGGTCGACAGCCTCAGCTAATGCTGCTGATTCCGACATGCGCACCCACCAGCCAGGTCAAACCCACTTCTCCCTTGGCGTTAGGTTAAGAAGTGCTTAGTTAGCGGCTTACGTCCCGACGGGCCAATTTCCTACCCACATGGGTAATTCCGTTAATCCAGACGATTAAAGCCAGGACTCCTTGGCGGCGCGGTGCGCGAGGTCGGTGCGATTCGTAGTACCGGTCTTCTGCAGGATCTGCCGGACGTGGAACTTGATCGTGTTCTGGCTGAGGTGGACCTGGGCGGCGATCTCACGGTTGGTGAGGCCTTCCACGATCAGGCGAAGGATCTGGATCTCGAGCCGGCTGAGGGCGAGCGGCGGGGCGGGCGCGCGCCGGGGAAGCTCGGCGAACTGGGCCTTGCGCAGCCGGTCCTGCATCGCCGCGTTGTCGATGGCGATCGCCGCCACGCTGCCCAGCGCGTCGAGAAATGAGATCCATTCCTGGTCCGGCGTCAGTGCCGTGCGGTGGTACACCTCGAGCGCCCCCAGCAGCTTGCCGCGCGTGATCAGCGGCACCGCCCCGTACGCCTTGAAGCCTTCGCGGGCGAACAGAGATCTGCGACGGAACTGAGAGAAGGCGCTCAACGCGGTCACGGTCTCGATCCGGCGCCCGGCCACAGCCCGTCCCGGCAGCCCCTCATCCACCGGCAGCCGGTAGTCGGGGACCGCGGTGGCCAGGAATCCGGTGCTGGCGGCGAGCGCGAGCATGTTGTCCGGCTCCTCGAGGAGCAGGATGTCGGCTGCGTCCACCTTCAGCTGCGCCGTGACCTGGTCGAGGATCACCTTGAGCGTCAGGCGTAGGTCGGGGCTCGCGCTCAGGGCCAGGCTCAGGCTCTGCAGCGAGCCGAGCCGCTCGAGACGCATGACGGCGTCCTCGTACAGCTGGGCGTTCTCGACCGCCAGCGCGGTCCGGTCAGCGATTGCTTGCATCCAGAGCACGTCCTTCTCGGTCAGCGGATTCGAGCTGCGGTGCTCACCGAGCGACAGGACCCCGACGACCGCCCCGCGCGCCCTCATCGGAACCATCAGCAAGCCGATCGAATGCATTTCGACCGGGAGGGGATGGCTCGCGACATAGGCTGCCACCGCCGGACTGCTCATCCGCAGCAGTTCCTCCATTGAGACCTGAGGCAGGAGCAGTGGCTTGCCGGTCTCGATGACCTGCTGCGTGAGGCCCGTGGTCGGCAGCTCCCCTGGTCGCTCAATCGCCGCCATGCCCAGCTCGAAGTACTCGACCATCTCGGGGGTGGTTGCGTCAGCCACCTCCAGGATCGAGGTGCTCGGATCCTTGTTCAGTAGGGCTGCCACCCATGTTCCAGGCCGCAGCTTGCTCAAGGAGGCGGTGACGGCTCTGAGGATCGCCCGGGTTTCCAGACGGGCATCGGCGAGCTCGGCGAGGACTTCGCTCACGATGTGGTCGCCGGCGCTGCGGCTGGTCAGCCGGCTGCGCGCGAACAGGTGGCTGACGTCGGTCATGCCGGCCACCACCCGTGCCACTTCGCCAGAAGGCGCGAGGTCCGCGACGGCGTCGACCTGGATCCAGACGTCGGTGCCGTCCGGCCGGGTCGCCCTCGCCAGCGCGCCGCGCACGGACTGGCGGCTTTTCAATGCCACCGTGACGGGGTGCACGGACATCGGTCCCTCGGGCGCCTCCAGGACCAACCAGTCCGCGTCCTGCGCGTACGAACCGACGAGGCTTTCGCGACGCATCCCCAAAAGCGCGACGGCGGCATCGTTGGCCTCGAGCACCTGACCCCTGGGGTCGTACACGACGAGCGCTGCAGGGAGTTCGTTCCAGCTCGGGCTCGCAGCCACCAATGTCAAATTATCGATAGCCCGGCCTTGTCTTTGTTAATTAAGTCGTAAGGAAGGCCAGCCCGAGCCCGGCTTTAGACTGCCCAGGTGGTCACGGTGCAGGCTGTGCCGCAAGGCGACGGCTGGGTGTGCGAGGTCGACGTCGATGACGACGGATCAAAGACACACCACTTCGTGACCGTGACCCGCGAGGGCCTGGAACGCTGGGGACGCGGTGCCGATCGCCAAGCTGCCGAGGACCTGGTCAGGCGGAGCTTCGACTTCCTCCTCGAGCGCGAGCCCGCCACCTCCATCCTCCGCACGTTCGACCTCGCAGTGATCCGCAGCTACTTTCCTGAGTACGACCGTCACTTCGGCCGGTGAGTCGAAGAGGGACACTACCTTATATGTGTGGGCGAGTTTTCCGGCTGGAAGGGTGACTTCAAGGGTTTCTTCCTCGGCCTGCGCGCCAACAACAACAAGGCTTACTTCGAGACGCACCGGCGCCAGTACGAGAATGAGGTCAAGGCGCCGATGCTGGCCTTGCTCGCCGACCTAGAAGCCGAGTTCGGTCCGCCGCACCGGGTGTCACGACCCAATCGCGACATCCGCTTCTCCGCCGACAAGTCGCCCTACAAGCTGAACATCTACGCGGACGTGGAACGCGGCGGTTATGTCGCGCTCGACGCCGAGGGTCTGGTCGCCGCCGGCGGCCGGTACATGGTCGAAGATGTGCAGCTCAAAAAGCTTCGCGAGGCGATCGCCGCCGACCGCTCAGGGAAGGAGCTGGTCGCGATCGTGGCCGACCTGCGCAAGAAGGGGTACGACGTGGAGGGCCAGGAGCTCAAGCGCGTGCCGCCGCCCTATCCGCAAGACCACCCGCGCGCTGACCTGCTGCGCCACAAGCGCCTCATCTACTGGAAGCGCTGGCCCGTCGAACCGTGGATCGCCACTTCTCGTGCCCGTGAGCGGGTGGCGAAGGCGTGGCGAGACGGCGCCGCGCTCAACGAGTGGTGCGCTAAACATATGGACGCCTGAAGCGCAGTCCTCCCCATTTATGGGGAGGTGTCCGGCGATTCCGGACGGAGGGGCTAGGCGGGGAGCTGGCTAGGCCTGCAACTGGGCCAGTAGGAGTGCCGCTTCGCGCGCGTTCGTCGTCCCGTAGTTCGAGAAGCAGTTGTTGTAGACAACGTGTGTCTGCCTGGTCTGCTTCGCCACACTTGCGATCTTCGGCGTCCAGTCGGCGAGCTCGTCCTCGTCGTAGAGATAGCGGAATCGCTCTGACGGCTGGATGCCCTTTTTCTCCCAGTTCTCCTCATTCCGCCCGTGGAAGCGAAAGACCGCGAGCTCTTCATTGGTCGGGATCACCACCGGCGGCACCGAGCTCTTGAACCCCTGCGGCTCATCGACGGCGACGTAGGGAATCTTGTTGTCCTGCAAGAACTTGACCGTCCGCTCGGCGTTCTTCTCGTTGAACCAGCTGCCGTGCCGGAACTCGACCGCGATCGGCAGGTCGAGACGCGATCGAGTCTCGAGGATGAGCTCACGCGCCTCGTTCGAGGGAAAGACCCATTTCGGAAACTGGACGAAGACCGCACCCAGCTTGCCCGCCTCGACCAGGGGCTCGAGCGCCTCGCGGAACTGCGCGTAGACGGCGTCGAGCATCTCGGCGGGCAGGTCCTTGCGATAGATCCGCGTCTTCTCCGCCAGCTCGCTGCCCAGCTCTTCACGAATCGCCTTGGGCAGACGCGCCACCTCGGTGGGCTGACCCGTCATCAGCGCGTGCGCCTTGATGTCGAAGACGAAGTCCTTTGGTGTTCGCTCGACCCATGACTCCGCCGTTCGCTTGTTGGGCATCGCGTAGTACGTGGCGTCGACCTCGACGACCGGGAACTGGCTCGCGTAGAAACGGAGGCGCTCTTCTGCGCTGCTGGCGCCCTTCGGATAGAACACGCCGGGCACGGTCATCGTCGGGTCGGTCCAGCTCGCCGTGCCGAAGCGCACCTCGCCGTTGGCGACCTTGATCGGTGACCGCGCGATGTCGCCGCCTTCGTCGGCCCGCCGGCGGGCGACCTCTACGCCCGGATCGTGCGGATCGGCTTTGGCCAACGCGTTACGCCAGCCACTCGGTGATGAACTTTGGGTTCAGGTGGACGTCGATCTGGCGCAGCCGGCCCGCGCCGGAGTTCGCGAATCCGTGCGGCTGGCCCGCTTCGACGACGGCCATCTCCCCGGCCTTGACCTCGCGCTTCGACTGGCCGTCATCGAAGGTAGCGGTGCCCTCGACCACGATGAGGATCTCGACATAAGGATGACGATGCAGGCGTGGTCCTTCACCGGGTGCAACGTCGACGAAGATCACGCACGCGCCCACGCCCGCGTGCTGCTCACCGACGAATTCGTGCGACGATGCGTCTGTCGGCAGCTCGTTCTGCTTGAGAAACCGAATCCCCAACACTGCCGAGTCTAGCGACGGGTCGAGCTCAACCTTCTTTCGAGACGCGCGGTGTACATGACCACCAGAAGGGCGAAGATGAAGGTGGGTCCGACGACCATCCCACTGGGCACTCCCAACATCACGAGCGCACTGGCGACGACGGCCAGCACGATCAGAAAACCCGCGGCGACCAACGGCGGACGCGTCTTACGCTTGCGCCACGCGCGGAACATCATCGCGGCTGCGAGCATGCACGCGAGGTCGAGCGCCGCGAGGCGCACGTAGATGTCGTTCATGGCGCAGAAAGGGTGAAGGGGAGCCCGAAGCTCCCCTTCTGATTTCCGTTCATCCGGCCGCCGGGGCCGGCTCGGCGCCGAGCCCTGTCTGGGCCCGAACGTCGATCTCGTGGAATTTCTGCTCGGCCAGCCGGCCGGCTCCGGCCAGCTCACCGAGGTAGGTGCCGATGATCGCCAGCACAAATCCGACCGGGATGCTGACGATGCCGACGTTTTGCAGCGGGAAGGCGGGGTGTGCGTTCACCGGTACCGTCCAGCCCGGGCCGATGGCAACGAGCCAGATGGTGACAGCGGTGCCGCCCACCAGCGAGGCCACCGCCCCCCAGGTGTTGAACCGCTTCCAGAAAAGGGTGAAGAGAATCGCCGGCAGGTTGGCCGCCGACGCGATGACGAACGCCACCCCCGCGACGAGGGCGGCGGCGTTGGCGGTGGCGCCGACACGAGCCGCCAGCCAGATCGAGAGGAGTCCAACGAGGCCGGCCGTGATGCGCGCGACCAGAACCTGCTCCTGGTCGCTGACGTGGCCGTGAAGGATGTGGGTGCGGATGACGTTGACGTAGAAATCGTGGCTGAACGCACCTGACGCCGCCAGGGTGAGCCCGGCCACCACCGCGAGGATCGTCGCAAACGCGACCGCGGCGATGAATGCGAGGAGGAACTCACCACCCGTGCCGCCGAAGTATTGCGTGCCGAGGAACTCAGCGAGCCGCGGTGCCGCCAGGTTGCTGTTCGTCTTGCAGTTCGGGGCCACCGTGGCGCAGATCTTCGCCTTGCCGACGAGCGTCGCGGCTCCGAAGCCGAGAAACGTGGTCATGATGTAGAAGGATCCGATCAGGCCCATCGCCCAAACCACGGACTGCCGCGCGGCTTTGGCGTCGGGCACGGTGAAGAAGCGCATCAGGATGTGGGGCAGGCCGGCCGTGCCAAGAATCAAAGCCATGCCCAGCGATATGTTGTCGAGCAGCGCGAGGTCGATGCCTACCACCTGCTTCTGACCGTACTTGTAGAGGATGCCGGGCTGGGTGAAGTTGAGGCCGGTCGCTTTGTCCTTCACGCCCGAGATGGCGTCGAAGAAGCTGCCGAAGTTGAACCCGAAGTGCAGCAAGACGAGGAAGCTGAGCAGCACCGCGCCGCCCATCAGCAGCACGGCCTTGACGATCTGCACCCAGGTCGTAGCGACCATTCCGCCGGCGATGACGTAGATCATCATCAGCACGCCGACGACGGTGATCGACGGGTCGAGCTTGGTGCCGAACACGGTCCAGTTGAACCACGGCTTGAGGGATGCGTCGAGGGTCGGAATGAGAATCTTGATCAGGCTGCCCGCGCCGATCATCTGCGCCATCATGTAAGAAGCGCTGACGGCGACGGTCGAAAACGCGGCGGCCGACCGCACCGGGATCGGCGACATCCGGTAGGAGAGCACGTCGGCGAGCGTGAACTTGCCGGTGTTGCGCATCGGCTCGGCGATCAGGAAGAGCACGGTCAGATAGGCGACGAGCCACCCGACCGAGTACATGAAACCGTCGTATCCGTTGAACGCGATCAAGCCCGCGATGCCGAGGAACGACGCCGCGCTCATATAGTCACCGGCAATGGCAAGGCCGTTTTGCCATCCCTTGATGCCGCGGCCCGCGGCCCAGAACTGGACCGTGGTGCGCGTCCTCCGCGCGGCCCAGCCGGTGATCACGAGCGTGATCCCGACCACGATCAAGAACAGCGTGAGCGTCAGGTTCATGGGGCCGCCCTCCTGCCGCGGCCGGCCCGCTCGCGGACCGCGGCCGCCAGGCGGTCAAACACGTTGTTCGCCTTCCGGATGTAGAACCACGCGAGCAACCACGCGACCACGAACTGCGAGAGCGCGAAGAGGTACGCGATGTTGATGTGGCCGATCACGTCGGTCCGCATGAATCCCGGGGCGAGACCGTTGGCGAGCGGCAGCAGGAAGTAGTAGACGAGGAAGAACGCGGTGGCCGGAAGGACGAATCGCATCCGCGCGCGAATCAGCTGGCGGAACTCATCGGTGTGCTCGAGACCCTCCCAGTACGCGGTGTCCTCGCTCGTCACCCCAGCCACTCGAACCTCTCCGGGACCCTGGTCCGAGGGCTGGGCAGGCAGCGGACGATCGATCTCCATGGACACGTCCCCCCGCGGGCATAGGCCCGCACCAACGTGGCCGTCAGAGGGAGGTCAGATCAAACCAATCAGGTCCCCGAAAAAGCATCCCCCGGCTCCGGTTCGGCCCCCCCTTGGCCACCCGAATGTCAAAACATTAGACCTTCGGGCGAGGGTTGTGGAAACCGTCCGACCAGCGCAGGAGCGGCTAGGCCACGTTCTCCACGAGCCCGTCGGACGCGATCTGCTCCGAGATCGTCTGGAGGATCCTGGTCGCGGCCCCTTCAGCCTCATCGGGCGTCAGCCCGCCCGGCGACCGTCCCTCGAACACGAGCCGTACTGGTTCGGTGTCGATGCGACTCGAGATGGCGCGCATCACACCGCCGAGCTGGGTCCCGGGTCGTCGGTCGTCCTGCAGCGAGACGGCGACGATCACGGCACGGGCGCCCGAGATCGGCACCCCGAAGACCAGGCGCTTGTTGCGATCGAGCTCCACAGCCTGCCCGCGGTGTCGGGTGAGCCACAGGTAGACGCGTGCCAGGTCGCTCGTTCCGTCCGTCTCGATTCGTATCGTGCTCATCTCACCTCCCAACGCTATCGGTGCCGGTCGCGGGTCAGATACGTACGCATGAACCGAATCTGCCTAGCCTTTATTCGTGGCGCAGGAACGCGTCGCCATCGTCACCGGCGCCAACCGGGGCATCGGGCTCGAGGTCACCAGGCAGCTCGCGGACCTCGGCTACACCGTCGTGCTCGGCTCGCGCGATCTGGGCAAGGGTGAGGCCGCCGCGAGGAAGTTGAAGGTCGGCGATCGCATAATGGCACGCCGGCTCGACGTGACCGAGCAATCCACCATCGATCGGCTGCGCGACGAGATCGCGACCACATTCGGATCCGTGCACGTGCTCGTCAACAACGCCGCGATTCATTACGACACGTGGGAGAACGCGGCCGATGCTGACCTGCGGACCGTGCAGGAAGCACTCGATACGAATCTCCTCGGTGCGTGGCGGATGTGCCAGGCATTCATACCGCTGCTGCGCAAGTCGAAGCACGGACGCATCGTCAACGTCTCCTCCGAGGCGGGCTCCCTCGCGAGCATGGGCGCCGGCGCGCCCGCGTACGCGGTCAGCAAAGTGGCCCTCAACGCGCTCACGCGCATGCTCGCGGCCGAGCTGCGGCGGGACCGGATACTCATCAATTCCGTATGCCCGGGCTGGGTGGCGACCGATATGGGCGGACCGGGCGGCCGTCCGGTCCGCGAGGGTGCGGCGTCCATCGTGTGGGCGGTCGAGCTGCCGGACGGCGGACCGACCGGAGGCTTCTTCCGCGATGGCCACCCAGTGCCCTGGTAGCAGTTCTGGCACCACGGTGCATTCAAGCCCAGATGGCGGAGCGCCCAGTTACTTCCTCAGCTTCTCTAGACGATCCAGGAATTCGGCCTGCGCCTGATTGATCTTTCGTCGCGCCGCGGCCAGGTCGAACCATCCAGCCCGGTCGACTTCGGGAAAAGCCGCCATGCGTCCGGAGCGGGGCGGCCACTCCATCTCGAAGCTGCCGCTGTGCAAGCGATCCACGTCGAAGTCGCCCGGCGCGGCCCACGCGTGCACGACCTTCCCGCCGGCCTGGCGCACCGAGCCAAGCGGGATGAATTTGGTCTGGGGCGGCGGCTGACCGAGCTCTTCTTCGAACTCGCGGCGGGCCACGTCGAGCGCGCTTTGGCCCGGTTCGATCTCACCCTTCGGGATCGACCACGCGCCCTCGTCGCGCTTTTTCCAGAACGGTCCGCCGGGGTGCACGAGCAGCACCTCGAGCCGGCCATCGTGTAGGCGGTGCAGGAGGAGCCCCGCGCTTTCCATGTTGAAATACCTTGCCACCCCCGATGGTCCTACGCTGGAGCCAGAGTGCGAATCGACGGATTCTCGTTCGGAACCATTCGCATCAACGGTGAGACGTACGACCAGGACGTCGTGATCGACCGCGGCGAAGTCCGGTTGCGGAAGAAGAAGCCGTCGAAGCGATACCGCGACGAGTTCGGCCACACGCCCTTGTCGGCCGACGAGAAGATCCCGTGGAAGTGCGAGCGGCTGGTCATCGGCACGGGCGCGCAAGGCGCGCTGCCGGTGATGCCCGCGGTCCTTGAGGAAGCAGAGCGGCGGGGCGTGGAGGTCACAGCGGTGCGCACGAAAGAGGCGATCAAGCTATTGCGCGACGCGGGCGCCGCGACCAACGCCGTGCTGCACATCACGTGCTGAGAAAGTGCACCAGGCTCGACTTGGGTCACTCATCGCGCTCGCCGTCGTCCTCGTAGCCTGTGGGCAGGAGGCGACGATGCCCAGCTCCATGACGCTGACGAGCCAGTCCTTCAGCCAGGGCGCCGCGATACCGGCGAGATATACGTGCAGCGGCGCCGACGTCTCACCTCCCCTCAGCTGGAGCGGCGCTCCCGACGGTACGAAAAGCCTGGCGCTGACCGTCATCGACCCCGACGCTCCGGGCAAGCCGTTCGTGCACTGGGTCGTGTTCAACCTCTCGGCCACAACGACCGACCTGGGAGAAGGCGCGCGGCGGCCCGAGGGAAGCACGGAGGGAGGCAACGATTTCGGAAGCAACGGTTACCGCGGACCTTGTCCGCCGCCCGGCTCGCCCCACCACTACCACTTCAAGCTCTACGCGCTGGACACCGAATTGACACTGCGGTCGGGCGCGTCCGAATCCTCGTTTCAAGACGCGATCAAGGGTCATGTCCTGGCGAGCGGCGAGCTTGTCGGCACGTTCAAACGCTGAAGGAGGATTGAGTTGGGTAACCAGACGAAAGGCGCGTGGGATCGGTTTGAGGCGGACATCCAGGGCCTTGCCGGCGAGCTCAAGCGTCACTACCGGCAGGCGAGCGACGAAAAGAACACGGCCGACCTTAATCGTTCGCTGGAGCAGCTGCGCCAGGCCGCCGACGCCGTGTTCAGATCGCTCGAGACGGCGACGCGTGATCCCGAGGTGAGGTCGAAGACGAAAGAGACGGCGCGCTCGTTCGGCTCTGCCGTCGCGGAAACGTTCCGCGACCTGAGCGATGAGATCGAGAAAGCGGTCCGGAAGCCCGCCGCGAAGAAGTAGCCGGGCTCAGGGCCGGGGCGCTGCGCCGATTGTCTGCCTGACGGTCAGCACGCGGGCGACGTCCGCCGGCGACACGATGCCGACGAGAGTGCCGTTGTCGAACACGAGGACCCTCTGATCGAGCCCGGCGCCGATCCGCTGGATGAGCGCCGACAGGTCCTCGCGCGGATTGGTCACGGGCACCTCCGCGATGGGCCGTGCGACGTCGATCAGGTGCTTCTGGCCGCGCTCGCCGGACGGAATGCGCACGAGGTCGGAGAGCCGAACGACGCCGGTCAGTTTGCCCGACGGTTCGTGCACCGGGTAGGTGGTGAAGCTGTGGTTCGGCGCGACCGACTCGAGAAACTGCTCCACTGTCACCCAGTCGGGCAATGTCACCACTGGCGAGGTCATCGCGGCCGATACGGGTACCGATCGCAGCAGCGTGCGAACGACCGAGCCTGCCTCCTCTGACGCGGCCGCTTGCAGGAGAAACCAGCCGAGAAACGCCATCCAGATCCCGCTGATGCCACCGCCCAGGAACAGCTCGAGCACGCCGCCGGCGATCATCAGGTAGGCGAAGACGCGGCCGACCCGCACCGCGTTGTGCACGCCGCGCCGCCGGCTCCCGGACCGCCACCACAGCAGCGAGCTCAGGATGCGTCCTCCATCGAGCGGAAACGCCGGCACGAGGTTGAACAACCCGAGCACGACGTTGACGAATGTGAGCCACGCGAGCACGCCCGACAGCAGCGCATTGGCTGAGGTGACATACGCGAGCACGAATGCGACCCCCGCGACGACGAAGCTGGTCAGCGGTCCGACGGCGGCGATCAGCGCCTCGGCGCGGGCGCTTTTCGGTTCACCCTCGAGCCTCGACACCCCGCCAAACAGCCAGAGCGTGATGCCGGCGACCTTGACGCCGTTACGACGAGCGACGATCGCATGCGACAGTTCATGCGCCAGCAGGCTGGCATAGAAAAGGACGGCGCCCACCGCAGCGATGACCCAGTAGAGAACGGCACCGTAGCCCGGGGCAGTGATGGGGAGGATGTTGGTCGCAAGCGTCCACGTGACAAGCGCGAAGATGAAGATGAGGCTCCAGTTGAATCCAACCTCGATCCCGAACAATCGCCCGAGCCGGATGCTTGGATTCAAGGCAAACCGAGTCTACTGCTCATGGATAACGTAACCCTCGCGCGGGCGACGATGGGCACGTCGCTCGGCTTCCACATCGTCTTCGCAGTGCTGGGTGTTGGCTTGCCGCTGCTGATGCTCATCGCCGAAGGGCTGTGGCTGAGAACCAGGGACGAAGTTTGGCTCAACCTCGCCCGTCGTTGGTCGAAGGCGTTCGGCATCTTGTTCGCCGTAGGCGCGGTGTCAGGCACAACGCTCTCG
>VBFV01000017.1 GCA_005881335.1 Chloroflexota bacterium
CCGCCGTGGGCGCAGGAGACTTGAGGAGGGTTGACCCTAGTACGAGAGGACCGGGTTGAACGGCCCGCTAGTGTACCGGTTGTCACGCCAGTGGCAGCGCCGGGTAGCCATGGCCGGATTGGATAAGCGCTGAAAGCATCTAAGTGCGAAGCCAACTCCAAGATAAGGTTTCCCACCGGGTTAACCGGGTAAGGGCCCTGCTAGACAAGCAGGTTGATAGGCCGGAGGTGTAAGAGGAGCAATCCTTTGAGCTGACCGGTACTAATAGCCCGAGGGCTTGTTCACCTATAACTCACTCTTCAGCTCACTGAAGGTGGAGTCACAACGAACAGAAAATTGGATCCAGCGCTAGAAAGCAAACTGGAGAATCTCATAGACCTGATTCGGTTGTTGCAATGACAGCTGAGACGCATCCCCCTGGGAGCGACCGCAGCACCGACCTGCATTGGTCGGCGCGCGCCCTCGAGCTGGCGGCTCAGGCGGACTTTCGCACGAGCCCCAACCCCATGGTCGGCGCCGTTGTGCTCGATCGGGAGGGCCATCTCGCCGGCGAGGGCTTTCACAAGGGTCCCGGCCAGCCTCACGCCGAGCAAGAGGCTCTCGCCGAGGCGGGCGAGCGCGCGAAAGGCGGCACCCTCTACGTCAACCTCGAGCCCTGCACCCACGCGCATCGCACACCCAGCTGCGCCGATGCGGTGATCGAGTCAGGCATCTACAGAACCGTCATCTCGATGAGCGATCCTGATGAGCGAGTCCGCGGCGCGGGCATCAAAGCCCTCGACTCCGCCCGCATCCGCACGACCGTCGGCCTCCATGCAGACCGTGCCCAAAGACTCAACGAGTTCTATGTCAAGCACCGCCTCACAAGCAGACCATTCGTGTCAGCGAAATTTGCGATGAGCCTCGATGGCAAGATCGCCACGCGCGCCGGCGAGTCCCGCTGGATCACGGGCGACGAATCGAGACGTCATGGCCACCGCCTCCGCTCCCAGCACGACGCGATCCTGGTCGGCATCAACACCGTGATCGCGGACGACCCTGAACTGACCGCACGGCTCGATGGCGAGGAGCCGCGCCAACCTGTCCGCATCGTCCTCGACTCGCAGCTTCGCATCCGCCAGTCGTCGCGGGTGGTCGGCGCGAACACGCTCATCGCAACGACGAAACCCGGCCGCGTCGGGCTGGCCGAGGTCTTGAATCTGCCGGCGACAGAAGAAGGCCGTGTCTCGCTGCCAGCCTTGCTCGACGAGCTCGGCAAGCGCAACCTGATCAGCCTGCTCATAGAGGGCGGTGGGCAGGTCCACGCGGCCTTCTTCGCCCAAGGCCTCGTCGACAAGATTTACGCGTACATCGCGCCGAGGCTCATCGGGGGCAAGGACGCACCCGGGCCTCTCGGCGGAGAAGGCATCGAGCATCTACGCGATGCCGCCGGGCTCACCGACCTCGACTTCACCCGCCTCGGGGATGACATCCTGATCAGCGCCTACACAAATGTTCACCGGGATCGTTAGCGCCGTCGCCAAGGTCGTCGAGGCAAAAGAAGGCCGCCTCGGCATCGATCATGCGGCGGTCGCGCGAAAACTAAAAGTTGGGAGCAGCGTGGCCGTCAATGGCTGCTGCTTGACAGTGGTGAGGAAGCGCGGACCGGTCTTCCTCGCCGACGTCGTTCCTGAGACTCTCCGCCGGACCAACCTCGGGGCGCTCAAACCGGGGGTGGAGGTCAACCTCGAACTGCCGCTCGGCGCATCGTCAACGCTGGACGGCCACCTCGTCCAGGGCCACGTCGACGCCACCGCCGCCGTCGTCGAGGTCCAACTTGCAAAGGCCGGCAAAGAGGTGACGTTCGAGCTCCCCGCCGCGGTGGCGAGGTTCGTTGCTCTGAAGGGCTCGATCGCGGTCGATGGCGTGAGCCTGACCGTGGCCGCGGTGGACAGGCCGCCCGGCACCTTCAAAGTCGCTCTGATCCCGCACACGCTCGGAGCCACGATCGCCGGCGATTACAGGCGGGGCAGCGTCGTCAACCTCGAGGCCGATGTCATCGCACGTTACGTAGCCCGAAACCTCCGCCGGTAGACTTCCTCGAGCATGCCACTCGCGACAGTCCCGGAGGCCGTGGAAGACTTCAAAGCCGGCAAGTTCGTGATCGTCGTCGATGACGAGGACCGGGAGAACGAGGGCGACCTAGTGGTGGCGGCCGAAAAAGTCACGCCCGACCACGTGAGCTTCATGACCCGCCACGGATCCGGGCTCGTCTGCTTGCCGGTCGTCGCCAAGCGTCTCGACGAGCTCGGCATCGGTCCGATGGTGGAGCGGAACACGAGCCGCCTCGGTACCGCGTTCAGCGTCAGCATCGACGCGCGCGAAACGACCACGACGGGTGCATCCGCGCACGACCGAGCCGCGACGATCCGCAAGGTCGTCGACCCCGACGCAAGACCGAGCGACTTCTCGATGCCCGGTCACACGTTCCCGCTGCGTGCGGCGGAGGGCGGGGTGCTGACGAGGGCCGGACAGACGGAAGCCGCGGTCGACCTGGCCACGCTGGCTGGCCTCTATCCCGCAGGCGTGATCACGGAGCTGATGAAACCCGACGGAACCATGGCCCGAATGAAAGACATCGAAGCATTCGCCGACGAGCACGCGATCAAGGTCATCACGGTCGAGCAGCTGATCGCTTACCGTCGCCGGAACGAGAAACTCGTCGCCAAACGGGTCGAGGCGGTCATCCCGATTGGAAAGGACGACCCGAGGAACTGGAAGCTCTACGCCTATGAGGACCTCCTGCGTCATGAGAACCACCTCGCGATTGTTCTCGGCGAGATCGATCCCACGAAACCAATCCTGTTGAGAGCCCACTCCGAGTGCTTGACCGGCGACATCTTCGGAAGCCTGCGCTGCGACTGCGGCGCGCAGCTCAAAGCGGCGATGGACATCATCGCGCAGGAAGGCGCGGGGGTGATTCTTTACATCAGGCACCAGGAGGGGAGAGGCATCGGCCTCCTCGACAAGCTTCACGCGTACAACCTGCAGGACAAGGGAATGGACACCGTGGAGGCGAACGAGGCGCTCGGCCACGCGCCGGACAAGCGCGACTACGGCATCGGCAGCCAGATCCTTTACGACCTCGGAGTGCGCAAGATCCGACTGCTCACCAACAATCCCAAGAAGATTTACGGGCTCGAGGGCTTCGGCCTCGAAGTGGTGGAACGCGTCCCCATCCGCATCGAGTCCAACCCGCACAACGAGCGCTACCTGAAGACCAAGAAAGACAAGCTCGGCCACCTGCTGTAATTCACGGAGTGGGC
Organism: Chloroflexota bacterium; assembly: GCA_005881335.1. GTDB lineage: Bacteria > Chloroflexota > Dormibacteria > Dormibacterales > Dormibacteraceae > 40CM-4-65-16. The sequence continues at coordinate 3,306 of VBFV01000017.1, forward strand.
GAGAAGGGCGTCACGCCCGACCTGGACGGAAGCGACCTGAACGTCGCAATCGTCGTGGCGCGCTTCAACGAAGACGTCACGAAACGATTGCTGGGCGGCGCGCAAGATGCGCTCAAGCGGCACGGCGTCGAGGATCCCGACGTCTACTGGGTGCCCGGCTCGCTCGAGCTGCCGGTGACCGCGTTGGCGCTCGCGGAAAAAGGCGGCCACGACGCGATCGTCTGCCTCGGCTGTGTGATCCGCGGCGAGACCTTTCACTTCGAGGTCGTCGCGATGCAGGCGGCGATGGGCGTCATGCAGGTTCAGCTCGACACCGGCGTGCCGATCACGTTCGGCGTGCTGACAACAGATGACAAAGACCAGGCCCTCGCCCGATCAGGGCCCAAAAACAACAAGGGCGCCGACGCTGCCGAGGCGGCGATCGAGATGGCCAACCTCTTGCGGGAGATCCAGGGCTAGGCCGAATCAGCCGACGACCGAAACCGCGACCACCTTCTGACCCGCCGGCACCACGACGAACCCATCGGTCGCCGCCGGCGTGCTGAAGTGCTGCGCGCCTCCGAGACCTGTCGAATACAGCACCGATCCGGAGGAGGGATTCATCGCGTACAGCGTCCCCGACGAAGGTTCGATCGCCCACACCGCGCCGGCGGAGACGATGGGCGAGCCCAGCTGGGGGCGCGGGGCGCGCCACGCGACCGAGAGAGAGGTCGGGGTGACCGAAAGCGCGTACAAACCGTCCGCGCATGGCACGAAGACGGTCGAATCGAGCCATGCCGACCCTCCCCAGGCGCCCGAGCACACGCGGCGGCTGGCCACCTGGCCTCCGATCCCACCGAGCGCGCCCGCAGCAAGCAGGTACGCCACCCCCTCCTTGCCGATCACGACCGCGCGTCCAAGCGAAGGCAGCAGCGCCACGCCGGTAGAACCGAGGTCGGTGTCGCCGGCGTTCAGCGCGGCCCAATTGGAGGGCGCGAAGTAGGACCTCACCGCCGGCGCGAGGTCCGGCGCAAGCTGGAGCACGGAATCGCTGTACCCGAAAGCTGAGCCGAACGAGTTACCCGTGACCACATAGACGCTGCCGTCCGGCGCGATGGTCGCTCCCTGAGGAGCCCAGATGCTGCCACCGCGCTGCGACGGCACCTTGTACGCGCGTCCCTGACCGCCTCCGAGCGGAAGCGCCACGACGAATCCGTTGTACGCGCCACAGTCGCCGAACAGCCCACCCAGCGGCACGTACACGGATCCCGAACCGATCGACAACGCCCCTCGCTGCTGCTGCACCTGGGGATTCGAACTGGCGGGGTCGATGTCCTGCTGCCACAACACGGATCCGTCGACCAGGCTCAGCGCGAAGAGCATGTGATGGTAGCCGCGCAGGAACGCGACCACGTAGAGCCGCCCGGTCGCGGGATCGACCGCTGGAGTACCCGTGATACCGGTGATCGGGGTGATGTTTCCGCATGGGAGGGAACGGGCGTCCACCGGCTCACCAAGGTGCTTGGTCCAGATCGCCTGTCCCGTAAAGATGTCGAGCGAGTAGACGGTGTTGTTTTCGGTCGCGACGATGACGTGGCCGGACACGACCAACGGGGACGCGTAGACCGCGGCATCAACAGGCACATTCCATGCGACACGCGGCCCCGCCAGCGCGGGTTCCGCAGGTCCGACCCCCGATCGCCCGGCGTCGCGGTGGTATTCGGTCCATTCAGCGGAGATCGGCGGAGACGGTGTCGGCGTCGTGCGCGGTCGCGATGCCGTCGACGAATTCGAGCCGGTGCTGCAGGCAACCAAGACGAGACACAGGGCGAGAAGACCCGTGGCCTGGCGAATCAAAGGCCCCAGGCAAACTTGCGGACAGGCTTCAGGCGCGCCCGGTCCGGCGCGATCAACGAGACCTGACCCTGCATCGCCACGCCGCGTTTTGGCCCCATCGCGTCGACGACCATCGCCGCCCGCGGTTCGACGACCAGGTTGCGCAGCTTCACGCCATCGACGTCGAAGTCGAGCGAGCCGTCGTCGTTCATCGTGTACATCACCGGCGTGACATGGGGCCATCCCGAGGGGCCGACCGTCGCGAATCGCCCGATCCTCTGAGAACGCAGGAAGTCGAGCTCGGCGGCGGTGAACACGAATCACATCCTAGACTGGGTTCGCGGTGTTCTTTCCCACGCCTCCAACCGACTCCACCGGAGTCGCCCACATCCTGGAGCACGTCGTCCTCGCGGGCTCGCAGCGATTCCCGGTGAGAGATCCCTTCTTCAGCATGACCCGCCGGTCGCTCGCCACCTTCATGAACGCGCTCACCGGCTCCGACTGGACGATGTACCTGTTCAGCACACGGAACGCGAAGGATTTCAAGAACCTCCTCGACGTGTACCTGGACGCGACCTTCTTCCCCAAGCTGTCGGAGGACTCGTTCAAGCAAGAGGGGATCCGCTTCGAGTTCGAGGAGCCCGCTGACCCGAACAGCGGCCTCCGATACAAGGGCGTCGTGTTCAACGAGATGAAGGGCGCGCTCGCCACGCCAGGCGCGGCCGTCGACCGCGCGGTCGGCAAGGCGCTGTTCCCAGGATTGCCCTACGCGTACGTGTCGGGTGGCGATCCGCAGGACATCCCCAACCTGACCTGGGACCACCTGAAGCAGTTCCACGCTCGTCACTACCACCCGAGCAACGCCCACTTCTACACCTACGGCAATCAGTCGTTGGAGACGACGCTCGAGACCATCGAGCGTAGCGCCCTCTCGCGATTCCAGCGGATCGAGGTCGACTCATCCATTCCAGACGTCAAGCGTTTCGCCCAACCAACCGCGGCCGTCGAGCCGTACCCCGCGGTGGCCGGCGAAGACAACGAGCCCAAGGCGGAGGCCTTGACCGCATGGGTCACGGTGCCCAGCGCGGATTCGTTCCGCGCCCTGGCGATGAAAGTACTGAGCGAGGTTCTCCTCTCCAACGCGGGTTCGCCACTGAGAAAAGCACTCATCGACTCCGGCCTGGGCAGTGCGCTCGCCGACGGCAGCGGATTCCATGACGACTACAAGGAGGCGGTCTTCGGCGCCGGCTTGAAGGGCGTCGCCGCCGAGGATGCGGAGAAGGTGCAGCAGGTCGTCCTCGAGACGCTGGACCGCGTGGCCGATCGAGGTGTCGACGCCTCGCAGGTCGACGCTGCGATCCACCACCTGGAGTTCGAGAAGCGCGAACGCTCCAACGCCGGTTTGCCGTACGCGCTGCGCATCCTCTTCGCTTCGATGCCCGCCTACCTGTATGGAGGCGATCCCCTCAGCTCGATGGACTTTGACGCCGACCTGGAGCATCTCGAGCAGGCGCGCGCAGAAGGGCGCTTTTTCGAAAACCTCATCCGCGCCGAGTTGCTCGACAACCAGCACCGCGCCCTCCTGACGGTCGTGCCCGACACCGAGCTCGAGGAGCGCCACCGCCAGGCTGAGCTCGACCGGCTGGCGGCGGCCGAATCGAAACTGTCCGGCCAGGACAAGAAGAAGATCGTCGAGGACGCGCTCCGGCTCAAAGCCGACCAGGAGGCGAAGCAGGATCTCGAAGCGCTTCCCACCCTCGAGCTCACCGACATCCCGATGAAGTTCGAGGACGTCCCGAGCCGCGACGTCAACGTGCGGCGGGCGACCGTGGAGTTCTATCCACAGCCGACCAATGGGATCACCTACCTCGACCTCCGTACCGACTTCTCCGCTCTCTCGACCGAGCAGAAGGACCTGCTTCCACTCTTCAGCCGCGCCCTCACCCAGAGCGGCGCCGCCGGTCAGGACTACGTCCAGATCGCCGCTCGGATCGCTGCGCACACCGGTGGCGTGGGCGCGGCTGCGCAAGTCCAGTCACTGGCCGCAAACGACGACTACCTGCAGTCGTTTGTCGTTTCCGGGCGCGCTCTCGACCGCAATGCACAGCCTTTCATCGAGCTGCTGACGGACCTTGTCGCCCGGCTCGAGGTCGAGCCGCGACGCTTGAAGGAGGTCATCGCCGAGATCAGCACGCGTCTCGAGACCTCGATCGCGGGCCTGGGCTTTCAGTTCGCCCTCCTGCGCGCGCACTCCAAGCTCAGCTCGGAGGGCGCGATCAACGACCGCCTGCAGGGCATCGGAATGCTCCACACGATGCGTGGGCTGGCCAGGCTCGCCGAGAAGGATCTCGGGCCCGTGATCGCGCGCCTCGACGAGATCCGGAAGGTGCTCTTCCGAAGCGGCGCCCTACGGATCGTCGTGACATGCGAGGAGGCCATGATTCAGCCGCTCGAGGAGCTGCTGACCGGGCTGGTCGGAGCTCTTCCGCCCGACGGCGCGCATGTCGCGCCGGCGAAGGTCGCCCCGCTCGAAACAGCGCCCGAGGCGCGCACGGCGCCGGTGCCGGTCGCGTTCAACGTCCGAATTTTCAAGACGGTCCGCTTCGTGCATCCGGACGCCCCCGCCCTGCTCGTCCTGGCGAACTACCTGCGCGACACGTTTCTGCATCGCGAGCTGCGTGAGAAGGGTGGCGCCTATGGCGGCTACGCGCAGGCGGGCGTGGCCAGCGGCACGTTTTATTTCGGTTCGTACCGTGACCCCAACATCACGCGCACGTATGACGTGTTCGACCAGGCGGTGAGATGGGTGACCGACCACGAGATCGACCCTGAAAACCTGAAGGAGGCGATCCTCGGTGCCTGCGGCGACGTCGATCCGCTGGAGTCCCCCGACATCAAAGGGCGCCGGGAGGCGACCAACCGTTCCACCGGGTTCACGCGCGAGGCGCGCGAGCGCTTCAAGCAGCGATTGCTGAAGGTCAGCGCGGATGATCTGCGTCGGGTCACGCACTCGTACTTCATGGCCGCGCCCGCGGTGCAGACCACCGTGGCCGGCGCCGACCTCATCGAGGAGGCCCGCAGGGAGCGACCGGAGCTGTTCCAGGTCGTCGCACCGCTTTAGCAATCCGCCTCTAAACTGGCGCCCGTGAACCGATTCTGGCGGCACGAGCTCTTCTGGCCGGCGGTCCTGATCGTGGCGGGCGTCTACTTCCTGCTCTCCAACCTCGGATACCTCTGGTGGCTCCGCGCGGACATCTTCTGGCCGCTCGTCCTGATCGCGCTCGGCGTGTGGCTCATCGTCCGCCGGCGCAGACCTTGACCTACCGCTACCGCAGCTTCTTCTGGCCCGCCGTCCTGATCCTGGTCGGAATCCTGGCGCTGCTCGTCAACACTGGACGGATCCCGTTCGACCGCCTCCTCCAGCTCGCCGACCTGTGGCCCGTGATCTTGATCGTGATCGGACTCGAGATCATCATCCGCCGTTCGGTGCACGGCCCGACCGGCGAGGTCGCGGCGGCGCTCGTCGTCATCCTCGCGGTAGTCGGCGCGGCCGTCTACGTCGTCATCGCACCGAATCCATCGGCCACGAGCTCCTTCGAGGCCTCCGGCGAGGTGGGGACTTTCACCGAAGCGCAGCTGGAGGTCGACACTGGCGCCGCCACGATCGTGATCTCAGATGGCGGAGACCTCGGCTCCAGGCTGTATCACGCTCGCATCGACTACTCGGGGCCGAAACCCGACGTCCGCCTGGATTCGAGCGGCAATCTGAGGATCAGCCAGGCGAACAACAATTTCGGCATCTTTCAGAGCCGCCGCTTCGTCCTCAACCTGGAGCTCAATCCGAGCGTCGGCTGGACGATCGCCGTCAACAGCGGCGCCGCGAGAGCCACCATCAACGTCCCGCACGTCCACGTGGCGGCCCTCACCCTCAACACCGGGGCAAGCCACGACGACATCACGCTCGGTCCGGCTTCGGGCATCGTCCCCGTGAAGGTCAACGGAGGTGCGCTCACGGTCAATGTGCACAGGCCGATCGGGACGAAGGCGGCGATCGATGTCTCAGGCGGTGCCGTGAGTCTCGACGCGGATGGACATGAGTCTCACGCGGTTGGGAAGCTGAGCTATTCGACGGGTGACCTCGGGAGCGACGGCTACCGGATCGAGGTCAATGGCGGTGCCTGCACCGTCCAGGACCTGAGCCGCCTGCAGGACGCGCACGAGGGCGGCCGCCCGCTCCGCGCCTGCGAGGATCGCGTCCTGGTCGGCGGGCAGCCGCGCCAGCTCATCGGCTTCGCGCGTGAGCCGGACAGCGAGCGCCGCGTGCTCCTCGCCGCCACTTTCGCTGCACCGAGCCGAGCCCGCGGCCGCGCCGGCGCTGGCCAGCCGGCCCTCCAGGATGCGTCCGTCGGCGGCCGGGGTGGCTACCAGCGCCGGACACAGCCCGACGACCTGCTCCGCGCCCATCGCGACCCCGCGCCGGGCGAGCTCGGCGATCACGTCTGCGGGCGACGTCTCGTCGACGCGGAACAGGTTCATCGACAGCTGAACGCGCTCGCCGGGAAGCTCGAAGGCGAGCGCCTGCACGCCGCGCAGGCCGGCCGCGGACTCGCGTATCGAACGCGCGACCGCGCGCGCGGCCACCAGGTCGGTATCGAAGAGCATCACGTTGAACGCGACGAGCGTCCTCCGTGCGCCGACGCACACGGCGCCGGCGGTGGGGTGGAGGTCCGGGCCGCCCAGGTCGGGTTTGACGCGCCCGGCGCGGATATCGGCCAGCGTGCGGCCTTCGCCATGCCCATAGAAGTAGACGGGGACTTTGAGCTCCGCCCAGACGCGCTTTCCCGTGTCGTGGGCGATCTCGCGAGCTGTTTCGAGCGCGGCCTCGCCGAGTGGGACGATCGGAATCACGTCCGCCGCGCCGACGCGGGGATGCACCCCGCTGTGCGAACGCAAATCGATGCGCTCGACGGCGGCGCCGATCGCACCCAGCAGCGCGCCGACCACGTGGGATCGTGAACCGGCGATCGAGACCACGACGCGGTTGTGGTCGGGGTCGGCATCGGTATCGAGGACGTGCGCTTCGGCGGCGGCGGCCGCCGCGATGGCGTCGATCACGTCGCCGCGCCGGCCTTCGGAAAAATTCGGCACCGATTCGAACAGGTCTTCTTCGGCCACTCGAGTTGTTAGCGTAAGTTGCCGTGTCGGGACAGGTGGTGCTCGTCTACGGCGACGCGCTGATGAAGCATCACCTGTCGGACGAGCATCCGCTGCAGCCGATTCGAGTGAAGCTCGCCGTCGAGCTGATCAAGTCGACGGGACTGATCGAGCTCAGCCACCTCCTCCCGCCGCGAGCAGCCACCATCGAGGAGCTCGCGCTCGTCCATTCGCGCGACTACATCGAACTCGTCCGCAAGCTCAGCGATCCGGCACGACGCCGTCAGGTTTCCGCCGGAGACGTCGACTCCGCCGGTTTTGCGTCGGCCGACAACCCCATCTCCGACGAGCTGCACGAAGGCACGTCGCTGGTGGTCGGCGCCTCGCTGGTGGCGGCGGAGTCGATTCAAAGCGGCGCGGCTCTGCACGCCTTCAGCCCTTCCGGCGGGCTGCACCACGCGCATCGCGCGCGCGCGTCCGGGTTCTGCACCTACAACGACGCCGCGGTCGCGTGCCGCTGGCTGAAAGACCGCGGACACCGCGTCGCGTACGTCGACGTCGACGTGCATCACGGAGATGGGGTGGAGGGGATCTTCCAGAGCGACCCGGATGTGCTGACCATCAGCCTCCACGAGAGCGGGCGCTGGCTGTTCCCTGGGACCGGCTTTCCGGAGGACGCGGGCGTCGGGCCAGGCCGTGGGTCGGTCGCCAACCTGCCCTTCGTCCCGTATACGTGGGACGAGCCGTGGCTCAGCGCGTTCGAGAAGGTCGTGCCGGCGATGCTGCGCCGGTTCAAGCCGACGGTGCTCGTGACGCAGGACGGCTGCGACACCCACTATCTCGACCCGCTGGCGCATCTGGCGGCCACGACCCGCATCTGGCCGCGCGTCGGGCGCTTGTTCCATGAGCTGGCGCACGAGCTGTGCGACGGACGCTGGCTGGCGCTGGGAGGAGGCGGCTATGCCATCCGCGAGGTCGTGCCTCGCGCCTGGACGCTTCTCTTCGCCGAGATGGTCGAGCGCCCCGACCTGGCGACCGACCTCGACGACCCGTCGGAGGTGGTTCCAAGCGCGGAGGCGCAGGAGCGGGTCTGGAGTGCTCTACGCAGGGACCTCAGCCGGCTGGGCGAGGTCCACGGGATGGATTTCGGCTAGACCGAGTAAGTCCTGAGGCAGCGCGTGCAGACGCGGGCGCGCACCGTCTTGCCTCCGATGACCACGCGGCCCATCTGGAGGTTGGGCAGGAACCTCCGGTTGACCCGGTTCTTCGCGTGGCTGACGTGATGTCCGTACTGCGGCGTCTTGCCGCAAATCGCGCACTGTTTGGCCATTGGGTTACCTTTCGCCTGGGCTAGCTTCGAATCAGAGAGCGCGCGGCACCGCAGGAACGCTTGCGCGCGGAGCCGAATTGTACCATGAGCTTTCTCATGGCCTCCAAGACGACGACGGCGCTCATCCAGTCGCGGCAGTGGGGCCGCATCGAGGTCTTTCCGTCTGCGGTGGCCGCCATCGCCGGCCACGCCGCCACGCGGTGCTACGGCATCAGCGGGATGGCCGCCCGCGGCCTGCGCGACGGCTTCGCGGAGCTGCTCCGGCGGGAGAACGTCGACAAGGGGGTGGACGTCGTCCAGGCCGACGACGCGCTCGTCATCGACGTGTACGTCATCGTCCAGTACGGCATCCGGATCTCGGAGGTGGCGCACAACCTGCAAGAGACGGTGAAGTTCGAGGTCGAACGCTCGGTCAACGTTCCGGTGCTCAAGGTCAACGTCAACGTGCAGGGCGTTCGCGAAGAGCGGATCTGAGTGGTGGCCGCACTCAAGGCGACGGGCGTTGACGGGCAGCTTTTCAAGCGAGCCCTGCTCGGCAGCCTCAGCTGGCTGGCCGCCAACCATGAGGAGGTGAACCGGCTCAACGTCTTCCCGGTCCCCGACGGGGACACGGGGACGAACATGCTCCTGACCCTCCAGTCGGCGGTCGAGGACGTCAAGGAATCGAACGCCGCCGAGGTGAGCAAGATCGCCAAGCTCGCATCGCACGGCAGCCTGATGGGGGCGCGCGGCAACTCGGGCGTCATCCTCTCGCAGATCTTTCGCGGCTTCGCGCGCGCCGTCGAAGGCAAGGGTTCGCTCACGCCGGCGGAGCTCGCCGCAGGATTCGAGGAGGCGGCCAACGCGGCATACCGTGCGGTCAACAAGCCGACCGAGGGCACGATCCTCACCGTCGCGCGTGAGGCGGGGCGAGCGGCCGCCACCGCGGCGAGCAACCCCGATGCAACCAATCGGTGGAAGAGTCGGAGCCGGCGCTGGCGGCTCTCAACGAGTCCCGGCTGCCGGTCGTGGCGGCGTCGCAGGTGGCGCTGGCGCTGCCCGAGGGTGGATGGGGTTACTGCACCGAGTTTCTGATCGAAGGCAACAACCTGGACACCGACCTCATCCGCGGCCAGATCGAATCGCTCGGCAACTCGGTCCTCGTCGTCGGCGAACCGGAGCTGGTCAAGGTCCACGTCCACACCGACGACCCGACGAGCGTGATCAACCTCGCGGGCGGTTACGGCAAGGTGCTGAAGCTGAGCGTCGGAGACATGTCGACTCAGCATCGGCGGATCCTCGAGGCAGAACGCGGCGCGGGCGGCGCGAGGCCGGCGAGGCCGAATGGCGCCGGACTCGTCGCGGTGGTCGCCGGACGCGGCCTGGTCGACATCTTCCGCGGCCTGGGTGTGGACGCGATCATCGAGGGCGGCCAGACCATGAACCCGAGCACGCAGGACATGCTCACCGCGATCGAGTCGGTCCCATACGAAGAGGTCATCCTGCTGCCCAACAACGGCAACGTCATCCCGGCCGCCAAGCAGGTGGTGGGACTGACCAAGAAGAAGGTGCACGTGATCGAGACCCACAGCGTGCCCCAGGGCGTATCCGCGGTCGTCGCGTTCCGCCCCGAGAGATCAGGCGACGAAAACATGCGAGCGATGAAGGCCGAGGCTGAGCGGGTGCAGACGATCGAGGTCACCCACGCCGTGCGCGACACGCGCTCCAACGGCGTCAAGGTCAAGAAAGGAGACGTGATCGGGCTCATCAACGACAAGCTCGAGATCGCCGGCGACGATTACTCGGAGGTCGTCAACAAGGCGCTCGGCAAGCTCGGCCCCGACTCATTCGAGCTCGTCACCGTCTACCGCGGCGAGCAGGCCAGCGATGACGAGCTCAAGCGGTTGGAGTCGGCGATCCGGTCCAGCTATCCGGGCCTCGAGGTCGAGGTCCAGCAGGGCGGTCAGCAACACTACCCGTTCATCCTCTCCGTCGAATAGCTCCCCGATCCAATCGTGATGCAGCGCACCTTCGCGGTCGTCACCGACTCGACCAGTGACCTGCCCGCGGAATGGCGCGAGCGCTACGGGATCGAGGTCGTGCCTCTCAAGGTCCTCTTCGGCAAGGAGACGTTTCGCGACGGGGTCGACATGACCAGCGACCAGTTCTTCACGCGGCTCGCCGCATCGAGCTCCCTGCTCGAGGGATTCAAGGTCAACGTGATCGACAGCCAGTCGGTCTCGATGCCGATGGCGTTCCTCTGCCGTGTCGCAGCTGAGTGCGCGAGCCTGGAGGACGCCACCGCGGCCGTTGAGCAGCGCGTGCCGAAATGTCGTGTGCTCGCCCTGCTCGACACGCTTCGCTACCTCGAGATGGGCGGGAGGCTCAACCGCGCGCAGGCGATGATCGGGACGATGCTCGACGTCAAGCCGCTCTTGCTCGTCTCGGAGAATGCGGAGATCAAACCCGTGGAGCGTGTGCGCACCCGATCGCGGGCGATCCCTCGCATGGTCGAGTTCTTTCGCTCAGAACAACCGGTCGAACACGTCGCCGTCATGCACGCGCAGGCGGCGGATGAGGCAACGTCAATCGCGGCCGAGCTGCGCAAGGAGCTGCCAGACCTCGAGATTCCGGTCGGTCAGATCGGCTGCGTGCTGGGCACACACACCGGCCCGAAAGCGCTGGGCCTGATCTACATCAAGAAGTAAGCGAGCGGCAAACTCCTCCCCATTCATGGGGAGGTGTCTGGCGAAGCCAGACGGAGGGGCTGTTAAGACGTTAGCGAGAGGCTAGGCGCGAGGCTCACGTTGTGGCCCGGCAGGGGCCAGACTCGAAGCACCGGCGGCGTGACGGCGACGAGCCGTGGCAGCGCGATCACCATGAGCCGGTAGGCGCGCTGCTGGGCAGGTCCCCACGGAAGTCGGTACTGCTCGCGCAGCGTCGGTGGCAGCAGCCCGGCGGTGACCACCTCGAAGGGGATCATCGTCGGGCCGGGCACCAACCGCAGCCTGGGGCGTGTCACGAGCCTGGCCAGATCCATGGCTCCAGGCCCGACCCGGACCGGACCGTCCGAAGTCATCGCTGCGAGGTAATCGTTGAAATCGCGATGCGTGGCGGGGAACTGCTCGCGAGGGATGCCGAGGATCTCGCCCAGCAGCTTCGACTCCTGGTAGAAATCTTCGCGCTCGCTCGCCGCGAGCGGCTTGACGAACGTCTCGTACGTGACGAGCGCGGAGTCGACGAGCGTCGCGTGGACCCATCGCAGCAGGTCTGGGTCGAGCGCCCGATAGCCCTCTCCCCGGACCCGGCCGTGCGCCTTGTTCACGGAGCGCGCCGCCGCCAGGGCGGTCTCGCGATCCCCGAAGACGATGGCCATGGTCATCCGGATCGTTCTGCGCAGCCGGCGGATCGGTTGAGAACGGAAGTCCGAGTGCTCGTCGACCGCGGCCGCGACCTTCGGATGCGCAAGCTGCATCAATAGAGCGCGGCCGCCGCCGAGCAAGAGGATGTTCTCCCGGTTGACGCGGCGTGTGACCGAGTCATCGCTGTAAAGGCCAGGTCGCATCATCGCCCATTAAACCCCTAATCTCTGGAAGAACCATGGGTCAGCAGCTCTTCATCTTCGGCGCCGCCTTTCTCGGCTCCGCGGTCGAATCGACCGAGGCTCTGACGATCGTGCTGGCCGTCGGTCTCACACGCGGCTGGCGCGCACCGTTGTTGGGAACCCTGGTCGCGATCGTGGCGCTGGCCGTGCTTGTGATCGTCTTCGGACAGCTCATCGTCACCACCGTGTCGGAATGGGCGCTCAAGCTGCTCGTGGGCACGTTGCTGCTGTTGTTCGGCTTGCGCTGGTTGCACAAAGCAGTCTTGCGTTCGGCTGGAGTCGTCGCGATGCACGATGAGGAGCGCGCCTATCGGGAGACCGTCAACCAGCTCGGTGAAACCATCACGCGTCGCGACTGGGTCGGCTTCATCCTGGCCCTCAAGGGCGTGTTCCTGGAGGGGCTGGAGGTCGTCTTCATAGTGATCGCCGTCGGAGGGACGGGCCATGGATGGCCTGCCGCGATCGCCGGCGGGCTGGCCGCAGCCGTGGTCGTGGCCGCGACCGGGGTGGTCGTGCGCAAGCCTCTGGCTCGCGTCCCCGAGAACACCCTGAAGTACGCGGTGGGCATCCTTCTCACGAGCCTCGGCACTTTCTGGGCCGCCGAAGGCATGGGCGCCTCGTGGCCGGGCGACTTCCTTTCCATCTTCGTCCTCGCGGGCGTCTTCTTCGCCGCATCCCGGCTGGCGGTGACGCTGGTCCGGCGGCCGGTCCTCGCGTGAAGTTCCTTCGTGCGGCCGGCCGACAGGTCCTCGGCCTGTTCGTGGGCG
>VBFV01000018.1 GCA_005881335.1 Chloroflexota bacterium
CCGCGCGCTCCCGTCATCGGACTCAGCGGAAAGACGTCCTGGCGGCGAAGACCGAGCCAGATTTCCTCGAGCTCCGCCATGCCGTCGGGCTCGGGCCGCCCGGCCACCCACGCGGCGTTGACCGCTCCGACCGAGGTGCCGATCAACATGTCCGGCCGGACGCCATGCTCGAAGAGCGCCCGGAGCATCCCGACCTGGACAGCACCGAGGCTTCCGCCGCCGGAGAGGACGAAAGCGGTGCGGCCGTTCCCCCGCGCGCCGTTCGCGCCGGGGGTACGCCTCATCGGGTCAGGGGGGTGAGTCCCATCGTTCAGGCTGCCTTCTTGATGTCGCGGTCTTTCATGCGCTTCTGACGCAAGGTCTCGAGCATGTCCGCGGCATCCAGGCGATCCCACAGGCGCCAATCGGCCTCCGAACGCCACACCTGGTCGAGCAACGCCTCCAGCTGGGTGTGAAGGTCGGGCGCGTCGGACCTTGATCTGAACCTCACCTTTTGTCTCCTACTTCCAAAACGCGCACGTAGCCAATTGGCGACTACCACTATTGGACGGTTCTGGAATTCCACGGATGGTCTAGCCTCCTATCCAGACTGGCGCGGACGTAGAGTCGAGCCCGAGGTCCGTTGTGATGTTGCGGACCGAAGCCGGGCCGCTCGAACCGACCGTCCAGAGCTGGAAATTGCCGCCCGGCCTGGACGGCGCGAGATAGGCGATCGTTTTGCCGTCGGGCGAGAATGCCGGCGAGGCGAGGAGCTGGCCGCTCACCAGCGTCGCGGGTGAGCCGAGCGTCAGCGACGTCGCGTCGAGGCTCGCGACGTCGAGCTCCACAGATTGATTCGAGCCTTTGCTGCAGACCATAGCGAGCATCTTTTCGTCGGGCGAGACCGCGGGCTGCCCGCACCCGAGCTCGGGAGCTGTCAGCGCCTGGCCTGCACTCCCGGGACGCTTCTGGATCCAGACCTGCGCGTGAACCTGGAACGAGTCGTCGATCGAGTACTTGGTGTAGAGCAGCGCGCCGTCGCGCAGGGGAACGGGATTCACGTCGCCACCGGTGAGGTCGTTTGGATGCGTCCATTGGACCGAGCCTCGCGCGCCTGGATTCGACGGGCTCGCGAAGATGGCCAGGTCGACTTGATAGCTGTTGTAGCGGCTCTTCGGGTCGTAGTCGTAAAAGAGCGTCGATCCGTCCGGGCTCAATCGCGGATAGAAAGACCAGTGATTGCTCTCGGCCGCGCCGGGCGTGTAGTTGTGTGTCAGCTGGGCAACCTGCTTGCCGCCTGTGGTCAGCAGGAAAAGGTCCGAATAGTTGACTCGCCGTCGCACCGCGACGAGCTGGTCGCGGCCCGCTATCGTCGCAGGCTGCATCCATCCGTCTTCAGACGTGACCTGCGTGAACGACCCGTGCTGGAAGCGAAAGATGGCCCCGCCCTGGACGACATACATCGTCCCCGGCAGCGGTGCGGCCGTGATCTCGTTGGGGCGGTGCACCACAGGCGCGCCTCCTTTCAGGGCGCCGGCGACGTGATACACGCCGATGCCGAAAGCGAGCATCGCCAGCACGAGGCCCGCGCCGATCGCCCAGCGCATCAGGCAAACGTCTTCTGCACGAGCGGCCGGATCTGGCTCCAGTCGGGGTACACGACGCTCTGGCCACCGGCCCAACCCTCGGAGGTGTAGGGCGGGACGAGCACGACACGATGCACGTTCGGACCGCTGAAATCATTGGCGATCGACATGAGCGCGCGCATCTTGTCGAGTCCGATGCTCGTCTTGACCTCGCCGTTGAATGCGCTGGCCACCGAAGGCAGGTCTGCGACGTTCATGTGCGATGCCGCGGCTTTGATGGCCAGCAGGAGCTGCTGTTGCCGTTCCGACCTGGCGAAGTCACCACGCGAATCGCCGTGTCGAGAGCGCACGTACTGCAGAGCGTGCACGCCGTCCATGTGCGTCGCGCCGGGAAGGACCGCGACGCGGTAATAGGCGTACGGATCTGTGGTGCCGTTAAGGTCGGCGGGGTAGTAGTCGTCCATGACCGGGTTGGTCACCTGAAGGTTGACGCCGCCGAGCTTGTCGATCAACTTGACGAGCCCGTCCAGTCCGATCCACACGTAGTCGTCGACATGGACCTTGAAGTTGCTCTCGACGGCGGCGATCGCGCCCTGGGGACCAGCCTCCTGGTACGCCCAGCTGATCTTGCCCCATCCCTGGTTCGGGATCTGGACCCATAGGTCGCGCGGGATCGACAGCATCGTGGCCTGCTTGGCCGCGGGATCGACGCGGACCAGGATCATCGACTGGGTGTTGAGCCGGTCGGGCACGAACTTGGTGTCGTCGTCGGAGCCCAACAGCAGCACGGTGAAGGGCTGCGTCGGGGCGCCGACCGGGTTCAGGTTCGGGAGGCCGTCACTCGCGGAGGTAGAGTTCACGGCGGTCTGAAAGACAGGCAGGAAATACGCGCCGAGGCCACCGAGGCCGGCGAGCAAGAAACCGAGGGCGACAATCCACGTACGCATCACGAGAGCGTCTGGTCCTCCACCCGAGGCAACGCTTGAAGGCGCGCAACGCCCCGTCAGGGGCGCACGAGGCACCTCTCTCCCCGAGGGGGAGAGGGATGTGGGGTGACGGGCGTGGAACTGGGTTAAGCCGCCAGGATTTGGTGTTGGTTGCCTGCCGCGATCGATTGCACGCCGGCCGACGTCGTAACGCGCAAGTTCACGCGATATTCGCCGGAGCTGGACGGACCGGTGCCGTAGCTGCCGCTAGTGCATGCGCTGGGGATCGTGACCTTGATGGTCGCGCTCGAACCGGCGGCCACGCGGCTGGGTTCGAACTTCACAGTTTCGGCCTCGTAGCGGTCGCCGACCTTCTCGAGCCAGCTGCCTTTGACCGCGGTCAGCGTCATCTCGGCCGTGACGGACTCGATATTCACAGCGCTCGAGGTCCCGTTGTGGGCGGCGATCGTCGCGTGGACGTCATAAGGCGCGTTCTTGGCTCCACCCGGGCACGAGTACTGCGGGTCGACGGATGCGCTGGTCAGGGCGAAGGTCGTGGGGCTCGACGAGCAGGCCGCCGCCAGCCATCCCGCCGCCGCGACCATCGCGAGTAGTCGTACACGCCGCACAGCCGCGGATCATATATGCGACCGCTGCCGACGCCTTCCTCTTAATGTGTGCGCCATGGGGCATCTCGACTCCCAGCGGTCGCTGCCGGTGGTCAGGCCGGACAAGCTTGGGTTCAGCCCTATGGCCAAGAAGCTTCGACTCGCGGCCGAGCACCGCGCTGCCATCGTCAACGCGCCTGCCGGTTACCTCGCGCAGCTCACACCCGGCCCGGCCGACATGACGACCGACCTGCAGCCGAACCAGACCTATGACGCGGTCGTGCTGTTCGTGAAGGACGTCGAAGAGCTGCGCCGGCTCGGGCCGGCGGCCATCCGCGCGGCCAAGGCCAACGGCCTGCTGTGGATCACGTATCCGAAAGGTGGCCAATCCGGTGGCGTGACAGACCTCCCCGCGACGCCATGGTGGATGCAGCGAGACGTCCTCGGCGAGATCACCTCCGTGACCGGCTACAAGCCAGTGGCGTTCGTCGCGATCGACAACACCTGGACCGCGCTCCGCTTCAAGCGCGTGTAGCAGCAAGAACCGCTGCGCATCCTTGCGGTCGCCGACGAGGTGGATGAGTCGCTTTACGGCGACAAGCTCCCAGCGCTGAAGCCCGACCTGGTCCTCTCATGCGGCGACCTGCCGTTCGACTACCTCGAGTACCTCGTCAGCCGTCTCGACGTTCCGGTCCTGTACGTCCTGGGGAACCACGACCCGAGCCTGACGCCGCCCGACATGACATGGATGCCTTTGCGGTCCGAGCTGCCGCCCCTGGCGGGCCCGCAGGGATGCACCAACATCGACGGACGGCTGGTCGAGGTTCGCGGCCTGCGCATCGCGGGCCTCGGCGGGAGCATTCGTTACAAGGAAGGGCCCAACCAGTATTCGCAGGCGCAGATGGGCTGGCGCGCCATCAAGCTCGAGTTTCGCGTTCGTCTCAAACGCGTGAGAGCCGGACGGAAGCTCGACGTGCTCGTCACGCACGCGCCGCCGTACGGCCTGGCCGACGCCAAGGATTCGGCCCACGTCGGCTTCGTCTCGATCCTTCGCCTGGTCCAGAACTTCCAACCAGTCCTGGTCGTGCACGGGCACATCCATCCCTATGGCCGGATCTTGCCGGAGCGCCAATTGAAGTCGTCGCGCGTCATCAACGTGGTGCCGTCGCGCCTGATCGAGATCTGAGTCGGATTAGATCGGTAGGCGGACGCCGCCACCCTGTGCTCGGGCACGGTCGTAGACCAGGCGCGCGGTGGCCGCGTCCTCGACCGCGAGGCCGGTCGACTTGTACAGCGTGATCTCGTCACGTGACGTGCGGCCCGGCTTCTTGCCGGCCAAGACCTCGCCCACCTCGGTGACGAGTTCCGGGTCGATGCCCTGGAGCTCATGCGCACCGGCGGGCGGTGGATTCGTCACCGCGCCGCGCCATTCGACGAAAACGCGGCTCGCCCTGACCGTCTCGGCGTCGATCTCCGGTCCGAATGTGCCTCCGACCGCGCTGACGTGAGCGCCGGGTTGCAGCCACTCGCGACGGAGGATAGGTTGGCGCGCGTCCGTGCAGCACGCGACCACGTCGGCGCCCCGCACCGCATCCTCGAACGATGCGACGGCATGCGCGCGGGGATTGCGTCCGGCCAGGTCTCGCGCACGGTCAGCATTCCGCGAGGCGACACGGATCTCTTTGAAATCGCGGACGCGCGGAAACGTCTCGATATGCGACCGGCCCTGCGTTCCGGCGCCAAGGATCGCGAGCACTGCCGCGTCGTCGCGAGCGAGGACGCGAGTCGCGACTGCAGCCGTGCCGCCGGTGCGGATGGCCGTGATGTAAGTGCCATCCAGCAGCGCAATCGGCGAGCCGGTGGTCTCGTCGAACAGCGCGATCAAACCCTGGTGCGACGGCAGGCCGTGCTCATCGTTGGCCGGAAATACCGTGACCAGTTTCGCCTCGAGTGCGACACCAGGAACGTGACCGGGCATCAATCCGAGCAGTCCACGGTCGCCCAGCCGCACGGCTGTGCGCGGCGGCACCGAAGCCGCTCCGGAGGAGTAGATGACGAGGGCATTGGCGAGCGCTTCGAGCATCGCGTCGACATCCAGAAGGCGCTCCACATCCGCGCGGCTCAGGTACAGCAGCTCGCCCACCGCCGCGATCATATCCACCTGATGGCGCAGTTCCTCCGCAACGGCAAGCTCCTGACCCTGATGCTTGGCCACTTTGCCTTCGACAGCTACGTGGGCGTGATCCCCGTCCTCTATCCCGTCCTCATCGGTCGATTCCACCTCAGCCTGGCGACCGTCGGACTCGTGAGCCTTGCCTACGGCGGCATGGCGGCCATCTCGCAGCCGATCTTCGGGTTGCTCGCCGACCGTTTCGGGAC
>VBFV01000019.1 GCA_005881335.1 Chloroflexota bacterium
TCACCGACCTCTCGGACCCGGGCCTGGTCGTGCTGCCCACCCACCGGGTGATGAAGACGGGTATCCCTGTCACCGGCGGCGAGCGCAAGGCCACGCTGGAGGAGACGCTCGGCTCGCTGCGGGGCCAGGTGGCGGCCGGCGCCTACCGCAACCACCAGTTTCAGGTCCTGCCGCTGGACGGGGAGGTGGCCCTGGTCGAGTTACACGAGCAGGTGATCGACAACATCCTCGGCAAGCGAAACCCGGAGGAGTTTCTGCTCTACACCCGGGACCCCGCCGAGGCCGTGCGGTGGGTCGACGAGGGCGTCGGCACGGCCGCCTTCTTCCTCGACACCCCAGACCTGCGGCAGGTTTTGAAGCTGGCCCAGGAAGGGAAAACTCTTCCTCAGAAGGCGACGTATTTCCACCCCAAGCCGCCCTCAGGGATGGTTTTTGACCGGCTGGAAAGAGATCGCCGTCTATAGTTAGGAACCCCAAACAGTGCCCATTTACGGTTACCGATGCACCAACTGCGGACATCAGTTCGAGATCCAGCAAAGGATGTCCGATGAGCCGCTCCTGGTGTGTCCGAAGTGCCAGGGCAAGCTGACCAAGGTGCTTTACCCGACCGGGGTGATCTTCAAGGGCAGCGGGTTCTACACCACCGACTACAAGGCCGCCGGCAAGACGCCGGAGAACGGCTCGAGTCCGAGCTCGGACGCGAAGCCGGACGCCAAGCCCGAGTCGAAACCGGAATCAAAGTCCGAGTCGAAGCCGGAATCAAAGGCCGAATCCAGGGATTAGAGCGTTCTAGAACCGTAAGAGGGAGTGCACGTGGCGAACATCCAGGAAGTAACCGACAGCGAGTTTGAAAGCGCCGTTCTGAAGGCCGACAAGCCGGTGCTCGTCGACTTCTGGGCGACCTGGTGCGGACCTTGCCGCATGATCGCGCCGATCGTGGAGCAGATCCATGGCGAGCTCGGGGACAAGATCAAGGTCATGAAGATGGACATCGACGAAAACCCGGCGGTGCCGATGCAGCTCGGGATCATGTCGATTCCGACGGTCATCATCTTCAAGGACGGCAAGGCGGCGGAGCGGACCGTCGGCTATCGCCCGAACATGAAGGGCGACCTGAAGGCGAAGCTCGAAGCGCTGATCTAAGCGATCGCAGCTCCGTCCGGCATCAGCGTCGGGCCCGATGGCGTTGCCCGGTGCTGGTGGGGGGATTCGGATGACTACCGGCGCTATCACGACACCGAGTGGGGCCGGCCCGTGGTTGACGACCGGCGTCTGTTCGAGAAGCTGGTCCTCGAAGGTTTTATGTCGGGGCTGAGCTGGCTCACGATCCTCCGCAAGCGCGAGCATTTCCGCGCAGCGTTTCGCGATTTCGACCCGGCCGTCGTGGCCCGATTCGGTGCGCGGGACGCCGCCCGCCTGATGGCTGACGCCGGCATCGTCCGCAACCGCGCCAAGATCGACGCCACGATCAACAACGCCCGCCGCCACGCAGAGCTGGTCAAGGAGTTCTGCAGCTTGGCCGCCTATGTCTGGGGCTACGAACCCAAACCGCGCAAGGCTTTGCTCGCCCATGCTGCCTTGATCGAGCGCGGCGTTCCCGACGAGGCGGTCGCGATGAGCAAGGACCTTCGGCGCCGGGGCTGGGCATTCGTCGGTCCGACGACGGTCTACTCGTTCATGCAGGCCATGGGCCTGGTCAACGACCACGTCCGGGGCTGCACGGCGGGGTTAGAGGTCGAACGCCTGCGCAGGAACTTCGTACGACCGCGCTAATCTAGCCGCGGGCTGGGGATGTATGGGGGCTGGTGCCCCCCGCAGTCTTCAAAAACGTGGGGAGTGGTCTCCGAGAGCGCTGTCGAATCTCGTCACGCGACGCATCACCGTTTGTCCGACTGACAGCCAAAATAGAGGCTCGCGAGGCTGGGGATGAACGGGGACTGGTGTCTTCCGCGGTCTTCAAAACCGTCTGCGGGGCGCTGTTGAGGCGTCCCGGGTGGGTTCGATTCCCATCCATCCCCGCCAGTTTTCCGGCTGATGACAGCCAAGATGACAGCCACAGCAGCGGTCGTCCTCGTACGGCAATGGACGCTAGTGGTCGCGCACGACTGTTTGCTACATGAGCAATGGCAGGGTCGCGCTCTTACAGCACCCGGTACCAGGTGCCCCTGCTCGGATCGGCTGGCCTCGTGTTGACAGTCTCGGGAGGGTCGCTCACCAGACCCGCTTGCAGGACATGCTTGAGTTGGGCGCCACCAGGACTCGCCGCATCAAGGCACCTGTAGTGCACTTCGCCGCCCGCGTCCTTCGTTAGCAGAAGGATCGGCTCGTTAAAGCCCTTGCTCTCCGGAATCTCGACTTTGCGGGTGTTAATGCCGCCTCTGGCATGCGCCTCCGAAATTATCCGACGAGCCCCGCCAGGCGATATCAGCTCAGACACTCCATCAAAGAACGGATCCTCAAGTAGAGAGAAGGGCAACTGAGTTTGAGCGACCCCAACATCTACGCATAGAGCCATGCTCCGACCCCAGATATTGGAACCAATCACGGGCGCAGTAGAACAAGGCGACGGGATTTGAACTCCTGCTCCGGCGCCGGGCTGCGGAATGATCGCAAACGATCCCGCTAAAAAACAATCATTCGCCTAGTTGGCTCGAGGCCCGAATCGTTTGGTGGCGGCCGAACGGGTATACGCTCGCGGCACCAATCGCCGGCCGGCTCGGCTTTGGATCCATCCGCGACGCCGTCCGGTTGAAGTCTCCGCCTGGCCCGAGCGTCGGCATCGACAGCGGAGGGTCATCGCCTGGGCGGTTCTCGTGTTCGCCCGACTCTTTCTTGGCCTCGCCCCGCAGTACATCCTCCACCTCGACCTGGCTAAGCTGAACGCCAGCACGGCGGGCGCAGCGCCGATCGCACTCGTCGGGATCCTATTCACCGCCTACACGTCAGATTCCTGTCGGAATCGAGCCTGGCGGAGCGTATAGAGGCTAGGAATGGCTGTGCTGACTGTGCCGATCACGCTCGTCCAGGCCGCCAAGCAAGGCGACAAGGTGGCATTCATGAGCCTCCTTGAACCCTCGCTAGAGCCAGGCTACCGGCTGGCCTGCGGAATGCTGCACGACAGTCAGGCAGCAGAGGACGCGGTGCAGGAAGCCGCTTTCAAGGCCTGGCGCAAGCTGGGCCAGCTGCGTGAGGGCCACGCACTCAGACCCTGGTTTCTTGGCATCGTGGCGAACGAGTGCAGGACCGTCCGGCGATCGCGCTGGTGGTCGGTCTTGAAATGGCCGAAATCTGAGCACCCGGTCGAAACCTCCCCGGACTCGGGCCTGAGCGGAATCGAGCTTCGACGGGCATTGCGACGGCTGGATTTGAACAAACGCATGGTGCTCGTTCTTCACTGGTACCTCGATCTTCCGTTGGACGAGATTTCAGCCATCACCGGCATCAGCGTGCATGCCGTTGAGGGCCGGCTGCAGCGAGGTATGAGCGAGCTCAGGCGCCTGATGGAGACACGCGATGAAAACTGACAACCAGCTTAGATCTGAGTTTCGATCGGCCCTCGAGTCCGTGACCCCGGCAGCTCCGTGGCTTGCCCACGCGGTGAGCAAGAGTCTTGACACAAGGCTGTCGACCAAGCAGAACGATCAGGCTCGGCCGCAGCTCCGCCTCGGACTCAACGTCGTTGCCATGCTGGTGTTGATCGGCCTCGTGGTCGCGGTGGTTGGTGTTTATCTGACCGTCCACCCGGCTGTCGTTCCGGCACATCCTGGTGTGGGACGTGTGTTCTATCCGACCAAGATGGTCACCGCGTCTACCGGCTGGTCGTGGGTCGAGCCTTCCATCGAGCGCCGGTCAGCGGGCGTGTCGCCGGTGGAGCTCTGGCGAACAACTGATGGCGGAGCGCACTGGACAAATGTGAGCCCGCCGTCGCTGCCCGACCGCCCGAGTTCGTACACCGACAATGCCTTTCTCCTGGATGCCACGCATGCCTGGGTCGCCGAGGCAAGCTCAGGGCCCGCGCGCCCACACGTCACAACTTTTCGCACCACCGACGGCGGGAAGACCTGGCACGAAGGCGCGTCGATCGAGGGCGAGTCTCCCGATCTGTTCTTTATCGACCCGAATCACGGGTGGCTGGTGCTGCCCGTGCAGGGCACCACCTCGGCAGGCCTTTACAGCACTGATGACGCAGGGCTGCACTGGAACTTCACGTCGTTCGCGCCTTGGGCTGGGTGGCCAACCGGCAACGGGCTGACGAGGATTACCTTCTCTTCAATTACCACCGGCTGGATATCAGGCTGGAATCTGATGGTGACGCACGATGGTGGTGTCACGTGGCACGTCCAGCCACTGCCCATAACCCTACCTGCCGGAGGTTACGTCAGCTCGCCCACATTCTTCGATCGCCAGCACGGCATCGCATATTGCTGTACCTCAAACGGTCCGGGACCTGAGATGTTTCTGGTGACCTCGGACGGCGGTATCACTTGGGTCGTTCGCAACACGCCCGCGGAGGCGCCCCCGCTCGAGGTCTTCGATTTTGTTGACGCCAACCACGGATGGTTGATAGCCGGGTCGAATGCCGAATTCTCCGCGGTGCATGGCGCACCCCTCCCCTTATACAGGACCGACGACGGCGGACTCACGTGGGTGCGTGTTCCGACGAACGTTCTTTGGCGGTCCCCGGATGAAAGCGGATACATCGACAGTCTCGACTTCGTCGATGAGAAGAACGGTTTCGCCATGCGGCGAAAACTGGGGGACGTGGCCAATCCCTATACCCAGTGGCTCAGCACAACCGACGGTGGGCGCACCTGGACGGTCGTCGTCGAGGCTCCCCGAACGCCTTAGGGGCGACCGGCTCGCAGGTCGCAATCACACAGGCCGCTGTTCGATGTTTTCGCGTCAACAATCCGCAACCCCTTCAGTCCAGTTTTTAAGGAGTCGCAATGCTCAAGTTCTTCGCCTCGCTGTTGGCGCTGACCACCTTGGCCGCGGTGACCGCCGTCGCCGCTCAGGCCGACTCGGGCGCGCCCTCCTGGGGTCCCGCGACGCCCAACTTCAACCTGCAAGTGGTTCTGCGACCCGTCGATGGCGCAACCGACACGGGCTTCGGGCTGGTCAAGTTCCGTCAGCCAAAGGACGCACAAAAGATCGTCTACCTCGACGTGTGGGTGCGGGACCTTGGTCCGAACCACAGCTACCTCCTCCAGCGAGCGGTGGATACGAACGTCAACGACGACGGCACTGGAACGAGCTGGCTCACGCTCGGTAAGGGACTCGTCCCCGACGCAATCGCCACAGACGAAACGGGAACCGGTCGCGCAAACCTTTTCCGGAACCTGGCGTCCATCCCGCTTGGCACGGAGTTCGACATCCACTTCCGCGTAATCGATGCAACGACGTCGGCTGATGTACTCGAGAGCGCGTGCTACCAGTACAGGGTTAGT
>VBFV01000020.1 GCA_005881335.1 Chloroflexota bacterium
CGTCCCTGGGACGGATCGCGAAGGTCTCGATGGCGTTGCTCAAGGTAGGGGAGTCGAACCGCTTCAGCGCCTCAAGGAAGTCTGGATCCAGCGGGGCTTCAGTAGCCAGTCTTGCCAGCCTCGCGCTTCACACCGCGCATCGCTTCGAGCACCCGGGCCGCGCCGGCGCGAACGAAGAGGGAGTCGTTGTCGACGTTCAGCATCCGAAAACCCGCCTCTCGCCAGCGGATCGCCGTCTTCGGCCCTGCGCAGTGGATGCCGGCGATCAATCCTCGGCGTACGCAGGCTTGCAGGATCGTCTCGATCAAGCGCCGGTGCTCCGGGGTGCTCGCGGTCGCGTCGGGCTTCATGCCATGGGTGACGGCCAGGTCATTGGGGCCGACGTACACCCCGTCCACGCCTGGCACCGCGAGGATCTCTTCGAGGGCCGCCATCCCCTCGACGGTCTCGATCATGACCATGCACACGACCGAGCGGTTGGCGCTTTCCGGCCCGAAGCCGTTCACCTGGAGCGCGGCCCGGGTCGGACCCCAGGAGCGGTAGCCCTGGGGCGGATACCGGCATGCGCCGACAGCCCGGCGCGCCTCTTCTTCCGAGTTAACCATCGGCACGATCACGCCCTCCGCGCCGGCGTCGAGGGCCTTCATGATGTCGGACGGCTGATTCCAGGGCACCCGCACGAAGGCCGGCGTCCCGGTGGCGGAGAGGGCTTGGAGCATGGGCAGCATCTGGTCGTAACCGATCACGCCGTGCTGCGTGTCGATGCAGACCCAGTCATAGCCGGCGTGGCCCATCAGCTCGGCCGCGAACGGGCTGGGGATGACGCACCAGCCGCCGACCGTCGCCTCGCCCCGCTCCCACAGCTCCCGCAGCGTCACCGCCTCAGTCGAGCTCCCAACTTGACCCCGTTGACGACGTTGGAGGGCTCCTCGCCGTCCAGCACCCGGGTCAGGTTGTCGCGCACCACTTCCAAAGCACGTGCCTCCGACTCCACCGTGAAGCCGCCGACGTGGGGCGAGAAAAATACGTTGTCCATCCGCCGCAGCGGGTTGTCGGCCGGTGTCGGCTCCTGCTCGAAGACGTCGAGCCCCGCACCGCCCAGGTGACCTGACTCGAGGGCGGCGATAAGGGCTTTTTCGTCCACCACCGGCCCGCGAGAGGCGTTGACCAGGAGGGCACCCTTCCGCATGCGTGTCAGCGCGCCCGCGTCGATCAGGTGGTGCGTCTCCTTGTCCAGCGGCACGTGCACACAGACCACGTCAGCCCGCCGGAGCAGATCCTCGAAGGCCACGCGTTCAACGCCGGGCAAGCTCCGCTCCACGACGTCCGAATAGAGGACGCGCGAGCCAAACGCGAGCAGGCGGGTGGCAAGCGCCGCGCCGACGTTGCCCAGGCCCACGATTCCGATCGTGAGCGCACCCAGCTCGTGACCCAACATCTCGGGCTTGGGCCAGCCGCCGTCTCGCATTCCCCGGTCCCCCCACGATCCCCGGCGGACCAGGTTCAGGATGGCCATGACCGTCCAGTCGGCGACAGCGTTCCGGTTGTAGCCCGCGGAGTTGGCGACCGCGATCCCGAACTCCGCGGCGGCGCGGTGGTCGATGATGTCGTAACCGACCGCCGGCATCTGGATCAGCAGGCAGCTGCGCATCTGCTCCAGCACCTCGCGTGGCATGCGGTGCTGATGCCGCTTGTCGGCGATGACCAGCTCCGCGAGGGTGCACTCCCGGAGCACATCAGCTGGGGCCGGCGGATTGGGAACGGTCACCACGTCCACCGAATGGCGGCCGGCGAACAGGTCTTCGACCTGCTTTTTCGAATAGGGGGACAAGCAGACGATGCGGGCGGGCACCGGCCGTCAGGCTATCACGCAACAGCTCGCGCCGCAGCGTACCCTCGCGCGAGAAACTCTAGGAGGGGATCAGCATGGGTTCGATGCCGAAGGTTGCCATCGTCACCGGGGGCGGCACCGGTATCGGAAGGGCCGTTGCCGTTGCTCTCGCCGGCGAAGGGTATTCGGTCGTCGTCGCGGGTCGCCGGACAGAGCCTCTGGAGGCGACGGCGGCGGAGGGGTCCAGGCTGGGCGCGCGAATGCTCAGCGTCCCCACGGATGTCCGCGACCCGCGGTCTGTCAAGGCCCTGTTCGCCAAGACACTGGAGACGTTCGGGCGCCTGGATCTCCTTTTCAACAATGCCGGCTCAGGAGCTCCACCCGTTCCGCTTGAAGACGTGACCTTCGAGCAGTGGACCTCGGTCGTCGACGTCAACCTCACTGGAGCTTTTCTCTGCACACAAGAGGCGTTCAAGCTCATGAAGAGCCAGCAGCCTCGTGGTGGACGGATAGTCAACAACGGTTCCATATCTGCCCACGCTCCGCGGCCGAACTCCGCTCCGTACACCGCGACGAAGCACGCGATCACGGGCTTGACCAGGTCAGCGTCGCTTGATGGCCGCAAGTACGACATCGCATGCGGCCAGATCGACATCGGCAACGCCGCCACCGAAATGACGCAGGCCATGGACCAGGGCGTCCCGCAAGCGAACGGTGAGATCGCGGTCGAGCCGCGACTCGATCTCGAGCACGTGGCGCGCGCGGTCGTGTACATGGCGAGCCTCCCACTCGACGCCAATGTTCAATTCATGACCGTGATGGCAACGAAGATGCCGTTCATTGGTCGGGGATGAGCACGAGCAAAGAGCTTCCAACCCATCCCCTGACCGGAATCCGAGTCGTCGAGGTCGGCATCTACATGGCCGGTCCTTTCTGCGCGATGCAGCTGGCCGACCTGGGGGCCGATGTGATCAAGGTCGAGAATCCCGAGGGCGGCGACATCGCGCGCGACTCGGCGCCCTTCCTGGATGGTGAGTCATCACCTTTCATCAGGCTCAACCGGAACAAGCGCTCACTCGCGATGAATCTCAAGGCGCCCGAAGGCAAAGAGGTCTTCCGCGAGCTGGTCCGGGGCGCGGACGTCGTGGTCGAGAACTTGCGACCGGGCACCATGGGCGACCTCGAGCTCGACTTCCGGCGTCTGGAGGCGCTCAATCCAGGCCTGGTCTACATCGCCGCCTCGGGCTGGGGCCAGACCGGTCCTTACTCTCAGCTGGCGGGGCTCGACATCATGGCGCAGGCGATGAGTGGGCTGATTTCGATCACCGGTGAGCCGAACGGCGACCCGGTCAAGGTCGGCGTGCCGATCTGCGATCTTGTCTGCGCCCTGTACGGCACGATCGGCGCCCTCGCGGCGTTGCGTGTACGCGAGCTGACCGGTCGCGGGCAGTTCATCGACGTGTCGCTCTTCGAGGCGGGAGTATCGCTGGCGGTTTGGGAGGCGGGGCGCTACTTCGCGACCGGTGAGATTCCAGGGCCGCTTGGTTCCGCCCACCAGACCGCGGCGCCCTACCAGGCGATCCGCGCCGCCGACGGCTTCTTCACCGTCGGCGCCACCACTCCACGCAACTGGCGGTCGTTCTGCGATGTCCTCGGTCACCCGCAGTGGGCGGGCGAGGAGCGTTTCAAGGACAACCCTTCGCGGCACGCGCGGCGGGACGTCCTGATCCCGATGATCGAACAGGTGACGTCGCGCAAGCCGCGGGCGCACTGGGTATCGCTGCTGCAGGAGGCGGGCGTGCCCTGCGCCGAGATCCGGACCTACGATCAGGTCTTCAACGACCCGCAGCTGCAGGCGCGCGACTTCTTCTGGAAAGGACTGCATTCGAAGCTGGGCGAAGTCGAGCAGATCGGCTCCCCGATCCATTTCTCGGACACGCCGGCGCGGCGCGGGCGGGCCGGCCCGGTCCTGGGGGAGCACACTTCGGAGGTGCTGCGGGCGCTGGGGAGGACGGATGCCGAGATTGTTGACCTCAAGGCAAAGGGGGTCCTGGGCGGGATATGAGCGAGGACGCGGCGCGGCAGGCTGAGCCGGAGCTGCTCGAGGAACGCCGCGGGGACTCGGGCGAGATTGTCTGGCTGACGCTCAACCGCCCGAAGGCGCGCAACGCGCTCACGTTCCCCATGTACGAGCGGATCGGGGAGGTTTGCCTCGAGGTCAACGCCGACCCTTCGGTGCGGGCTGTTGTGTTCACCGGCGCCGGTGGGCAAGCATTTGCCGCGGGCACCGACATCTCGCAGTTCCGCGCCTTCGACAAGGAGGAAGACGCGCTCGCCTACGAGGAGCGGATGGACCGTGTGCTCGGTGCGCTGGAAAGTGTGCGGGTGCCGACGATCGCAGCCATCGCAGGGGCCTGCACAGGAGGTGGCGCCGGCATCGCGGCCGCCTGTGACCTGCGCATCTGCACGCCGTCGCTCAAATTCGGTTTCCCGATCGCGCGGACGCTTGGGAACACGCTCTCGATGGCCAACTTCGCGCGCCTGACGATGCTGATCGGCGCCGCCCGCGTGAAGGAGTTGATGTTCATGGCTCGGCTGGTAGGCGCCGACGAGGCGGCGGCGATCGGGCTGGTCAACGAGGCCGTCCCATCCGAGGAGGCGCTGGAGCCGCGCGTCATGGAGATCTGCTCCACGGTCTCCGCCAATGCGCCGCTGACGCTGGAGACGGCCAAGGAGGCGCTCCGCCGTATCCGCGTGCAGATGACGCCGCCGGACGGGGGCGCGGACCTCCTGCTAAAGGCCTACATGAGCGAAGACTTCCGGGAGGGGATCGAAGCATTCTTCGCCAAGCGCCCGGCACGATGGAAGGGCCGGTGACCCGGTCATACCGGCCCACCTGACGAAATAAGAAAACCGGGCTCGGTTGTCGCGAGCCCGGTCCCGCTCATTGGCGTTTAGCGACGGCGCCTGGATCCGACCCCTAGAGCGCCGAGGAGCACGAAAATCGCTCCGAAAATGGCACCCCCGATTGGAGCGCCTGTATTCGCCAGCGTTACGCCCCCAGACGTCCCTGTCGCGCTTGCAACCTGGCCGCCGGACGTTGCCGTTGCGCCGGACACCTGGCCTCCGGACGCCGCGGTCGTGCCCGACACCTGCCCGCCAGACGTTCCCGTCACCCCTGATGCCTGGCCGCCCGAGGTCGTTGTCCCGCCGGACACCTGTCCGGCACCGCCGGATACTTGCCCGGCGCCGCCACCGGCCTGG
The DNA here is from genome assembly GCA_005881335.1 of Chloroflexota bacterium. GTDB lineage: Bacteria > Chloroflexota > Dormibacteria > Dormibacterales > Dormibacteraceae > 40CM-4-65-16. Next base: position 5,096 of record VBFV01000020.1, read on the forward strand.
ACTGAGGTACCAGTGCTGCCGCTGACACTGCCAGTGCTGCCGGTGCTGCCAGTGTTTTCAGTGCTACCGCTGACACTGCCGGTGCTGCCGGTGCTGCCAGTGCTGCCAGTGCTGCCAGTGCTGCCAGTGCTGCCAGTGCTGCCACTGCTTCCGGTGCTTCCGGTGCTGCCAGCGCTTCCGGTGCTGCCGGTGCTTCCGGTGCTTCCGGTGCTTCCGGTGCTGGCTGCCGGTGCTGGCCGCGCTTCCGGTGCTGGACGTCGCTTCCTCGTGATGCCGCGCCTTTGCCTTGGCGCTTGCATTGGACGATGCCTTGCCTGCGCTGCTTGTGCTGGCGTGTGCCTTGCTACTAGCGCTCACGCTTGCATTGGCGTGTGATTTGTTGCTACCGCCGCCGGATCCCTCACCGTTTCCGTCGCCCCCACCGCCAACCTCCGCGTGGTTTTGCACCGTGTGGCTGTCTTTGCGATTCGTCATCGCGGAAGCGCTGGTGTGGTCCTTCGCCTTGCCTTGACCGTGACCATGATCCGCCGCCAGTGCCGGGGACGTACGAGCAAGCATGAGCACAGCTATGGCAAGCAAAACAAAGAAACTGACGACCAGACGTCGCGCGCGCGCAGCCTGCCTGAGCATGAATTCACCCATCGTGTCCAACTACCTACCTCCACGAGGAAATAAGCGATCGCCGTTTGCCGCCATCCTGGACACGCACCCCGCACAGCCCATGGAGGTACGCCGCAGAATGCCCCGCTCGGCCTCGTCCCTAGTAGGGCAACTCGCTCGTCAATAAAAACGCGAATTGCAGCGCAACTAACCAGTCGGCCGGTCGCGCCGAATCCATCCCAATTCGTGTGGAGTCCGCCGTTTCTGAGCAGGCTGGAGCGATTGACCGGAGGTCCAGGCTTCGAGTCCTGTCCCAAATCTCGCCCCACGTTCCAGCAGGTTGTGCAGTTCCCAGCCTCGCGTCTGAGCAGCGGCTAGGTCAGAGAACCGGCATCAGCCTCTGGTAGGCGCCTTGTTGAACGTTTAGGCTCAGTCGATGAGCCGGCGGCCGGCGATCGCGCGCGGTGCTCGGATCAACGTTGCCCTGATGGCATTGCTGGCAGTCGCCTTCCTGACAGGTTGGCTGGCGTTCGCCTTGGCGACGGCTCCGGCGCGATGGTCGCTCTTGGTCCATGCGGTCGGCGGCTTCGCGATCCTGGCCCTGCTGCCCTGGAAGTCGATGATCGCCCGGCGCGGCATGGATCGGCCGCGGCCAGGTCGGTGGGCATCGGTCCTCCTGGGCATCCTGGTGTTGATCTCGCTCGTGGCCGGCCTGCTGCACTCGAGCGGCGTGCTCGTCTACTGGGGTCCGCTGACGGCCATGGACTTCCACGTGGGCGCGGCCCTCGCCGCGGTGCCGCTCGTCGTTTGGCACGTGGTCGCGCGGAGAATCCGACTGCGCACTGTTGATCTCTCGAGGCGCAACTTACTGCGTGGCGGTCTTCTCCTGGCCGCATCGGCGACCGCCTTCGCCGGGACCGAGATCATGGTCAGAGCGACCGGGATGCCGGGTGCTGTGCGCCGGTTCACCGGCTCGTATGAGGCCGGCTCATTCACGCCGGGCCAGATGCCGGTCAGCTCATGGATGTTCGACGCCATACCGCAGATCGAACCTGGCTCCTGGCACCTCACCGCGGGCGGCCGCCAATGGACTTACGACGAGCTCTTCGCCTTCGACGACCACCTCACGGCCACGCTGGACTGCACCGGCGGGTTCTACTCCACGCAGGCGTGGAGCGGTGTGCGACTAGACCGGCTGGTCGGCAAGGCGGACGGAGTAAGCATCAGGGTCATTTCGGACACGGGTTACGACCGTCGTTTCCCGGTCGAAAGCTCGCGCTCGCTGCTGCTGGCCACGCGATTCGGGGATCAGACCCTGGACGCGGGGCACGGTTTTCCCGCCCGGTTGGTGGTACCCGGCGGCCGCGGCTTCTGGTGGGTCAAGTGGGTCAGCGCAATCGAGCTCGACGACTTACCGCACTGGTGGCAGTCACCCTTCCCGCTTCAGTAGGCGGGCGTCGACGCGCTCGACCGCGGCGGCGATCGCCTACGGGGCGTCCTCCTGGATGTAGTGGTTGGACAGTTTTGCCGCCAAGTGCTAGCTTGGCTCGGTCGGCCAAATCGGGCTCATGGAGGCGTGGCCATGTCTGAGATCCACAAGAGCGTAGTTATCGACGCGCCTGCGGAAAAGGTCTACGAGTTCGTCGACAACCCGGAAAACTTCGCCAAGTACGTCCCCAACGTCGAGCGAGTTGTCGACATCAAGCGAAGCGAGGGGCGTGTCGGGGATTCCTTCCGCGTCATCTACAAGGTCATGGGTGTCACATTCGACGAGAAGTTCACGGTGACCGAGCATCAGCCGCCCCGCAAGGCGGGGAGTCGTTTCGATGGCGGCATGAAGGGCACATTTGACTGGACCTTCGAGCCCCAGGGCCAGCAGACCAAGACCAGCGTGGACGTTCGCTACGAACTGGCAGGTGGGGTGCTGGGCAAAGCGATCGACGCTCTTGTTCTGGAGCGGACCAACGAGAAGACAATCGCGGACATGCTTCAGAACGTGCGTCGTGTCCTGGCGCGGGAAGGCGCGTCGACCAGCTAGCGACCAGCAGTTAGGCAGAAGGGAGGGCGAGACCCGCCCTCCCGTCAGATTGGTTCGCTGCCAGGGGTGTGGCCGCCGGAAGCACGTTGGATCTCCTCGACGAGATGCCGCGTCCGGAGGTGGTTGCGTACGCGAAGCACGACCTCCTGCCGGTCGAGCGGCTTGGTCAGGAAGTCGTCCGCGCCGAGTGCGAGGGCGTTGCTCTTGGCAACGCTGCGTTCTTCCTCGGTCAGGACGATGACCGGCGGGAATCTGACACTGTCCCGGCCGACACGGAGCCGTCGCAGGATTTCCAGACCGTCCGGCTGCGGCATGTGGAGGTCGAGCAGCACCAGGTCGGGCGCGAAGTCCTTGACTGCCTGCTCGGCCTCGTTGGAGTCGAGCACGGCGCAGATCTCATCCGCGACGTTGACGAGCATGGCTTTGAGCAGAGCAACGTGCACGTGCTCGTCATCCACGATCAGGATTCGGTTGCTCGTGGTGCGAGCCTAGTCTCGACCGCCTCGGCCGTCCAATTGGATTCCGCAATCGCCCGATAAGGTTCTGTCCGACTGGGCCCGCTACGCTTGAACGGCGGGAATTGGAGCTACGTCATCTACGAGCCTTCGTCGAGGTCGCAGCCAAGGGCCATTTCGGCCGCGCCGCCGCGGCGCTGAGCCTCACCCAGCCGGCGCTGACATTACGTGTTCAGACCCTGGAAAAGGAGCTCGGCGCGGACCTGTTTGATCGATCCGGACGGGTCATCCGCCTGACGAGGGCCGGCGAGGTCTTGCTCCCTCACGCCAAGCGCCTCGTCCAGGTTGAGGACCAGGCTCTGGCTGAGATCAAGCAGCATGTCGCCGCGAAGGAAGGCAAGCTCCGCGTCGCCTACCTGACGCTGTGGGACGGTCTGCCGACCAACCTGGTCTCGATGTTCCGGCGCCGGCACCCTGGAGTCAGAATCGAGACGATGTCGGGCTACTCGAGCGAAAACCTCGAGCGCGTCGTGAAGCGTGACGCCGACCTTGCTTTTCTGACCATTGGAGTTGGGCGCCGGACGGGAGTAGTGATGCGTGTACTGGACCGTCATCCCTTGGTCGTGATCATGGCCCCCGACCATCACCTCGCTGCGAGAGTTTCGGTTCCAGTCGCTGAGCTGCGGGGAGAGCGATTCATCGGCCTGTCATTTGGCGTCAACAACGCGTTCGCAAAAGATATGAACACCTGGCTGACTCGACAGATGGGCGAGCAACCGAGAATCGTGGCGTTCGAACCTCCCGATCAGATTGCAAGTGCCGTGGCTACGTCGGGTGGCGCGGTCGCGGTCATGACCGAAACGCGAGCATTGGTGGGTGAAAGTGTGGGGATCGTCTATCGAAAGCTTGCCCCGACGCCGATGATCGAATACGGGATTGCTTTCAGGAAAGACAATCCATCTCAGCCACTCGCCGACTTCCTCGAGGCGATCGATGACTCGGCACCGACAATCACGGACGGCCTTCCTGCCGGCTACGAAGCCGTCTCCAGATCCAGCCCTGCGCGAGCAGCAACGAAGACCGCCTAGCTAATCTCCACACGATGACCAGCCCTGTCATTGAAGTCCAGGACCTGACCAAGGTGTACTCCGGCGGCACGCGCGCCGTCGACGGCATCACCTTCAGCATCCACCCGGGCGAGCTCTTCGGCTTTCTCGGCCCCAACGGTGCGGGCAAGACCACGACGATCCGAATCCTGGCCACGCTGCTGAGGGCGACGAGCGGCATCGCCCGCGTCGCGGGACTCGATGTCGGGACGCATCCAGCCGACGTCAGGCGACGACTGGGCCTGGCGATGCAAACTCCGACCCTCGACACGTTCGCCACAGGTCGCGAGAACATCGAGCTCATCGGGAGGATGCACCGTGTCCCGGCGGCCGAGCTCAAGCGACGGACCGATGAGCTGCTCGAGCTGATGGGCCTGGCGCAGGTCGCGCGCAAGATGGCGGGCACATATTCAGGAGGGATGCGCCGACGTCTCGACCTCCGCGTCGCGATCATCGACAACGGTCGCATCGTCGTCGATGGAAGCCCCGCTCAACTGAAGGCAGGGATCGGCGCCGACACCGTGACCCTGCAGCTCGACGCGCGCGGACCGGAGGACCTGGCTCGCCAGCAGGCAACCGTGCGCGACCAGCTCCACGGGTTCGAGCCGCTCGAAGCTGTCACGCCGGAGTCATTTGGGGTCAGCCTCAGCATTCGCAACGCTGGTCGCGCGCTGCCTGACCTGATGCGCAGCCTCGATCGCAACGGCGATGGCGTCCGCATCGCCGGACTGGCGGTCTCGCAACCCACGCTCGATGACGTCTTCCTGAAATACACGGGCCGTCGCATTCGGACCGAGGCGGCCGACCAGCCGATCATCCTGGGTTGGTGACGGCAGTGATCGGCGACCTCATCTACGAGAGCTGGTATCTCGGATTGCGCACCCTGCGGAGGTTCTACCGCGTTCCGGCGAACTGGATCGGCATCATCGTGTTCCCCCTGATCCAGCTCTTCGTCTTCAGCCAGCTGTTCAAGGACATCATCCAGCTGCCCGGTTTCCGCGCCGGCGGAAATGGGAGCTATCTCGCGTATCTCGCGCCCGGCCAGATCGCCTTCACCGCATTTTTCGCCGTGGCGTGGTCGGGCAGCTCGATCCTGGTCGAGTATCGCAACGGCTACATGGACAAGCTGCGGGCGACGCCGATCCGCCGGGTCTCAATCCTCTTTGGCGAGCTCGCGCCTCTGTTCCTCGAGTCGGCGGTGATGGCCGGCGGAATCCTGGCGCTGAGCATCGTCCTGGGCGCGACGATCAAGACGGGCATTGTCGGCGCGGCGATGATTCTTGTTCTCTCCGGCCTGTTTGGGATGGCGTGGGCAGGGACATCATTCGTACCCGCCTTTCTGACCAAGAGCGAGCAGGCCACGGGCACTCTCTCACTGCTCTTCTTCCCGATCGCGTTCATGTCGACGGCCTTCGTGCCGCCGGCCCTGATGCCGGGGTGGCTGCAAACGGTCAACGCGTGGAACCCGATCACCTTCCTGATCGAGGCGATTCGCCCCCTGATGGTGAGCGGCTACGACTGGGGTGCCATCGGCAAGGCCCTGCTGGCGCTTGCGATCCTGGGCACGGTCCTGCAGTCCGCCACGCTCTGGG
>VBFV01000021.1 GCA_005881335.1 Chloroflexota bacterium
GACTGTGAAGAGTGTGACGGGGGTGGCGCCTGGAGGCTGAATTGAATAATCTGGCGACTGTTAACGCTTGCTTCTCGTACTAATGTTTGATATGATTCTGGAATGTCAGACGGGCTCCAAAGCCTCGAGGATGCAGCTCGCGAGTTTCGGCGGGAAGCTGACTTTGACGTTGTCGATCCCAAGCGTCTGGCGGCGGTCATCGATGGCTTGCAAGGTGACCTCTGCCGCGTTCTCAACCGAGGCCGTGAGCGCGGCGATTACCAGCTGACGCGGCTGTCGCCCGCTTCCTGGGCGGCTCGCACCTGCGGCATGTCGCGCCACTCAGCCGCGGATCGCCTGTGCGTGGGCAAGCACCTGGACTCCCTGCCCGAGACCTCGGCCGCCCTGGCCAAGGGCGAGATCGGCTACCAGGCGGCATCCGCGCTCTGTCACCTCCGCGAGCAGCTCGGCGAGAAATGGCAGCCGGACAACGAGGCGCAGATGGTCGGCTATGCCAGGCAGTTCTCGGTCGAGCACTTCCACGCTTGTTGCCGCCACGCTCGGCATGTGGCCGACCCGGATGGTTTCGACAAAGACTGCGCCGAGGACTTCGAGCGGCGCTGGCTCAAGGTCGACGCCATGCTCGACGGCATGCACTCGGTCGACGGCGTGCTCGACCCGGTCACCGGCGCTGCCTTTCGCACCGCTTTGGATTCGCTCGCGCAGTGGCGCGGTCCAGAGGACACGCGCAACCACGGGCAGCGGATGGCCGACGCCCTGGCCGAGCTGCTCGACCACTACATGAACGAAGGCCGGCTGCCGCGACGCAAGGGTGTGCGGCCCCACGTCACCCTGACGACCACATTGCAAGGTTTGAAGGACGAGCTCGGAGCCCCGGCGGCGGAGCTAGAGCTGGGGATGCAGATTTCCGGCAAGACGGTCGAGCGCCTGGCCTGCGACTGCACGATGTCGCGAGTCCTGCTGGCGGACTCGGTGGTGGTCGACGTCGGCCGGGCCACCCGCACCGTCTCGCCGGCGACGCGGCGGGCGCTCCAACAGCGGGATAAGGGCTGCCGCTGGCCGGGCTGCGACCGGCCGGTGGGCTGGTCGACTCCGCACCACATCGAGTTCTGGTCGCGAGGCGGGTCGACCGACCTGGACAACCTGGTTCTGCTCTGCCACTACCACCACCGGCTGGTGCATGAACAGGAATGGCAGGTGGTCAGGGTCGGGCACGAGGTCCATGTGATCCCACCAGAGCAGCTGAGGACGATCTTTACCCGGGGACCCGACGTGCGCTGGGCGGCCTAAACGCACCCGAATACTCCTTTAACGCCTAGCCATCACCAGGCGCGCCCCAGGCAGCGGTTTGGTCGCGGGCGGCAGCGGGACGAAACCCGACGCGCCTAGCTCGAAGCACGCCTTCGCCTGGAGCGACGCGAACGTGCTCTTGCCCTTCACCGCCACGACCAGGTCTCGGTGGTCATCGTCGGCGTCGACCTGGAATGGAACGAGCGCTCCGTCCGAGGTCAGCATCGCGTAGACCGCGAGCAGGTACTCGCCGATGCGCCCGGCCTGGACGTCGCTGATCCTCACGGCTCCGGAGCTTAGCGCCGGGCTAACATTCCGGCCGAGATGACCTCAGGGGTCGACGTCGCGATCATCGGCGCCGGCCAGGCAGGCCTGGCCACCAGCTGGTACCTCACCCAGGCCAACGTCGACCACGTCGTCCTCGATGCCGGTCGCGTCGCCGAGACATGGAGGACGCGTCGCTGGGATTCCTTCTGCCTCGTGACCCCCAACTGGAGCGTCAAGCTTCCCGGCGCCGAGTACGCCGGGCCAGAGCCGGACGGATTCATGGCGCGGGCGGAGCTCGTTGCTCACATCCAGGGCTGGGCCGACGAGTTTCATGCGCCGGTGCAGGAGAACTGTGCGGTCGCTGCGCTCGACGCGGACAGCAAGAACTTCGTGCTGACGACATCGAGCGGAAAGATTCGAGCGCGCAAGGTCGTGGTCGCATCGGGCGGATATCAGCGCGCCCATCTGCCGGCGAACGCGAACCAGATTCCCGACCCCGTGATTCAGATCCTCGCCGAGGACTACACCAACCCAGGTGGGATTCCGCCGGGCGCGGTGATCATCGTGGGCAGCGGGCAGACCGGATGCCAGCTGGCCGAGGAGCTGCACGAGTCGGGCCGCAAGGTTTTTCTTTCCTGCGGCAAGTGTCCGTGGGCTCCACGCCGCCTGGGTGGCAACGACCTGGTGTGGTGGGTCGTCGAGTCGGGGTTCTGGGACCGCACGCCAGACCAGCTTCCTTCACCGTTCGCGCGCCTAACCGGCAACCCCCAGACCACCGGTCGCGGCGGCGGCCACGACCTCAACTACCGGACGCTGCACGCGATGGGCGTGGAGCTCGTTGGCCGCTACGAGGGGGCCGGTGACGGCAAGGTCCACTTCGCCGACGACCTGACCGAAACCATCGATGCGGGGGACACCATGAGCGCCAACTTCAAGAAGTGGATCGACGCCTTGTGTGAGAGGCGTGCGCTCGATCTCCCGTGGGAGATGCCGCCGCCCATGCGCGTCGCCGCGCGAACTGAGGTGGACATCGCACAAGAAGGGATCGGCACTGTGATCTGGACCAGCGGATATCGCCCGGCCTATGGCTGGGTTCACTTCCCGGTCTTCGACGACATGGGATTTCCGATCCAGCAGGATGGCCGCAGCTCTGTGGCAGGCTTGTACTTCATGGGCGTGCACTTCCAGCGCAAGGCCAAGTCCGCCGTTCTCTACGGTGTCGGAGAGGACGCTGAGCTGGTGGCGCAACACATCGTGGACAACAGCCGATGAGGATCGCCGTCGCGATGTCGGGCGGCGTCGACTCGTCGGTCGCCGCCGCGCTGCTGCAGGCGCAGGGCCATGACGTGGTCGGCGTGACCCTGCAGCAGTGGCCGCGCGATGACTCCGATGAGGCCGCGCGCCACGGCGGATGCTGCTCCCTCAACGCCGTAGAAGACGCGCGACGTGTGGCAACCCTGCTCGACATTCCTTATTACTGCTGGAACCTGGAGCGCGAGTTCGGGGAAAGGGTCATCGAGCCTTTCCACCGCGCCTACCTCGAGGGCCGCACCCCGAATCCCTGCATGCGATGCAATGCGTTCGTGCGCTTCGACCTCATGCTCTCGCGCGTGCTCGAGCTCGGATTCGACCGGCTGGCCACCGGCCACTACGCGCGGGTCGTGCAGGGTGCCGGCGGCCCGGAGCTCCACTCCGCCGTCGACGACGCCAAGGACCAGTCGTACATGCTCTATCACCTGGACCACGAGCGCCTGGGGCGCATCGTGTTTCCGCTCGGCGGGATGACGAAGCTGGAGGTCCGCGAGCACGCGCGCGAGTTCGGCCTGCCCGTCGCCAACAAGGCGGAGAGCCAGGAGATCTGCTTCGTGCCGCGCGGCCAGACCGCTCGCTATCTCTCGTCGCGGCTGCCGGTCAGCGCCGGCGCGGTCGTCGACACGAGCGGACGTGAGCTGGGCACGCATCGAGGCACCGCGCTCTACACAGTTGGGCAGCGCAGTGGTTTTGGCGACCTGGCTGAACCGGGACCCTGGTACGTGCTCCGCGTCGAGGCGCGCGAGAACCGCATCGTCGTCGGCCGCCGCGAGGAGCTCGGTGTGCGGGACGTCGCTCTCGAGAGCGTGACCTTCATCGACGGGTCCGCCGCGGAACCGCTCCCGTGCGAGGCGCGCCTGCGCTACCACGCGCCCGCCATCCGCGCGGTCTACGAGGGAGGACGCCTCACGCTCGAGGAACCTTTCCTGGGCGCCGCGCCCGGCCAGGCCGCGGTGCTGTACTCGGGCAGCCGGGTCCTGGGCGGGGGGATCATCGCCGCAGCCTGACCTCGTCCTGGCGGCGTTCCACTGGCTCGAGTACCTCGGGCTGCTGGGCGGAATCGGATCGTTGGTCGTCAGGCGTCTCGGGCGTATGCGACCGCAGATCGCCTGGGTCAATCCGCCGATGCACATTGCGTTTGCCGCCGCGCTCGCCGGCGGGCTTGGACTCCTGGCGGCGGCGCCCGGGTGGGCGGTCGGGGTTCGGGTGGCGGCCGAGGGTGCGGCGCTCCTGTTGTGCGTACGCGGCGTGCCATTCGTCGCGCCGCCTGCCGTCTTCGCGGCGGCGGCGCTTGCGGTGACCGGTCACGCCAGCGGACCTGGCGCCATGTTCGCCGACGCGCTTCACACGCTGTCCGCGGCGATGTGGGCGGTTGGCATCCTCGCGCTTGCGAGCCTGTGGCCGCCGGACGGGTGGCGGAGCGAAGAGGCTCGCTTGCTCCTGGAGCGCTTCGGACGCGTCGCGCTCATCGCGTTCGGCATCACCGCGTTGACGGGGCTGCTGCGCGCGACCGAACAGCTTCACGACCTGAGCGACCTCTGGACCACCGCGTACGGAGTCGTGCTGTCGCTGAAAGTCGCCGGGGTCTTCGCGATGCTCAGCCTGTCCCTGGTGTGGCGGCGCGGCCGCCCGGTGGCGGGATTGGAGGGAGGCTTCGCGGTGCTCGTGGTCGGTGCGACCGCTCTCCTCGCCGCTTTTCCCCAACCGGCATAGCATTGGGATGTGGCGGCCGTGCGCGACGTGATGAAGACGTCGCTTCACAGCGTCGACCCCTCGGAGACGGTCGGTGAGGCCGTCGCCGTCATGGCCCAACACCGGATCGGCTCGGTTCTCGTGATGCAAGACGACCGGCTGCTCGGCATCTTCACGGAGCGAGACACGGTGCGGGCGCTGTCTCAAGCCCACGACGCCGCGCGCCACGAGATCGTCTCGTGGATGACGCACGACCCGAAGACGGTCGCCCCCGACATGGACACCGAAGACGCGCTGCGCACGATGTTGGACAACGGCTTTCGTCACCTGCCTGTGGTGGAGCGGGGCAAGGTCGTCGGCATGGTCTCGATGCGAGACCTCGCGGGCTAGAGCGTGCTTTCGTCCAGATAGAAGCGGCGCCAGCCGACGGTCTGAAAACCTAGTCCCGACAGGATCGGCGCCGACATGTCCCCGCCCCACACCGCGAGCCCCGCGACCCCAGCTTCACGAGCGATCTGCAACCGCGCTGCCAACAGCGTGCGATAGACGCCGCGACCACGAAACTTGGGGCGACTCGAACGCCTCGCTGTTGACGGCGTCGGCACTCCTGAACGCTTCGGCGTCGGCGAGCGCGTCGTGCATGCGCAACCCCTCCACATCGGGTTTGTCGATCGGGGCGTCGATCGGCAACACCATCACGGCAGCCTCCGCCTCGAGCTCGACGCCATGCCGGGCCAGGTGATCCGCGAAGTCGGCCGGCTGCGTCTCAGGGTCGAGGATCCAGTTCACGGCGAGGTGGTGCGGCGCGACGATTCCGCGTGCCTCCCGAATCGTCTCGTCAGCGTCGTCGGCGGAGCATCGCACCCACGCGATGCTGTTCGGTCCGGGAATCGGAAAGTCGGGCTGCAGCGTGATGCGGTAGCGAGGCGTCTCGATGACCTCGATGCCTGGCGCCGCCGGCTGGCGGTGATGGTTGGCGAACTCGACCAGGGCCTGCGATACTCCCGGCATGTCGGTATTGTCGCGGCCGCTGCGCAGGTGGCAGCCGATGCGCGTCGCGGCGGCGGTGCTTGGGCTGGCGTGGGCGATGCTGGTCGCGGCATTTGCGTATGCGGCGTCAACGGTGACGCCGGACACGAGCAGCATCGTCGCGGCGGCCGCCGCCGTGGCGATTGCCGGAGCCGGCTTTCTGTATGCTTGGCCCGATTCGGGACGTTAGCCGACCAGCCCGCGAATAGCCGCTTTTTCCATCACCACGGAGTGTCCATGGACTCCCTCCACGCGATTGGTTTCTACGTGTCCTCCGGCATTTCGCTGGCCGGCGCGCTTGGTGTCGCGCTGCTGCCGCGGCGCGATCAACGGGGCGCCGCGCTGGGGGTGGTCGGGCTCGGACTCGCGGGCCTTTACGTCTCGCTTTCGGCGGGGTTCGCCGCTCTCCTGGCGCTGCTCTGCTACCTCGGGGCCGCCTGGTTGATTGCGAGCCCGCAGTACCGATCGATCGAAGGCGTCGCCGGCGCGGCCTGGCGCCAGATGGGAGCTGTCGGCGGGGCCGGGCTGCTGGCTGTGCTGGCGTATTCGGCCTTCCGCGGCGACTTGGTGCATGCCGTCTACTACGGGGGCGAGTTCGGCGCCACGGCCCTCAGCCGGTTGATGTTCGCGCGTGATGCGATGGCGACGGAAGCGGTCGCCGCCCTGGTGCTCGTGGTCCTTGCCGGCGCGACCGCGGCGTGGCGTGTGCGAGAGCGCGGCCGGTGAGCGTCGACCTGGTCGCGGTCTTTTTCGTCGCTGCGGGGCTGGTCGCGGCGGGTGCATTCGCGGCCGCGTGGCGTAGGGACCTGACGGCCGCGCTCGCCGGGGTCCCACTGATGTTCGCCGGCGCCGGGGTGGCCATGGTCGGGATCGAGCGCTTCAGCGCCGCGGGAGGTCCGCACCTGGTAGGCCAGGAGTTCGCGGTGTTGCTGGCCATCGCCGCCGTCGCGCTCGTTGCCCTGGGTCTCGGCGTCTCGGGCCGGGAGGGCTCTCGCTGACCCTGATCGCGCGGCTGGCCGAGATTCTCGCGGCGGCGTCCGGGGCGGCATCGGGCACGAGGGCGGGCTTCACGTTCGACCCATCGACCACGCTGGCGTGGGCGGTTCCACTGCTGCTCATCGCGCCGTTCGCGTCCTTCCTGCTCGCCCTCTCGAGCATCCGGACACGCCGGTCCGCTTCCGCGATGGCGATGTTCGGCACGGTGGTCACGCTCTTGCTGACGCTCCTGGTCACGTGGGGTCTGACCAAGAGGTCGACACCCTTCGTCGCGACCTACCAGTACTTCAACATGTCGGTCGCGTTCAGCGGACCCACCAACTTCCAGACGTTCGGCGTCGAGCTCGTGCTCCACGTCGACCACCTCACCGTGGTGGCTTTGCTCGCGATCGAGATCTGCATGATCGCCGCGATCGGCTGGCACCAGGTCATGGGTCGCACCGAGCCCGGCGCCGCGCGCTTCCACGCGGTCCTCACCGCGCTGCTCTTTGCGTTCTCCGGGATCCTCATGAGCTGGGACCTGGCGGAGCTGTTCGGGTTCTGGGCCATCGGCGGCGCGCTGACCTACCTGCTGCTCGCGCACCGCTGGGGAGTGGACGAGGCGGCCAGCCGCGCGCGTGTCGCGCTGGCCCTTCCGTTTGTGACCGACCTCTCGCTCCTCTGTGGGATTGCGTGGCTCTACGCGCGGTACGGCACGCAGAACCTCAACACGTTGCTGCCGATCCTGCACACGAATCCAGGCTGGACGGTGCGTTCGCTGGTCGTCGGTTCAGTCCTGCTCTTCATCGGCATCGCGGGACGGCTTGCTTTGTGGCCTCTCAGCTCCTGGATCACGCAGACCGCGGTGGCCGCGCCGGCCGCGGCGTCGGCTCTTGCGCAGTCAGCCTGGTCGGTGGTGGCGGTCGTCGTGCTGTATCGCCTCATGCCGATCGTGGTGGCGTCGAATCAGCAGACCATCCGCGCTTTCATCTCGTTCAGCCTCGTCGCCGCCATCGCCGGACCGCTCCTCGGGCTTCTCGGCAACGAGCCGCGCCGGGCTATCGCCCTCGTCGGTTCGGGAGCCGTGGCGGTCGCCGCCACGGTGCTGATGAACGGGTTCCAGATCCAGTCATCGACCTTCGCGATCGCGGGAGTCGCCGCCGTGCTGGCGATCGCACCTGCACGCGCGGGCGCTTCGCTCGCGATGACGTCCATCGCCGGCGCGATGCGCACCGACGACCTGGCGGAGATGGGTGACGCGTGGCGCCGAATGCGTGCGACCTCCGGTGCGTTCCTGGCATCGGTCGTCGCGATGGCGCTGGCTGTTACCGGCGCGCTCGCGTTCGGCATCCAGTCCCGCTCCTACAACGGATTCGCGCTCGGCATCGCGCTCCTGCTCATCGCGATCGGCGGGGTGCGTCTATTCCTCGGCGCCTCGTTCGGGCCGCTTCGCCGCCGGCGTGCCTTCGAGCCAGACCGTGTGCGCGAGACGCCGGGCGCACTGGGCTGGCCGTACTGGCTGGCCGTCGCGGGCGGCGCGTTCTGGGTCGCGTCGCTCGTCGCGAGCTGGCTGAACTTCCTCGACGGACAGAAGCATCAGGCTGCATCAGCAGGCGCGCTGGTGCTGTGGGTCGCGGTCGCGATCGTGGGCTTTGCCGCTTGCACGGTCACGTTCGCACTGAGCAAAGACGGAGCGCTGGATGCGTCCGCGATCGCCGGGCGATGGTTGCGGCGCGCCACGGCCATGCTGTTCGGCGTCGTCGCGAGGTTCCTCATCGCGCCCACCACGGACATCGCGCGCCGGCTGGGGGACTGGATTCCCGAGGGTGACGGTGCGCTCGGGGGTGTCGCCAACACAACCGGCCGGCTGGCGCTCGCGGCCACTCGGGCTCCCGCGCTGCCCGTGGTCATCGTGCTTGCCGTCGTGCTCGCTCTTGTTTTCGCGCTGGTCGCGCCCGGGGTTGCGCGATGACCTTGCTCACCATCGTCTTCCAGAACCCTTCGCCGTCACCCGCTGGTGCGGCAGGGGCCGGCATCTTCTCGTCGCCGATCCTGCTCAGCCTCCTGATCTGGATCCCTGTCCTCGCGGCGGCGGCGATCGCGACCATGCCCAACCCGCGCGGTCGCTACGACACGTTGATGAAGCAGATCGCTTTCTTCACGAACCTCGGCCTGGTGTTCGTCCTGTTCGTTGCCTACAACCAGTTCGAGAACTTCCTCCCGACGATGCAGTACGAGGAGAAGCTCGACTGGCTGCCGGCGATCGGCGTCAAGTACCACCTCGGCGTCGACGGCGCGGGCCTGGTGATGCTCGTGCTCTCTGGCCTCATCGGCGTCGCGTCGGTTCTCGGGTCGTTGGGCGTGCGCGAGCGCGTGCGGGCGTATTTCGTGCTCCTACTCCTCGCGCAGGCTTCGGTCAACGGCGCGATCGTCGCGCGCGACATGTTCCTGCTCGTCCTGTTCTGGGGCGCGTCGGCGATCCCGCTCACGCTGCTCGTCCTCGGATGGGGAGGACCGCGGCGCCACGCGGCGGCGTGGAGGCTGTTGGGGTACTGGGGACTCGGCACCGGCGTGCTCGCGGCCGGTGTGCTCGCGCTTTACGCCGTCACGGGGGCCCAGAGCTTCGACATGGACACGCTGCTCAAGGCCGGACTGTCGCCGCGGATCCAGATCGCGGTGAGCCTGGTGATGATCGTCGCCGCGGCCACGCGCCTGCCGCTCTTCCCGCTGCACGGCTGGATGCGCGACGTGCTGGCCGAAGCGCCGCCCGGCGTCGTCGTGGTCGTGGCGGGGGCGGCGTCGCGGCTGGGCGCGTTTCTCTTGCTGCGCACGGTGATCGCGGGCGAGCCTGCCGCGGGACATTTGCTGTCCCCGGTCCTGGCGGCGCTCGCTGCCCTGACTGTCGGCTATGCGGGCCTGGCCGCGCTGCGCACGGTCGACGTCCGCCATGCCGGCGCATACCTCGCCATGGTTCCCGGCGGCATCACCGTGCTCGGCCTGGCGGCGATCTCCCCGCTCGGCATCGCCGGCAGCGTGCTCAGCCTGTTCACCGGCGGGCTGGCGGCGGCCCTGATCGCCGGCGTGTGCGCCACGCTGTCTGAGCGCGCCCAGTCCCGCAGCCTGCTCGTGCTGAGCGGG
>VBFV01000038.1 GCA_005881335.1 Chloroflexota bacterium
CGACTCCGCCCAACCGGCGGCCGCCGGCAAGACGACGTGCGCCATCTCCGCGGTCTGGGTGAGAAAGATGTCCTGGACGACCAGGTGGTCGAGCCCGCTCAGGAGGCGCACCGCGCGGGTCTGGTCCGCCTCGCTGCGCGCCGGGTTCTCGCCCACGATGTACACCGAGCGCAGGTCGCCGCGGTCCATCGCCTCGAACATCTCGCTCAGGTGCCAGCCTTTCCGGCTTGGAAAGTCGGCTCCGCCCCACGCCCGCGAGAACTTGTCGTGGATGGCCGGATCCTCCAGGTCCTGGAAGCCGGGCATCCGGGCGGGAATGGCGCCCATGTCACCTCCGCCCTGGACGTTGTTCTGGCCGCGCAGCGGGTTCAGGCCGCAGCCGTAGCGGCCCACCTTGCCGGTGAGCAGCGCAAGGTTGATCAAAGCCAGCACGTTGTCGACGGCGTTGTGGTGCTCGGTGATGCCGAGAGTCCAGCAGATCATCCCTCGCTTCACGCGCGCGTACTCGAGCGCCGTCTCCTTGATCGCTGAGGCCGGGACGCCGGTCTCGGCCTCAGCACGCTCCAACGGATAAGCATCCACGCACCGCGCGAAATCGTCGTAGCCGGTCGTCGCGCGCTTGATGAACTCAGTGTCCGCGAGCCCGGCGTGGATGATCACGCGTGCCATCGCGTTGGCCAGGGCGATATCGCTGCCGACGTCGATGCCGAGCCACACGTCGGCCCACTCGGCGGAGCTCGTGCGCCGCGGGTCGACGGCGACCAGCCGCGTGCCATTGCGCACGCCGCGCAGCACGTGATGGAAGAAGATCGGGTGGGTCTCGCGCGCGTTGGAGCCCCACAGGATGATCAGGTTGGTGTCCTCAGCCTCGCGGTAGGACGAAGTCCCGCCTCCGGCTCCGAACACCGTCGCCAGACCGGCGACGCTCGGGGCGTGTCAAGTCCGGTTGCAGCTGTCGACGTTGTTCGAGTGCATGACGGCGCGCGTGAACTTCTGGGCCATGTAGTTCATCTCGTTGGTCGTCTTCGAGCAGCTGAACATGCCGAAGGCCTGGGGCCCCTGCTCGCGCGCGGAGGCGAAGCCCGACGCCGCACGGGTCAGCGCCTCTTCCCATGACGCGGGACGGAGCCGCCCTCCCTCTCTGACCATCGGCTCGGTCAGACGGAGGTGACCGTCATCCATCGGCTGCAACTATAGGAGCGTGGCCGCTCAGTGCCGGTTGGCGGCCACGAATTCCTTGATGCGCCGCAGGCCGAGCTTTAGCTCGTCTTCTGACTGTGTGTAGGCCAGGCGGATGAAGCCCTTGCCGGCGCGTCCGAACGCCGTCCCCGGCAGCACCGCGACACCGGCTTCGTTCAGCAGCCGGTTGGCCAGCTCGTGCTCGTCGAAACCGGTGCCCTCGATGTTCGGGAATGCGTAGAAAGCTCCCTGCGGCCTGGCGCAGCGCACACCTGGGATCTCGTTGAGTCCGTCCACGACCAGGTCGCGGCGGTGCTCGAACACTTTCACCATCCGGCGCACCGCATGCTCCGACTCCGGCGAGCCAAGCGCCTCGATGGCCGCGATCTGCGTGAACGCGGCGGCGCACGAAGAGGAGTTGATCATCAGCGTGTCGAGCTTGGCCGCGAGCGCCCGCGGCGCGACCGCGTAACCGAGACGCCAGCCGGTCATCGCGTAGGACTTCGACAAGCCGTCCATCAGCACCGTTCGCTCGCGCATGGCGGGCCGCGAGAGCGGCGACACATGGTGGAAGCCGTACACGAGCTGGCTGTAGATCTCGTCCGAGACCAGGAGGAGGTCGTGCTTCTGGGCCAGGTCGCAGACGAAATCGATGTCCTCTTCAGTCAGGACGCCGCCGGTGGGATTTTGCGGCGTGTTGATGATCAGCATCCGCGTCTTCGGGGTGACGAGCGACGCGAGCTCGTCGAGGTCGATGCGAAAGCCGGTCTCCTCGCGCAGCGTCACAGGCTTTGCCACCGCGCCGATGAATTCCACCTGCGAGGCGTACGCGGGATATCCCGGGTCGGGAAGGATCACCTCATCGCCGGGCTCGACGCACGCGAGAAGGGTGAAGAGCAGGACGTTCTTGGATCCCGGGACCAGGACCACCTCGGACGGGTCGACCTGCGCCTTCAGCATGCGGCCGACGAAGCCGGCGACAGCCTCGCGCGCCTCATAGATCCCACTCGCGGGGGTGTAGTGCGTGTAGCCGTTCTGCATCGCGCCGATCGCCGCCTCGACGATGTTGTCGGGCGTGGCGAAGTCGGGCTCGCCGATCTCCAGGTGGACGATCCGCTTGCCTTCGGCCTCGAGCTTGCGGGCCCTGGCGAGGACCTCGAACGCACCCTCTGTCCCGAGGCGTGACATGCGCTCGGCGAACCGAATCGCGGTGCTCACTCTGAGACGAATCCTATCCGCTCGTGTTCACGTACCAGTCGGTGACGTACTGGAAGCGGTCCGACGGCTCGACCGCCTTGTTCACGTGCACCCCGTGCACGCGCTGCGACACCGCGTACACGTAGTGGCCCGAGTAGAGGAAGATCGCCGGCGCGACGTCGGCCATGACCATCTGGAAGTCGATGTACACGGCCAGGCGCGAGGGCGGGTCGACCACGGCGCGTCCGTCCTCCAGGTCCTTGTCGATGATCCCCCACCCACGCGCATAGGCGAAGTTCAGCGCGCCGGGGTCCATGCCCGAATGCCACAGCCAGAACTGGTCGGGGTCCGGGCCGACGTCGATCGAGATGAGCGCCATCTGGTACTTGTGCGTCAGCAAGTAGTCCTGCAGCAGCTTCGAGGCGGGAAAAGGTTTGACGTCGACCTGGATGCCGATCGCGAGCAGCTGCCGCGCGATGGCCTCCGCGATCTGCTGGTTGGGATAGGAGTCCGCGGCGACCATCGTGACCTTGAACGGCGCCCCTTTCTTGGCCCGGATCTTCGTGGCCGCGTCCACGACCCAGCCCGCCGATTCCAGGTTCTTGGCCGCGGCGATCGCGTCGTATGGGTGGAGGGCTGCCGCCGCGGCGGAGTAGGCCCACCCTGCGGTTGGAATCGGGTTGGGATCGGCGTCGGCTCGCCCCGCCAGCACCTCACTGACGATTTTCTGGCGGTCCACCGCCTGCACCAGCGCCAGGCGGACCTTCGGATCGCTGAAGAAAGACTTGCCGTCCCCGTCGGGGTTCAAGCTCACGAACGAGTTGGTGAACATCCGGGCTTCGAGCACGGTCAGGCCGGTGCGGCCCAGCAGCGTGTCCACCTCTTGCGGCTGGATCCCGCCGACCAGGTCCGCGGCCCCCGAGAGCACGGCCCGGATCGCCAGCTGCGGGTCGGTGGCGGGATAGGTCCGCAGGACGAGGTGGTCGAGGTAGGGCTGCGGCACCGCGTTCGGGTTGCGGTCGAGCGTGATCGCGAGCTGGTTGATCGAGCCGACCTTGAACGGCCCCGTGCCGAAAGCACGCACCCCGCTGTACGGGCTCGACGCGATCTGGGCCGGGGCCATGCCGGCGTAGATGTGCTTGGGGATGATGCCGACCCGCAGCGTCAGTGGAAATGAGGCTTCGGGCGCCCGCAAGGTGAAGACCACCTGGCCCGGACCTCCCGCGCCCACGCCGACCTGGCGCCAGACGTCCGCGCCCGGTTGCTGGTAATCGAGGTCCTGGAGGATGTGGAACGTGAACAGCACATCGTCGGGGCCGAACGGCTGCCCGTCTGCCCATTTCACGCCGTCGCGGATGTTGAAGGTATACGTGAGGTGGTCGGGGGAAACGCTCCAGTCGGAGGCCAGGACACCCACCACGTTCTGCTGCGAGTCGACCGACGTCAGCCCCTGGTAGATCAGGCTGTTGACGTCGCGGGTGCTGTCGTTGGTCTCAAACAGGGGATTGAGGACCGTGGGTTGGCCGACCAATGCTTCCACGGCTGTGCCGCCGCGAGCCGGCTTGGGTACCGTGGCGACGGGCTGGCACGCGACCAGTGCCAGGGCCGCCGCAAACGCGGCGGCAAAAAGGCTACGGCTTGAAATGCGTCGTCACCCAGACGTTGGCGATGGAGCAGATCAGGAAACCGACGACCAGGACCCACGTCGTCCAGTAGATCTGGCGCTCGAGGCCGCGCCTCGTGCGGTACCCGCCGCCAAGACCGTCCCCGCCGCCGCCGATGGTGCCACCAAGGCCTGAGGCTTTCGGTGTCTGAATCAGGACTCCGGCCATCAGGAGCACCGCGATGACGGCCTCCGCGATGATCAGAGCGTTCTGGAGCTTCGCCATGGGACCCGAAGATTCTACCCAGGCAAGCCTAGGCCCAGACCGAGCCGAAGCGAGAGTTGATCGCATCCCAGTTCAAGGTGTTGAACCAGGCGGTCACGTAATCGGCGCGCTTGTTCTGGTACTTCAGGTAGTAGGCGTGCTCCCAAACGTCGACGCCCAGGATCGGGGTCATCTCTTCCATGAACGGGCTGTCCTGGTTGGGGTAGCCCTTGATGGCAAGCTTGCCCGCGCGATCGGCCACAAGCCACGCCCATCCGCTGCCAAACTGTCCCACTGCGGTCTTCTGGAGCTGCTCCTTGAACGCGTCGTAGCCGCCGAATGTGTTCTTCAGCGCGTCGGCGATGCGGCCGTTGGGGTTGCCGCCGCCGCCGGGACCCATGATCGTCCAGAAGATCGAGTGGTTGGCATGGCCCCCCGCGTTGTTGCGGATCACGGTCCTGATGTCCTCGGGCACGGTGTTGATGCCCCACAGCAAGTCCTCCACGGTCTTGCCGCCGAGCTCGGGATGCTTCTCGAGGGCCGCATTGGCGTTGGCCACGTATGCAGCGTGGTGCTTGTCGTGGTGGATCTCCATCGTCCGCGCGTCGATGTGCGGCTCGAGCGCGTCGAATGCGTAAGGAAGCTTGGGCAGCTCAAATGGCATTTTCAGGAACCCCCTCTTGAATTTGTCAGCTATGTAACGAAACCAGTTTAGGTGCTCGAAGATTTCGAGCCTGACGCCTGGGCTTTGACCGCGGCCGCGCGCCTTTCGACCTCCCGTGGGTCGCCCAGGTACCGCCACGACACGGGATGCAGGTCGCCATCGAGCTCGTAGACGCGCGGCACCCCGGTCGGGATGTTGAGCTCGACCACCTCTTCGTCCCCGAGTCCATCGAGGTGCTTGATCAGGGCGCGAAGGCTGTTGCCGTGCGCCGACACGAGGACACATGTGTGGATGAGAAGGTCGGGCACGATCGCGTCGTACCAGTAGGGAAGCATCCGCTCGACCACGTCCTTCAAGCATTCCGCGCCCGGCAGCAGCTCCGGCGCCAGCGTTGCGTAACGCGGGTCATGGGACGGGTGGCGCTCATCTGAAGGGTCGAGGTCGGGCGGTCGCACGTCGTAGCTGCGCCGCCAGACCTTGACCTTCGCCTCGCCATACTTGTCGGCGGTCTGCTTTTTGTTGAGCCCTTGTAGCGCGCCGTAGTGGCGCTCGTTCAAGCGCCAGCTGCGCTTGACGGGGACCCAGGACATCTCCATCTCGGCCAGCGCGTGCTGCGTCGTCTGGATTGCGCGGAGCAGCAGCGACTCATGCACGACACCTGGCCACAGCCCCGCCTCGCGCAACAGGCGCCCGGCCTCGACCGCCTCCGTGACGCCCCGCTCACTTAGGGGGACGTCGGTCCAACCCGTGAAGAGGTTCTCCAGGTTCCACGTGCTTTCGCCGTGGCGAAGGAGCACGAGCGTGCCGGGTTTCTTACCGATGGCCGTAAACCTCGGCTGTGACCTTGACGATGTGCGCGAACTCCGACGCGTCGAGGCTCGCGCCGCCGACGAGGCATCCATCGCAGTAAGGCAGCTCGACATACGACTGCACGTTGGCGGCGTTGACGCTGCCCCCGTAGAGGATCCGGACCTTGCGCGCGGCGCCGGCGCCGATCATGTCGGCGACGATGCGGCGGATGAGGCGCATGGTCTTGTACGCGTGCTCGGGGTCGGCGCTCTTGCCGGTGCCGATGGCCCAAACCGGTTCGTAGGCGATCACGAGCCGCGCCGAGTCGTCCGCCGAGCAGTTGGCCAGCCCGGCCCTGACCTGGGCGGAGACGACTTCGTCCGACGTGCCCGCGTCGTAGTGGTCGGCGAGCTCCCCCACACACATGATCACGCCAAGCCCGCACGACAGCCCCGCCGCGGTCTTCTTGGCGACCATCTCGTCCGTCTCGCCGAGGTACAGCCGTCGCTCCGAGTGGCCGACGATGACCCACTGGCACAGGTCCTTGAGCATCGCCGGCGAGACTTCGCCGGTGTACGCACCCGACATCTCCCAAAAGCAATCCTGCGCGCCAAGCTTCACGCCAGATTCGACCAGCACCTCGGAGACCGCGAGGAGCCAGGGAAACGGCGGAAAGATCGAGACCTCGACCCGGTCGGCATGGCCGCGGGCCACAGAAAGGATGCCGCGCACGATGTCGAGCGCGTCGTCGATGTTGTTGGGGTTCATCTTCCAGTTCGCCGCCACGAGCGGCATCCCTGGCGGCCGGGAGGACATCTACGCTTCCTTCAGAATCGCAATTCCGGGCAATTCCTTGCCTTCGAGGTATTCCAGCGTCGCGCCGCCGCCGGTCGAAACGTGCGAGAAGCGTCCGGCCAGGCCAAGCGATTCGATCGCCGCGACAGTATCGCCGCCGCCCACCAGCGTGTAGGCGCCCGAGGCGGCGATGGCCTCACCCACCGCCTTGGTTCCGTCGCCGAAGTCTTTGATCTCGGCGACGCCGACCGGACCGTTCCAGATCACGGTTCCAGCCCCGCGCACCCTCTGGTTGAACAGCGAGATCGAGCGGGGACCGATGTCCAGGGCCATCCAGCCTGGCTCGACCTTGTCCGCTTCCATGATGCGCAGCGCCTCGCCCGCCTCCATCTTCCGCGCGCAGACCACGTCCACCGGGAGGACGAGCTTGTCGCCCGCCTCGGCCGCGACCTCCTTCGCCTCCTTCAGCGCCGTGTCCTCGACGAGGCCGCTACCGGTCGGCCAGCCGCGGGCCTTGAAGAACGTGTTCGCCATCGCACCGCCGATCAACAGCGAATCGACTTTCTGCAGCAGGTTGCGCAGCACTCCGACCTTCGTCGAGACCTTGGCGCCGCCCACGAGCGCGACCATCGGGCGCCTCGGGTTGTCGAGCGCCTGACGCAGAGCCCGCAGCTCCGCCTCCATCAGCTCGCCCGCAAACGCCGGCAGGTAGGCAGCGACCCCCACCACCGAAGCATGCGCGCGGTGCGAGGCGGCGAAGGCGTCGTTGACGAACAAGTCCCCTAACGCCGCGAGGCGCCGGGCAAACCCGGCGTCGTTCGCCTCGTCCTCTTTGTGATAGCGGACGTTCTCGAGGAGCAGGAGCTGGCCCGACTGCAGCGTGTCGACCGCTGACGTCGCCGGTTCGCCGACGCAATCCTCCGCGAACCGGACGTCTCGACCGACACGCCTGGCGAGGTCGGGGACGATGGGCTTCAAGGACAGCTCCGGCTCGCGGTCCTTGGGACGCCCGAGGTGCGACATCACGATCACCCTCGCGCCGCGCCTGGCGAGGTGCGCCAGCGTCGGCGCGGCCGCGCGCACGCGCGAGTCGTCGGCGATGGTTCCGCCCGCCATGGGCACGTTGAGGTCCTCGCGGACGAGGACCCGCTTGCCCGCGACGTCGACCGAGGTGATCGAAGCCTTCAGAGTCGCTGCGCCATGTACGAGATGAGATCGACCATGCGACAGCTGAATCCCCACTCGTTGTCGTACCAGCTCACGACCTTCGCCCAGTCGCCGGTCAGCACCGCGGTCGACGGCGCGTCGACGATCGAAGAATGCGGGTCGTTCTTGAAGTCGGAAGACACGAGCTCTTCACGGCTCACGGCGAGAATCCCGCGCAGCTCGCCGCTGGCCGCCTCCTCGAACGCGGCGTTGATCTCCTCCGCGGTCGTGGTCTTGCCCAGCTGCACCGTGAGGTCGACGACCGAGACGTCGAGGATCGGGACGCGGAACGAGATCCCGGCGAACTTGCCCGCCAGCTCCGGCAGCACCTCGGCGACCGCCTTGTTGGCGCCGGTCGAGGTCGGGATGATGTTGTCCGCCGCGGCCCTTGCGCGACGAAGGTCCTTGTGCGGAAGGTCCTGGAGCTTCTGGTCCGCGGTGTAGGCGTGGATGGTCGTCATCATGCCGCGCTCGATGCCGAACGAGTCGTGCAACACCTTGGCCAGCGGCACGAAGCAGTTGGTCGTGCAGCTGGCGTTCGAGATGACGTGGTGCTTCGACGGGTCGTAGCCCTTGTGGTTCACCCCCATCACGACCGTGTAGTCCTGGTGGGTCGCGGGGGCGGAGATGATCACCTTCTTCGCGCCACCCTTGTCGATGTGGACGCGAGCTTTGGTGGCGTCGGTGAACAGACCAGTCGATTCCACCACCAGATCGACACCGAGGTCGCGCCAGGGCAGCTCGGCGGGGTCTTTCTGGGTCATGAACTTGACCTGGTGCCCGTCGACCTGGATGGCTTCGCCCTCGGCCTTGACCGCAGGCTCGAAGGTGCCCAGCGCGGTGTCGTGCTTGAGCAGGTGAGCGAATGTTTTCGCGTCGCCGATGTCGTTGACCGCGACGATCTCGAAGTCCGGCTTCAGCGCCCAGGCCGCCCGATAGATGTTGCGGCCGATGCGCCCGAAACCGTTGATGCCGACCTTGAGTGCCATAGGGCGAGCTCCTAGTGAGAATTGAGAAGCTGAGGAGAGGGGCCGGCCTAATGTTACCCAGCGTCGCCTTGGCAGCCGGGCTCTTCTATGCGGAGCGGCGTTCTTGCTTCGGAGAGGACGTCTCAGCCAGCTGCTGCAGCCGGCGGAGTCGGTGATTCACAGCGGACTTCGAAAGCTTCATGTGACCCGCGAGCTCTCCGAGGTTCAGCTCGGGATGCTTGCTTCGCCACCTCGCCATCTCGCGGAGCGCCGGCGGAAGGCGGTCCAGCTTGCCGTCGGCTTCGAGCTGCTCGATGGCGGCCGCCTGGCGCATGCCGGAACCGATCGTCTTGCCGATGTTTGCCGTCTCGAAGTTGAGGCGGCGGTTGACCTCCCCGCTCACCTCCCGCAGGACGCGGACGTTTTCGAACTCCATCACGGCACGGTTCGCGCCCATCACCGAGAGCAGCCGCACGATTCCATCCCCGTCCTTGACGTAGACCACGGACTGGCCGCCTCGCTCGGCGACGCCGGCCTTCACGCCCGAGCTTTCGATGAGCCGCGCGATGGCCGAGGCCCATGAAGGCGTCGGAGCGACGAACTCAAGGTGATACCTCGTGTTGGGCGCATTGACCGAGCCGCAGCCGAGGAACAGGCCGCGCAGCAGCGCCTTGCGGTCGCACGCGGCATCGTTCACGACCTGCACAGGCGGCTGAGAGAACGCAGCGACGAGGTCCGCGGGCAGGGCGAGCTCGATGAAGAAGGACATCCGCTTGCGGGTCTTGACGGCCTGGTACTTCGCCTCCATTCGCCCGACGGCGCGACCCAGCCTCACGACCTTGCGGGCCACAGCGTTGCGGAGCAGCGAGAAGTACGCCGACCGGCCAATCGGGCTGCCCAGCAGGCGGCCGCGCGAACCGAAGTAGACGCCGAGCAGCTCGCTCAGCTGACAGCAGGGCCGTGCTGGTAGAAGCCCAGCCATCTCGTTCTTGACCTCTGCCGAGAACGAAATCGCGCGTACCTCCAGGAAGGTTATTACCTCCCCCTTTCCCCAGCAGCATAACGCGCGACCAATCGAGTCCAGTCACATTGTTCTTTACGCGCCACAATTCTCTGGATGTCGCAGATGCGCATGATCGAAGCCGTGCGCGCGGCCATGGCCGAGGAGATGGAGCGCGACGAGCGGGTGCTCATCCTGGGCGAAGACGTCGGCAAGAAGGGCGGCGTTTTCGGCGCCACCGAGGGTCTCTACGCGCGATTCGGCGAGTCTCGCGTGCTCGACACGCCCCTTGCCGAGTCGGCGATCGTTGGAGTCGCTATCGGCGCGGCGCTCAACGGCCTGATCCCCATCGCCGAGATCCAGTTCGCCGACTTCATCCACACGGCTTTCGACCAGATCGTCAGCGAGGCAGCCCGGACGCGCTACCGCTCCAACGGCGACTGGGCCGTGCCGATCGTCATCCGCACGCCGTTCGGCGGTGGGGTTCACGGCGGCCTCTACCACTCTCAATCGATCGAGGCCTTCTACGCCCATGTGCCCGGCTTGAAGGTGGTCGTGCCCAGCATGCCGGCCGACGCGCACGGATTGCTCAAGTCGGCGATCCGCGATCCCGACCCTGTGCTCTTCCTCGAACATAAGAAGGTGTACCGCCTCGTCACGGAGGAGGTGCCCGACGGCGACCACCTCGTGCCGATCGGACCGGCAGTGGTTCGCAGGCCGGGCACCAACTTGAGCTGCTTTGCGTGGGGATTGATGACCCACCACTGCCTGGAAGCGGCGCAGCTCCTCGAGTCCGAGGGGGTCAGCGTCGAGGTGGTCGACCTTCGCACGCTGGCGCCCCTCGACCGGCAGACGATCCTCGACTCGGTCCGGAAGACTGGCAAGGCGATGGTCGTGCACGAGGACAACCTCACCGGCGGGTTCGGCGCGGAGGTCGCGGCGATCATCTCCGAGCACGCTTTTGAGGACCTCGACGGGCCGGTGGTGCGGGTGGCCGCGCCAGACATCCCCGCGATGCCGTTCAACACGCCGCAGGAAGAGTTCTTCATGCCCAACCCCGAGAAGATCGCGGAGGCGATGCGCAAGCTTGCCGCCTACTAAGCGCAGGGCGCGCGCGCCCAAGGCGAACACCCAAAGAGTTCCGTCCATCTCGCCGGAGGAGTACCGACTCCGCCGGGAGAGTGTTGCCGCGGGCATGCAGGCTTCCGGTCTCGACGCGATGTGCGTCTTCTATCCCGCACGAGTCGCGTACTTGACCGGCTTCCACCACATCCCGACCGAGCGCCCGATCGCCCTCGTCATCGGCTCCAGCGGCCAGTCATCGCTGGTCGTGCCGGCGGTCGAGAAGGAGCACGCCGAGTCTTCGACCTCGGTCGACCAGGTTCGGATCTACTTCGAATATCCCGGCGCGGAGCACCCGATGGAGAGCGTGGCCGAGGTGCTGATCGAGATGAGCGCCCGGCCGGATCGCACAGGTGCCGACCATGACGGATACGTCCCGTTTTGGGGCTACCGCGGCCCGCGGCTCAGCGACCTCACGGGAGTAGAGCCCGTCGATGCGGAGCTGATCGTGGAATCGCTCCGGCGGGTCAAGTCGAGCGCCGAGCTCGACTGCATCCAGCTGAGCTGCGACTGGGCCGTGCGCGCGCACCGCCGGATGCAAGGCGCGATCACCACCGGCAAGACGGAGATGGAGTGCTACATGCCGGCGTCCGCCGAGACTCTCTTCGAGATGGTCCACGAGATGCCCGGATGGCGTCCGCGAGGCAACGATGACAGCGGGCTCATCGCCATGTTCGTCGCCGGCCGCTCGACGGCGATGCCGCATGGGTTCGTCAAGGGGCACGGCATCGCGGCGGGTGATGTGCTGGTCAGCGGTGCGGGCGCGAACATCGACGGATACCGCAGCGAGCTCGAGCGGACGATGATCGTGGGCGAGCCTTCCCCGGAGCAGGTGCGTGCGTTTGACGCCATGCTCGCGCTGCAGACGCGCGCCATCGAGACCATGGCGCCGGGGGTCCCCGCGGGCGAGGTCGAGCTCGCCACTGTCCGGCTCGCCGAAGAGCTTGGAGTCGCCGACCACCTGCGCCACCACGCGGGTCACTCGATCGGGCTCGAGGGGCATGAGGCGCCATTCCTCGACCGTGGTGACGACGCGGTGCTCGAGCCGGGCATGGTCTTCACGGTCGAGCCCGGCGTCTACATTCCCGACCTGGGCGGCTTCCGCCACTCCGACACGGTCGTGATCACCGCGGACGGCCGGCGGGTGATGACGGACTATCCGCGCGAGCTGAAAGACCTTATCGTCAACCCCTAGCGCCTTGCGCCGATCGATTAACCTCGGCTTCAATGGGCTCTGACGCGATCGCGAGGCGCGGCCGCCGTCCGGGCGACCTGCGAGTTGTGGTCCGCCGCCCAGCCAAGATGCCGCGGACGCTCGGCCCGTCGGCGCTGTTCGCGGCGTGTTACGGCAACGTCGGATCGAGCATCTACTACGCCCTCGGAGTCACCGCCGCCTTCGCTCTCGGTCTCACGCCCCTGGCCCTGATCCTCGCGGGATTCATCTTCGTCACGACGGCGCTCAACTACGCGGAAGGCACCGCCGCCCTGCCGCATGCGGGTGGAAGCTCGAGCTTCGCGCGCCGCGCCTTCAACGCGCCGATCGGCTTCATCGTCGGATGGGTCCAGCTGCTCAACTACACCGCGACTGTCTCCATCTCCTCGTACTTCGCCATCAGCTATCTCGGCTTCCTCGGCAAGTACGTACCAGCGTTGGCACCGCTCGTGACCGACCAGAGCACCCACGTCGGAGCCACCGTGGTGCTGATCGCGATTCTGGTCGCGGTCAACGTCATCGGCATCCAGGAATCGAGTGCCCTGAACCTCGTGCTCGCATTCACCGACCTGGTGACGCAGCTCGTGCTCGTGATCCTGGGCATCATCTTGCTGCTCAAGATCCGGACGGTGATCGACAACATCCACTGGGGAGTTGCGCCCACGTGGAGCAACTTTCTCGCAGGAATCTCGATTGCGATGGTGACCTACACCGGGATCGAGACGATTTCCAACTTATCCGAAGAAGCCAAGGATCCCGGCCGCAACGTCCCCCTGGCGACATGGTGGGTCATCATCGCGGTGCTGTTCGTATCTGCGTTCCTGCCGACGATCGGCGTCAGCGTGTTCCCCGTCATGTACGACCAGCACCTGCACGCGTACACAACACAGCTGGCGACCACTTATAAGGCCGACCCGGTGGCGGGCATCGTCATGGGATTCAAAGATGACCTGTTGAGATTTTGGGCCCAGGTCTGGGTCGGCATCCTGGCCTTCACGATTCTCGTCATCGCCACCAACGCGGGCCTGCTCGGGATCTCGCGGCTCAGCTACTCCATGGCCGGCGTCGATCTCCTACCCCATCGACTCGCGAAGCTGCATCGAAGGTTCAAGACGCCGTACGTGTCCATCATCGTGTTCGGGGTGGCGGCGGCGTTGTTGGTGCTCCCCGGCCTGATCGCCGGAAGCAAAGAGATCGACCTCATGAGTGCCGTCTATTCGCTGGCTGCGACCTTCGCGTTCTGTTCCGCTCACCTGTCGGTGATGCGCCTGCGGTTCATCGAACCGGCGCTGCATCGCCCGTACCGCATGCCGTGGAACGTCAAGTTCGGGCGCGACAGCATCCCCGTCCTTTCTCTGGTGGGAGCGCTTTTCATCGGCACGGTGTTCACGCAGCTGCTTTTCGAAAACATATCCAACACGACGTTCATATTCATGGGCTGGCTGGCGCTCGGTGTCCTCTCGTATGTCCTCTACATGCGTTACCGCCACCAGCCGATCTGGGAGCCGCTCGAGGTGCCACCGCCGCGTGAGCGGGAGGTCGAGCGCGTTCCATTCGAGAGCCTGCCGAGAAGTGCTCGCTATCGCATGGGCCGGCGGGAGCGCGTGAGCGGACACGTCGCGGCGGCGCGGCACGTGCACGAGCGTCACCGCCCCGCCTGGCAATTGGAACTCGAGCTGTTCTTCGCGCGCCACGGCGCGATTCGAGGCGCGTTGATCGTCCTGGTCTTTGCCGCGATCAGCGGGCTCGCGATATTCGTCGACCTATCGCCATTCGACCCGTTTGGCCCAGGCCTCGGCTGGTCGCCCGGACTTGTCGTCGTCGCCTTCCTGGCCGCCTATGTCCTCAACAGGAGCCACGCCGAGCAGTAGCAGACGGAGTCTACGAGCCGACCATCGCAAGTTCGGCCGCGCGGTTGGCGTAGCCGGGATGGGACGGCCGGGCGACGCGGTACCAGGCCAGCGTCTCGGCCAGCGCGTCTTCGAGCGCCGACGGCTCGAAGCCGAGCTCGCGCCGCGCCCGTCCGATGTCGTAGCCCGAGTGGCGCTGCGGGTCGGGTCCGTATGGGCTTGATCCCTCCGGTAGCTCGGCGAAAGGGATTGGGTGGACCCGCGCCTCCACACCCAAGGCGCGTGCGATGCCTTCGATCAGATCGCGCAGGCCGACGTTTTCGAACGCGGCGTTGTATGCCTTGTGTGTCGTCTCCTTGCGCAGGTCGCAAGCCAGCGCGCAGGCGAACCCGATGTCCTTCACCCACGCGAGGTTGGCGGGGCGCCGATACGTTTCTTCCGGGACGAGAAGCGGACCGCCGTCGGCTACACGCTGGATGTAGGCGGCGATGCGCAGAGTGGGATCACCCGGGCCGAACACCGCCGGCGGCCGAACCACGGTCCACGGCAGGTCGCGGTTGCGGGCGAGCAGGGTCTCGCTCCAGCGCTTGCCGTCGAGGTACTCGAGCGTGGCGGGCGGCTCGCCGTGCAGCGGCACGAAGTCTTCTTCGCGCGCCGGCTGGCCATGGAGGTCCGGATATACGCCTGTCGAGATGAACACATATCGCTGGCCTTTGAACTGCCGTCCCACCGCTTCGATCTCACGGGGCTGATAGCACGCGAGGTCGAGCAGCACGTCAGGTTCTGTCTGGGCCAGCGCTCGTGCGAGTTGGCCTTCATCGGTGCGGTCGAATGCGACGTAGCTCGTGAAGACTCCATACGGCCGCTCCTTCCGGCCCGCAGCGATGGTTTCGACGCCGCGGCGCATGAGCTCCTTGCAGGCGGCGACCCCGATGAACCCCGCGCCGCCGATCACGAGAGCGCGCGTCAAGAGTGGCGGGCCCGGGGACGGGCTCGGTGAGACGAGGCATCGGCGGCCGGAGCCAAGGAAGGGGTGGCGCGGCTAGGAGCGCATAGGACTATGCGCGACGACGACGCGCCGGGCCCCCTGACGCAGGCTTCAGCGCCACCCGGGGTCCCCGCGAAATCGCAGATTTCGTGGGGTGGGATGGCGCCCGGTCGCCTAGGCCGAAGGATCGCCGAGCCGCTTCCCGGGCTCGCCACTCTAGATGTCGCGGGTGACGAAGTCCACGTCGACGCCTTCGATCTCCCGCAGTCGCTCCGCCAGCTCGCCGGCCAGCACGACCGACCGGTGCCTGCCGCCGGTGCACCCGAACGCGACCACGATGTGCATACGTCCTTTCTCCTGGTACAGCGGCACCAGGTCGCGCACGATGCTCTGCACGTCCTCGAGCAGGTGACCGGCCGCGGGCTGCTTCATGACGTAGTCGGCCACGGCCGGATCGCGGCCGGACAGGTCGCGCAGCTCGGGGACCCAGTAGGGGTTGTCGAGGAACCTGGCATCGATCAGCAAGGCAGCGTCTGCGGGCGCGCCGTTCTTGTAGCCGAACGCGAGGCACGTGATCAGCGGCCGCTCCCTACTCCTAAGATGCTGCGCCAGCTCCGCACGCTGTCCGGCCTCGATGCGGTGGTGTGCCCGTTCGAAAGTGCCGCCGCCGTGGTGGTCGTCCTCTCCGTCGTGAACCAGGACGTACTTGATGGCGCGGCGGTCGGCTTCGCGCAACAGCTCGGCGCCTCCGTCGCTGACGCCGAGCACGAAGTCGCCTTCACGCGCGCCATCGAGCTCCTCGATGCGGGTGAACCCCGCGGCCTCGAAGGCGCTCACAGCTTCATCCATCCGCGTGCGATTCGGAGCGCCAACGATGACCAGAGTCATCTACAGAGTCTCTTTGAGGCGGGCTGCCAGGCGTTCGGGTATGCCGAGCTTCACGATCTCATCGACCGGCGCCTCCCGGATCGCCTGCACCGAACCGAAGTGTCGCAGGAGCGCGCGCTTGCGCGCGGGACCGATTCCTTCCACGGAGTCGAGCGGCGACGTCAGCGCCTTGCGAGCCCGGACCTTGCGGTGATGGGTGATCGCGAAACGGTGCGCCTCGTCGCGGATGCGCTGGACGAGGAACATGCCCGGCGAGTTCCTCTCCTGCACGATCGGCTCGGCTCGGCCCGGCGCGAAGATCTCCTCTCGCTCCTTCGCCAGCGCGAAAGTAGGGATGTCCGCATAGCCGGCCGTCTCCATCACCTCGAGGGCGGCGCTCAGCTGGCCCTTGCCGCCGTCGATCAGGATGAGGTCGGGCCGGCTGGTGAACGAGCGGTCTCCAACCACGTCCGCCTCTTCGCGCCGCTGGGCTGACTCGAGTCGCTCGAGCCGGCGGCGGAGCACCTCCTGGAGCATCGCGAAGTCGTTCGGCCCCGGGACGTACTTGATCCGGAAGTGGCGGTAGTGGTCGTTGCGGGGACGGCCATCCTCGAAGACGACCATCGACCCGACCGCCGAGTCGCCCTGGATGTTGGAGATGTCGTAGCACTCGATGCGTTTCGGCGGGCTCTCGAGGTCGAGCGCCTCGGCGAGCGCCGCGAGCATCGGCTCGGTCCGGCTGCGGTCGTAATCCGCCTGGATGCGAAGCTGCTCGAGCTCCTGTTTCGCGGTCTCGGCCAGCTGCGTCACCAGGGCTCGCTTGCGGCCGCGCCGCGGCACTTCGATCGTCACGGGACGGCCTCGTTTCTCGCTCAGCCAGCCGGTGATCAGCTCCGGCTCCTCGACCTGCCCCGGCAGGATGACCGAGCGCGGGACATGCGTCGCGCTCGAGTAGTACTGGAGCATGAATCCCCGCAGCAGCTCAGCCTCGGTGGCGTCCGCCGCGCCGTCGAGTGCGTGGCCGTCATGACCGACCATCTTGCTCTGGCGTACGTACGCGACCTCGACAAAGACGTCATTCCCGCTGCGGGCGTAAGCGACGATGTCCTGGTCGTCGCGGCCGCGGGTCAGGACTTTCTGCCGGTCCGCGATGCGCTCGATCGACTGCAGCTGGTCGCGATAGCGCGCCGCATTTTCGAAATCCAGCCGGCCCGCCGCCGAGTCCATCCGTTCGTGCAGCTCGCGGACGAGGAGGTCAGAGCGTCCCTCCATGAACAGCGCCACCTCGTTGATGCGCGCCTTGTAGTCCTCGGAGCTGATGCGACGCTCGCATGGACCCGGGCACCGCTTGATGTGGAAGTCGAGGCACACCTTGCCCTGTTTGAAGATCTCGTCCGAGCACGTTCGGAACGGAAGCAGCTGCCGGATCGACTTGACGGTCGAGCGGAGCGACTGCGCGGACGTGTATGGACCGAAGTACTGCGCGCCGTCGTTCTGCACCCTTCGCGAGTAATGGACGCGCGGAAACTCCTCGGTGACGGGAAGCTTCAAGTAAAGGTAGTTCTTGTCGTCCTTGAGACGGATGTTGAAGCGCGGACGGTAGTTCTTGATGAGGTTGTTCTCGAGGACCAGCGCCTCGACCTCGTTGGCGGTGGTGACGAACTCGAAGTCGGTCGCCCTGCGGATGAGCTCCGATACCCGAGCCGTCTCCGCGTATCCGGGCGTGAAGTACGAGCGCAGGCGATCACGCAGCCGCAGGGCCTTGCCGACGTAGATGACCTGCGTCTTGCTGTCGCGGAACATGTAGACGCCAGGGCTGTCCGGAACGGCCTGCAGCCGTCGTTTGATCGTTTCCTCGAGTGATACCGCCATCTGAATCGCCAGTTTAGGAACACGTAGACTCGACCCAGTGAGCTCGAGCCCTCCGCCCGGCGGATCGCAGGCCCAGCTCGGCGGCTACACACCTGCCGGCACGCAGACCAACAGCCTGGCCGTCGTGAGCCTGGTCACCGGCGTCGGCTCGTTTCTGGGTCACATCGTCCCGTTCATCGGTGGCGGCACACTGGCCTTGATCGCGATCGTGACCGGCTTCATGGCGCGGAGCCAGATCAATCGGACCGGCGAGCAGGGCAGGTGGATGGCCAACGTGGGGATCCTCATCGGCGTCATCCATCTCGCGGGACTGTTCCTGTTCCTGCTGTTCCTCCTGTTCCTCGTCTTCGTGCTCGGCATCGCCCTGTTCGGGGCGGCCACGCACAGTGGCTCCGCGCCGACACCATCACCGATGCCGACCGGCTAGGAGAACGACCCGACTCCAGGCCGGCAGCGTTCGCTTAATCGGGATGAAACGCCGCGATCCGAAGCTAGGATGCCGCCATGTCTGACGCGCCGACCGCCTACCCGCCGCCGCCTCCGCCCAACGCGCCTCCGCCGATGTTCCAGGCGCCTGCCTGGCCGTCACCCGCGTACCAGCCGCCGCCCGGGTGGGCGGGCCCGACCGCGCCCGACTATGCCCAGCCGTACGCAAAGCCGCCACAGCGCATGGAAGTCGCGGCACCGATCGGGTTTCTTGGAGGCGTCGGTTATCTCACCTATCAGTTCGGAGGCGCGGCTGCGTTCTCAATCCTCGCCGGGCTGGCCTCCATCGCCTTGCCGTTTGTCGCCGGCCGGTATTTCATCTGGCTTCCGGTCGCCGGCATCATCAGCGGCGGCCGGGCGATCCAGCGCGGCCGTGCGATCGGCGGGATCGTCGGCATCACGGTCAGCATCCTCGGCGGGATCATCAGCCTGATCGCGAGCGGCCTGATCGGAGGGTAGCCCTTCCCGAACTGCCTGGCCGTTCC
>VBFV01000051.1 GCA_005881335.1 Chloroflexota bacterium
CCCTGGGATTCATCGCGCTGGGCGTTCACTCGGTGGCCTGTGCGCGGTGGGTCAGGCTGATGGGCAGCTCGGCATCAGCCTGAACGCGGAGCACAAGATGGTGCTCAGCGCCTTGAACGCCACCCTGCCTCGATGAGCGCCCAGCCCGAGCAGGCCGCGAAAGAGATCCTCCGCGGTGAGCCCGCGGCCGCCGCGAGAAGGTGGTTGGGGCCGACCGCGCTGGTGATGTTCGTCCTGTTCGCGATCGACACAGTCCTGGTCATCAACGGCTTCTGGCTGCCGATCGACATTCGCGTGGCCACTTTCGTCCAGGGCCTCAACTGGGGTCCCCTCGCTTACGTGTTGCAGGTGATCAACGTGACCGCGGGTTACTGGCAGGTCCTGGTCGGGATCGTCGCCATCGTCGCGCTGTTCATCGTGGAACGCCGGGCGGGTTGGCTGATGCTCATCGGTAGCATCTCGAGCCTTCTCGACAACATCATCAAGCTGCTGGTCTCCCGCCACCGACCGACGGTCGACCTCGTCCACATCCTCACGCCGGCCAGCGGCTTCAGCTACCCAAGCGGGCACGCCGTTTTCTTCACCTGGATGAGCTTCATGCTCGCGGCGTCGCTCGCGCCGCGCATCAAACCGATCTACCGGCCCGCTGTCTGGATCCTGGCGATCACAGTGATCGTGCTGACTTGCATCGCGAGGGTGTGGGCAGGTGACCACTGGCCGAGCGACGTCGTCGGGGGCGTGCTCCTTGGCACGGGATGGTCCGCGTTCGTACTGTGGCTGCCCGAACGCTGGCTGCCGTCGCCCAGCCTGCGTTGGTTCGGCGGTCGGTTGCGAAGGCGGTCGGCAAGTCGATAGTTATCAATTTGGTCTATCAACCGCATCGAAACAATTGATTGGCTCTATCGCGGCAATCGGCCTAGCCTCTCGTTACTTACTAGAGATGGGTGACACAGAGGCGATCCTGTACGGCTCCGCCGCGTCGGGCGAGTCGACGGCCATGGCCGAGCTCCTGAACGAGCTCGGTGTCAAATTCGAATACCGGGCCATCGACAGCGACCCCGCAGCGATGCGGGAGTGGGAGCAGCTCGACGGGGAGCGCGTGCCGATGCTCAGGATGGGCAACCACGCCATCCTTCGAGGCTTCGACCAGATCAAGCTCCAGCAGCTGTTCGGCTGGGTCGGCTGCTAGCGCGGCTCGCTGACGCGGTTCAACTGACGGGTCGCGAACCGTTTCCGATGAGAATGGAGTAGGCGCGGCCGCTGTCCTTGATCGTTCGGACCTGCGTCTCGTAGTCCACATGCACGATTCCGAATCGTTTCTGAAAACCCCAGGCCCATTCGAAGTTGTCCAGCAGCGACCAGAGGAAGTAGCCCCTGACGTCCGCCCCCTCGCGAACCGCCTCCGCAACCGCCGCGACGTGCTCGAGGATGTATGAGGTGCGGTCCGGGTCGTGCACGTGGCCGTCGTCGCCCACGACATCCCCGCCATATGCCCCGCCGTTCTCGGTGACGTAAAGCGGAGGCAGGTTCGGGTACTCGCGCCCAAGCCGCACCAGCAGCGCACGAAGCCCATCAGGATTCACTTCCCAACCCATCGCCGTGCGAGGAAGGTCACGCGGGGGGAAGGTCACGTACTCGGAACCGACAAGAGGAGACGCTTGCGCCCGAGGCGTCGGCCTCAGCCTTGGGCTCGCGCCGTCGGACAGCGGGTGCCCGCTGACGTTGTCGTCGTGGTAGTAGTTGACCCCTAGAAAATCGATCGGGCCACCGATGATTTCGAGGTCGCCGTCCTGGACCAGGTCCGCAAGGCCATGGTCGCGCACGTCAACAAGCAGGTCAGCCGGGTACCTCGACAGGAGGATGGGTTCGAGGTACATGCGATTGAACAGCGCATCGACGCGACGGGCCGCCTCGACATCGACCGGGTCGGCCGGCGCGTTGGGAATGGCGTTGGTCAGGTTGAGGGTGATGCCGAGCCTTTCGGCGCCGACCTCGCGGAGCGCCTGAAGCGCCAGCCCATGGGCGAGATGCTGGTGATGCACCGCGGCCAGCGCCGCGCGCGGGTCGCGAAGGCCGGGGGCGTGCTCGCCGGCCGCGTAACCGATCAAGGAGGAGCAGAGCGGCTCGTTGAACGTCGTCCAGTGCGTGACCCGATCGCCGAGCGCGTCGTGCACCGCGGCCGCGTACTCACGGAATCGGTATGCAGTGTCGCGGTTTGCCCATCCCCCACTCTCCTGCACTGCCTGGGGAAGATCCCAGTGGTAGAGGGTGAGCCAGGGCAAGATGCCCGCCTCGAGCAACTCGTCGACCAGGCGGCTGTAAAAGTCCAGGCCTTTGCGATTGATCTCGCGATCGCCTGGCTTGATTCGGGCCCAGCTGGTGGAGAAGCGGTATGCGCCCAGGCCGAGCTGCTTCATCAGGGCGACGTCCTCCGGCATCCGGTGGTAGTGATCCGAGGCTGTCTCCGGCGTATCGCCCGCCGCGACGGCGCCGGGCACGCGCGCGAACGCGTCCCAGATCGAGTCCTCCTTGCCGTCTTCGTGCGCCGCACCCTCGATCTGGGCGGCGGCCGTCGCAGAACCCCAGAGAAAGCCCGGCGGGAACCCCGCTTCCATCAGCCCTTCACCGCCCCGCGCATGATCCCCTCCACGAGCTGCCTGCCCGCAGCGATGAACAGGAGCAGGAGGGGGACGGTGGCGAGCAATACGCCGGCGAGAACGATCGAATAGTCGACGAAGTAGTTCGCCTGCAGAGTGGCCAGCGCCACGGGCAGCGTCGGATTGGTCTGGTTCAGCACGATGAACGGCCAGAAGAAGTTGGTCCAGGACATGATGAAAGTGAAGAGCCCAAGCATCGCGGCGGCCGGCCGCGCAGCCGGCAACGCGATGCGCCAGAAGGTCTGGAACATGCTCGCCCCGTCAATCCGCCCGGCCTCCACCAGTTCGTCGGGGAGCGCCTGGGCGATGTACTGGGTCATCCAGAACACACCGAAAGCCGTCACGAGGCCAGGGACGATCACTGCTCCAAGCGTGCCGGTCCAGCCGAACGCCGACATCGCTATGAAGAGCGGCACGACGCTGAGCTGAGTCGGCACGCACATCGTGCCGATCACAAACACAAGGAGTCCTCTCTGGCCGGTGAACCGGCCTTTCGCAAAGGCGAAGCCGGCCAGCGTCGCAAAGAAGACGACCGACGCCGAAACCACGGTCGAGACGATGATGCTGTTGCCTAGTGCCCTCCAGAAATTGACGCTCTCGTTGTCGACCACGG
Organism: Chloroflexota bacterium; assembly: GCA_005881335.1. Classification (GTDB taxonomy): domain Bacteria; phylum Chloroflexota; class Dormibacteria; order Dormibacterales; family Dormibacteraceae; genus 40CM-4-65-16. Next base: position 3,271 of record VBFV01000051.1, read on the forward strand.
AGCGCGCGTTGGCGATGAAGTTCGCGCCTGGAATCCAGGACATGCTCGTGTCGCTGAGTGTCCCGGCGTCCCCGCTGCCGATCAGGAAGGACCAGTAGAACGGGAAGACCGCGGCCACGAGAATCAACGTGAGAAACCCGTAAACCAGGGCGCCCGGCCGCTGCGCGATTCTCGCTTCGGCACGGCGCCGATGGAACGCCGACACCGCGCTCACGCCGTTCGCCCTTCGCCCGTGGCGATTCTTCGCGTAATCGCCAGGTTGACGAGCCCGATCGCGACAATGACGAGGAACAGCATCCACGCGACCGAGGCAGCGCGGCCGAAGTTCAGCTGAGTCCAGCCCAGCTTGTACAGGTAGATGGTCATGGTCATCCACTGCTGATCCTCGCCGCCGAGGCCGTTCTGGTCGTACAGCCGAGGCTCATCGAAGATCTGCAGCCCGCCGATGGTGGCGGTGATGATCACAAAGATGATCGTGGGGCGCAGTTGCGGGAGGGTGATCCGAAAAAACCGGCGCAGCGAGCCGGCGCCGTCGATCGTCGCCGCCTCATAGAGATCACGCGAGATCGCTTGCATGCCCGCGAGCAGGATCAGCGCGTTGTAGCCGGTCCAGCGAAAGTTGACCATCGTCGCGATCGCGATGTGGCTGGCCAGCGGGTCGGTGTGCCAGCGAATCGGGCCCAGACCGACGTCGACGAGCGTCCTGTTCACGAGACCGTATCGCTCGCCGAACATGCTCCCGAAGATGAGGGTCACAGCGAGGGCGACCCAGAACTGGCGCTGCTGAAGAATGAACGCGAAGTTGTCGAATCCCGTCCACCTACCCTGGCCGCCCAGGAGGTCCCATGCATGGAGCGCGACCCAGGCGGTGTAGAGGAGGGGAAAGAGGCCGACCAGCGCGAACAGGATGAAGAACGGCGAGACGAACAGGTAGGGCGAGTACTTGAGGTCCCACCGACCGAGGTTCTCCCCCAGGCCGAGGCCGCGGCGCGTGAGGTCCTTGACCACCAGGGTCGAGGTTGTCATAAGAAGCTCCTCGGTGGGGATGAGACTGGGCCGGCGGGCGGCCCAGTCTCTCTAGCTCAGCTCAGCGCTTTGATGTCAGATACCACCTGCGCCCACGAGGCGTCGATGGTCTGCTTCTTGCTTTCGACGCGGGTCAGGCCGTCCTGGACCGACTGCATGATGGCTGCGTACTTCACGCCTTTGTAGGGTGTGACCTTCACGGCCTTCGCGCGCTCGGCGAAGATCTTGCCGATCGGTGCGTTGTTGAAGTAAGGGTTCATCGCGCCGGTGAGCGCGGGGTCGGTGTAGGCGGCCACCTGGCTCGGGTAGTTGCCGGTGGTGGTGAAGGCGGCGATCTGCTGCTGCGGGGCGGTGAGCCAGAGAGCGAGCTCCTTGGCGGCCGCCGTGTGCTTGCCCTGGGTCGGAACGGTCAGGTACGAGCCGCCCCAGTTGCCGCCACCGTTCGGAAAGACGCTGGCGATCTTCCAGTCAGTGATTTTCGGACCGTTGCCCGAGATCACGCCGAGCATCCATGACGGGCAGAGCATCGTGGCCCATGCGCCGTTGGCCAGACCGGCGTTCCAGTCCGTGCTCCACTCCTGAAGATGAGCCGAGCTC
>VBFV01000049.1 GCA_005881335.1 Chloroflexota bacterium
CGTTCGTGCACGAGGGAATCCTGGGCGACCGGGCGCGACCGGAGATCGCCGACTACGAGGCGGTCGTCGGACCTGAGGGCGTGCTCGCGACCGGAGTCAAGGTGTACCAGCCGGACCCATATGCCACGGGCCAAGGAGCAACGGTCACCTATACATACCGCGTCCACCGCCCGCTCTCGGCGTCGTTCATCAAGCACGGCGAGCACTCTTTCGGTATGCTGCTTTCGGTGACTCCACACGA
>VBFV01000050.1 GCA_005881335.1 Chloroflexota bacterium
CCCGATCCTCGAGTCGCAGCGGCCGGAACTGCTGCCGTTGGACCTCCAGGCCGAGCTGCACCTGCGCAGCGACCGCACCGCGATCGCCTACCGGCGCTGGTTGCGCGAGCTGGGCGTGCGCACTGGCGCGTACTGAGCCCTCCGGCGGTCCATTTCGCCTCTTTGTATCCAACGGCGTGCATCGGGCATGTGAATTCGTCACCGGTGCGCATCCGAGGCGTTGGCCGACTCGGGACCTTCAGCCGTTCTCCCTACGAGCACATGGCGACCTTCCAGGCGAACAGGCACTCGGTCAAGCGCGCCGCCGCCAACCCGGGGCTCGAGCTTCTCGAGCGACTGGGCTATATCGTGCGAGGCGCCCTCTACTTCGTCATCGGGCTGCTGGCCCTTCGGATTGCGCTCTCGCAGCCGGACGGCCATGCGGTCGACCTGACCGGAAGCGTGGTCTTCCTTATCGGCAACCCGCTGGGCAAGCTGGTCCTGCTCGTGATCATCGTCGGCCTGGCCGCCTACTCCTTGTGGGGTCTCATCAGGGCCGTCTTCGATCCCCTGCACCGCGGCAGCGACCCGTCCGGTTACCTGGAGAGGCTGGGCTTCATCTCGAGTGCGCTGTCGTACGCGTTGATCGTCGCCTTCGGGCTCAAGATCCTCGCGGGGGCGGGCGGAGCCTCGACGGACGCGACGCAGAAGACGATCTCGTCCATCC
>VBFV01000052.1 GCA_005881335.1 Chloroflexota bacterium
CGCGGCGGCTTGGCCGAGCCCGAGCCGACGCCGAGAAGCAGGTTGTACCCGCCCGCCTTCAGCTCGCTGGGGCCAAGCACCTCGATCTCCATGTTGTGGCGCTGCGCGATTCGGGTCGCCTCCTGCGCGAGCGCGTCAGGCGTTAGCTCGTTGGGCGGCGCGTTCTGCCACTCCCGCGCGCGGTTGGTCGCCTCGCCGTTTTCCTGGGCCGCCACCACCTCGCGCTCGCGGCCGTCCCCAAAGCCGGCGAGCACCACCTCGTCGATCTCGCGTCGCTCGGGCGCCGCGCCCGTCTGCCTGGAGCGGCGCTCGAACGTGCCCATCACGCAGCCCTCGACGACCGCTTTGAGGCTGTCCATGCCGAGCGGGTCGCCACGCAGGACGGCCATGCGCTTGTAGCCCCACGTCCTCGAGGCGCGCACGAGCTCGTGGTGCGCCGAACGCATACGCTGGCCGTCGAGGTCGTGCGGGGCGCCGAGGCCATAAAGGATCACGCGGCGAGGGCCGATCTTGCCCTGGGCCGGGATCGGCAGGACTTCGTGGATGCGGCCGCGGAACTCGGCGTTGACGACCATCTCGGAGAGGACGCCTCCCAGCGCCCGGTCGAGCTCGAGAGCGGCGCCGGAGAGGCGCTGGCCGGTCGCAACCGGGACCGCGAGGGCGTCGACGTTCAGCTCGGCGGCGGCCGCCGAGACCAGGCTGATCTTCACGGCAGCTTTAAAGGTTAGCGACCGAGGGCCGCTGTCAAGCCAGGTGTTCGGCCACCAGCTCGAGCACGTGCGCGACGCGAAGCTCCATGTGGCGCTTGCGGGCCGCGGCCGCGATGTGCATCAGGCAGCCCGGGTTGTCTGACGCGACGACCGCGCACCCGGTCTTCGCGATGGCGTCGAGCTTCCACTCCGCGAGGCGGTCGGCCACGCGCGGCCACTCGAGGCTGAAGCTGCCGCCGAACCCGCAGCAGTTGGCGATGTCGGGGATGTCCACCACCTCGTAGCCCGCCAGCTCGAGGGCGCGCCTCGGCTCGCTCTTCAGACCAAGCTGCCGCAGGGACTGGCAAGAGTCGTGATAGGCGACCTTGAGGCTCATCCGGTTGGGCTCGACGAGGCCCGGGTTGGACTCCAGCAGCTGGAGGACGAAGCGGGTGGAGTCGCGCATGCGCCCGCGCAGGTTCTGGTCCGGTGCGGGCCCCCAGTCCGGAGAGTCGATCGTGAAAGCCCCGAAGCACGACGCGGAGGGAGTCACGATCAGCCCCTTGGAATCTCGAAGCGCAACGGCGAGCTGGGCCGAGAGGTGGGCGCCGGTTTTGAAGTCGCCGGCGTTGGCGGCGATCAGCCCGCAGCACCACTGGTCCTTGGGAAATCCAACCTTAAAGCCCGCGGCCGCCGCGATCCGCTCCAGGGCCGACGCCGACTCGGGCCATGCCCTGTCCGCCAGGCAGGAGGCGAAGATGGTGAGCGGCTCGCCGTCGACCTTGCTGTCGTGGACGCGGTCGCGATACGGGGACCGGGCCAGGCGTGGGGTGCCAGGCACGAGCCCGCTGAACGGCGCCGCGGCGCGAAGCACGCGGTCCGCCAGCTCGGGCCGCTTCCAGACGCCGACCACGGCCCGCTTGCGGAGCGACTTCCTTCCATTCCGTCTGTGCTCCAGGATCTGGCGCGGCAGCGGGATGTCGACCGGACAGATCTCCTGGCAGGCGTTGCACTGTACGCAGAGCGTGTTGGGAAGGTCCGCCGATTCGAGTCCGTGGTGGAAAGGCGTCAGGACCAGGCCGATCGGCCCGTTGTAGATGTGGCCGAACTGGTGGCCGCTGACCGCCATGAAGGGCGGGCACGCGTTGGAGCACGCGCCGCAGCGGATGCACGTCAGCGCGTCGCGGAAGATCGGGTCGGCGAGCATCTTCTCGCGACCGTTGTCGAGGATCACGCAGTGCAATTCGCGCGGCCCGTGCACGCCGATCGTCAGCGACTGCTCGATATCGGCCGAGCGCGACGGTCCTGTGATCCAGTTGACGTAGCTCGTCATGATCTGGCCGGTGCCGCTGCGCGGAAGCATGCGCAGCACCGCGACCGCGTCGTCGAGCGTCGCCACCAGCTTGTCGATGCCGAACAGAGCGATGTGCACCGGCGGCAGCGTCGTGGTCAGGTCGGCGTTGCCCTCGTTGGTGACGAGCACGATCGTGCCCGTCTCGGCGATGGCCATGTTCGCGCCCGAGATGCCGACTGTCGCATCGATGAACTTCTTGCGCAGCGACGCCCGCGCGTGACTCTGGATCGCCTCGACTGTCGGCTCCGTGCCGAACACGTTCGCCGCGTCTTCCTTGGTGAGGTGGATCGCTGGGGCGATGAGGTGGGACGGATGCGTGTGCGTGAGCTGGACCATGCGCTCGCCGAGGTCGGTCTCGACGACTTCCATGCCGAGGTTTTCCAGGTAGGGGTTGAGCTCGATCTCCTCGCCGGCCATCGATTTGACCTTGGTCACGACCATGCGGGTGCCCGCCGGCAAACCGCTGCCGGCGTTCCAGCAAAGCTGGCCAATGATCTCGCGTGCCTCGGCCGCGTCTTTCGCCAGGTGCACCACGCCGCCGACCGCGGCGAGTCTTTCTGTGAACTGGTCGAGCAGCTCGGGCAGGCGGTCGAGGTTGGCCTGGCGGCGGCGCTTGAGGTCGGCGCGGCCCTTCTCGAAATCGAAATTCTCGAAGGCCTTGTTGCGGCGGCTCCGCAGGCCGGTCATGGCCTGGACGAGCGCTTTCTGCAGGCTGGGGTCGTCTAGGGCGCGCCCTACACGGCGCGAGAAGTGGCCTCTGGTTTCAGGCACGCGTCGTGGAAGCTTCTCTGATGGCCTCCGCCACAGCGGTTGGTGTAAACACCGGCGCCAAGCATATGGTCCCGGCACACACGACCGCGCCGTCTTGTTCCGTGTGCGCCCTGCGCGCGCCCGGCGCGCCTGATGGGTCGATCACTGCGTACGGCTGCGCCGCCCGCGCGGCGCGAGCGAGCTCCGGATTCTTGGTCGTGACCTTGATCGCGTGCGAGAGGCGGTCCAGCGCGCGAGCGAACACCGCGGCCATGAGTCCGTACTGCCTCGGCAGCGCCGCGACCGACTCGAGCGCCCGGCGCGCCCGCTCGCGATGAGGCGAGGATGGATCCCCGAGCAGGGTATCGAGCTCGATCAAGGCCATCGCCGCGATCGAGTTTTCGGCGAGAGGCTTGATGCGCTCCCCGAGGCGCCCCAGCTCGTCTCCGCCCGCGCGGTCGAAGTAGCCGCCCAGCTGCGAGTCGCCATACCTTTCTTCTATGTGGGCGGCGAGGTCCGCCGCGACAGTCATCCACTGATCGCCCAGACCGTGCTGAAACGCACGCACCGCCGCCCAAAGGGACCACACCTGGTCGCCGAGCTGACCGCCGGCGCCTTCGGAATGGGTCATGCCGTCCCCTCGCCTGTACGCGCGCTTGAACAGCGAGTCGAGAAGCTTCGCAGCGACCTCGCGCTTTTCGGCTTCCAGATAGGCGACCGCGAGCGCGGCGTTCCACGACGTGTACACGCGGCGGTCGACGTAAGGCGCGGGGGTTTGCGTGCGCTCCTCCGCGTCCATCGCGTAGTAGTGCTCGTCGGCGTCCTGGCTGCCCGCGTAAAGGCCGGTTTTCGGGTCGCGCAGCACCGCGTCGAGGTATCCCGTGGTCTTCTCCAGCGCGTCCCGCATCCCTGAAAGGGCCAGGGCGTGGACCAGAGGCGCGTGGTCCTCGAGCATCTTCTCGAAATGCGGGACGCTCCAATCCTGCGTGGTCGAGTAACGGAAGAAGCCCCCTTCGACGTGGTCGTACGTGCCGCCGCCGGTCATCTGCTCGAGCGTGTGCACGGCCATGCGTCGGAGCTCTTCGTCCGAGCGCAGCACCGACTGTTCGAGCAGCAGCAGGATCGCATCGGCCTGCGGAAACTTCGGCGCGTTGCCGAAACCTCCGTATTCGGGGTCGTACGCGGACTTCACGGCGTCGAGGGCGGCAGGTACGTGCCGCCCGTGAGGATGTCGCCCGACGCGGTGAGGAATGCGGTGGTCGGCCAGCCGCCCATGTTGTAGCGCTGGTTGATATCGGGCCGGACGTCGTTGTCGACTCGCACCGGCACGTACTCGCGGTTGATGATGTCGATCACGCCGGGATGCGAGTACGTCGTCTCGTCCATCACGTGGCACCAGTGGCACCACACGGCCGAGATCGAAAGCAGAATCGGACGACCTGTGTGGCGGGCCTCGTCGAAAGCCTCTGGCGACCAGGGATGCCAGTTGATTTCCGAGGCGCGGTTCGCCCGCGGCGAGAAGTGAAACTCCTCCGCTGCCTCGCTCATCGAGACAAGGTTACGATGGCAAGGTGATCTCAACGAGCGCTGTCGACGCGTACATCGAGAAGAACTCAGCCCGGTTCGTCGACGAGCTGAAAGAGCTCTGCTCCTTCCCCAGCATCTCCAACCACGGCCGCGAAGCGATCCAGCCTGCGCGCGACTGGCTCGCCGAACGGCTCGCGAAGTTCACAGACCGCGTCGAGACGCTCGAAGCAGGCGGCATGCCGGCGCTCTATGCGGAGGTGCCGGGAGCAGGCCGGCGCAAGCTGCTGCTGTACGAGCACTACGACGTGCAGCCGGTCGACCCCCTCGACCTCTGGACGTCGCCCCCGTTTGAGCCGGCCGAGCGTGACGGGCGGATCTTCGCCCGCGGGGTCGCTGACGACAAGGCGGACGTGATGGCGCGCATCCATGCGCTCGAGACGTTGAAGAAGCTCGGCGAGGTGCCTCTCACGCTGCGCTTCCTGATCGAAGGCGAGGAAGAGATCGGCTCCAAGTCTTTCGAGAAGATCGCGCACGACCACGCCGCCAAGCTGCGCGCGGACGGCTGCTTGTGGGAGTCGGGCACGTCATTCGACGACGCCGGGCGGCCAACGCTGCAGTTCGGATGCCGTGGACTGGTTTACGTCACCCTGCGCGTCAAGCTGCTCGACTACGACCAGCACTCCGGCTTTGCGTCGATCTACCCGTCCGCGGCCCACTATCTGCTCGGCGCTCTGGCCAGCCTGGGCGACCGGGAGATGAACGTCAAGATCGAGGGCTTTTACGACAAAGTCGTGCAGCCGACCGAGGCCGACCGCCGCATGATGGCGGGCATCGACCCCGAGATCGAGAAGCGACGCAAGCTCGTCGGCTTCGAAAAGCTGGTCCGCGACCCCAAGCCCGACCAGGTGGTCGAGCAGATGCTCTTCCTGCCGACCTGCAACATCGCCGGCATCACCACCGGCTACCAGGGCCCCGGGTCCAAGACGGTGCTCCCGGCGGAGGCGTCCGCCAAGCTGGACTTCCGGCTGATCCCGGACCAGGATCCGGACGACGTGATCCAGCTGCTCCGCAAGCACCTCGACCGGCACGGCTTCCAGAAGGTCGAGATCGTGGCCAGCGAGGGCGAGAAGCCGGCGCGGTCGGACCCCAACTCGACCGTCGCCAAGACGGTGATCGAAAGCGTCCGCGAGATGCACGGCGAGCCGATACTGTGGCCGTTCATGCCCGCCACCGGTCCCATGCACCCGGTGGTTTCCGACCTGGGCATCCCGACGGTGCTGCCGGTCGGGGTCGGGCGCCCCGACAACCGGATCCACGCCCCGAACGAGAACATCCGGGCCGCCGACTACGTCAACACGGTGCGCCTCATGTGCCGGATCTGGGAGCGTTTCGGAGCGAGCTGATGGACAAGCTGACCGACAAGCTGTTCACCGTCAAGTACAACGAGGACACCGGCAAGCCGCACATCGAGATCGTCAACCAGAACGTCTGCCTCTCCAAGTGCACGGGCAAGTACTGCAACCACTTCTGCCCGGCTGGTGTGTACGAGTGGAACGAGGAGCAGAAGAAGAACCTCGTCAGCTTCGGGAACTGCATCGAGTGCGGCGCCTGCTCCATCGGCTGCCCGTTCGACAACATCTCCTGCCACGCCCCCCGGGGCGGCTACGGGGTTCGGTACACCAACGGCTAGGGCGGACTATGCCGGATAGTCCGGACTATCCGGGGGTCCGGCCTGGGCCGAGCCTGGTTCGTCCGGACTATCCGAGAGTGGTGGACCAGCCCGACGAGGCCACATCGGAATACAGCCGGAACTGGGAATACTTCTTATCAAGGCAATGAGCGATTACGACGTGGTCATCGTGGGGGGCGGGCCGGCCGGGCTGGCGGCCGCTCTCTACACGGCCCGGATGAACCTGAGGACCGTGGTCCTGGACCGGGGTCCCCTGGGCGGCCAGCTGCTGAACACCGAGCTGGTGGAGGACTACCCCGGCTTCGAGTCGATCCTCGGCTCTGACCTGGCCATGAAGATGGGCGACCACGCCCGGCGCTTCGGCGTCGACGTCCGCGACTTCGAGCCGGTGCACGAGATCGTCGTCGAAGGGGACACCAAAGTCGTCCGGATGGAGTCGGGCGAGGAGCTCCGGGCGCCGGCGCTCATCCTGGCCGCCGGCGGGCTGCCGCGCTACCTGGAGGTGCCGGGCGAGAAGGAGTACTGGGGCCGCGGCGTGAGCTACTGCGCGGTCTGCGACGGCGCCTTCTTCAAGGGCCAGGAGCTGGCCGTGATCGGCGGCGGTGACGCCGCGGTCGAAGAGGGCGAGTTCCTGACGCGCTACGCGTCAAGGGTCTACATCCTGCACCGCCGGAGCGAGCTGCGCGCGCAGCCGATCCTAGTCGAGCGCGCCCAGGCCAACTCGAAGATCGAGTTCATCTTCGACGCCAACGTCAAGGAGATCGCCGGTGACGACAAGGTCCAGGACGTGCTTTACGAGCAGCACGGGGAGCTGAAGGAGCTGCACGTCGGCGGTGTCTTCATCTTCATCGGATTCGTGCCGAACTCATCGCTGCTGAAAGTACACGTCGACCACGACGCGGCGGGGTACATCCAGACCGACCGCAACATGCAGACCTCGGTGGAGGGGATCTGGGCGGTCGGCGACGTGCGCGCGCAGCTGACCAAGCAGATCGCCACCGCCGTCGGCGACGGAACGACCGCCGCCGTCGCGGCGTCGATGTACATCAGCGCGCTGAAGGACGCCGCCCGAGCCTAAGAGCGCCGCGCAACGTGCGCGCCTTCGTGTACGGTTGTGCCGCACTCGGCCCGCCAGTCGATGCAACAACTACGAGAGGGAGGCACGTAAGGTGTCCAGGTTTTTCAGGGCGGGCCCGTTGGCCGCCGTCGTCGCATGCGTTCTAGTTCTCGCGCCAACCACCGTCCTCGCCGACGCCAACCCCAACAATCACGGGCACCATTACGGGCAGCTCAAGCACCGGCTTGCACCGCCGCCGGTGACGAATCCGACACCGTCGTCGATCCCTGCGACTACGAGCGCGACCTCACCGGCCCTGCACACTCGTAGCAGTGCCCCGGCCGCGGCGCAGCAGGCCACGTCGGCGCTGGCCATTCCATGGCCGGTGCTGAAGGCCGGAGCCCTGATCAAGGTGGATTCGACACCGTCGAGCGGCGAGAGCTGGCTCCTTTTGCTGATCCTCCCGGCGCTGCTAGCGGTGTGGCTGCTCGTGTTCGCGCGGGCGGCGCTGGCGGCGGCGCGACGGCGGAGGAGACCGGCCCCAGCTTAATCAGAGCCCTAGGTACGCCTTGCGCACGCCGCGGTCGTCCCGCACCTCGGCGGCCGCACCGCTCAAGGCGACCCGCCCGTTCTCCAGCACGTAGGCTCGGCTCGCCACGTCCAGCGCGACCAGCACGTCCTGCTCGACCAGGATGAGCGCGGTGCCATCGCGGTTGATCTGCTGCACGACGTCGATCAGGCGGTCGACCACGTTGGGGGCGAGGCCGAGGGAGAGCTCGTCGATCATCAGTAGCTTCGGCCGGGCCATCATGCCGCGCGCGATGGCCAGCATCTGCTGCTCGCCGCCCGACAGCGTGCCCGCCTCGCGAGCCCGCTTGTTCTTCAGCGCCGGGAAATAGTCAAGCACTCGTGCGACGTCGTCCCGCACCTCACGATCACGCCGCAGGTAAGCGCCCAGGAGCAGGTTCTTCTCGACCGAAATCGTCCCGAAGAGTCGCCGGCCCTGCGGCACGTGAGCCATGCCCTTGCGCACGAGAACCTCCGGACGCTCGTTCGTGACGTCCTCTCCACCGAGCGCGATCGTGCCCGACGTGGCGCGGACGAGGCCGCTCACGACGCCGAGGAAAGTCGATTTCCCCGCGCCGTTGGCCCCCACGAGGGCGATCAGCTCGGCCGGGGCGACATCGAGATCGATGCCGAAAAGGACAGGCCCGGCGTCAAACCCTGCGTTCAACCCGCGGACCTTGAGCAGGGGCTCACCCGAGGTGCTCAAGAGGCGCTGTCCTGCCCGCGCTCGCCGCGGAGCCGCTTGGCGTAACGCTCGCCCAGGTAGGCTTTGACCACCCTCTCGTCGCGCAGGACGACTTCGGGCTCCCCCTCGGCCAGCACGTGGCCGAAGTCGAGGACGATCGCCCGCCGGCAGATGCCGACGATGACGCGCATCACGTGTTCGATCAAGAGCACCGTCACGCCCGTGGCGTGGACGGCCCTCACCATCTCGAGCGCTTCGTCGATCTCGACGTTGTTCAGCCCCGCCATGACCTCGTCCAACAGCAGGAGCTGCGGCCTGGTCGCGACCGCCCGGGCGACCTCGAGTCGCTTGCGGTCGGGGATGGTCAGGGCCGAAACCGGATGGTCCGCCTTGGCCTTCAACCCGACGAGCTGCAGGACCTGGTCCGCGACCTCGAACGCCTCCTTGAGCCCGCGCCGTGCCGCCGAGCTGCCGAAAAGCGCGCCTACGGCGGCGTTCTCCCGCACCGTCATGGAACCGAACGGCCGGACGATCTGGAAGGTGCGGCCGATGCCGAGCCTGGCGATGCGGTGCGGCGGCAGGCCCGCGATCGACCTGCCCTCCCAGCGGATGTCTCCGCCGTCGACCCGGTGCACGCCGCTGATGCAGTTGAGGAGGGTCGTCTTGCCGGCGCCGTTCGGACCGATGACGCCGAGGATCTCGCCCTTCTCCACCTGGAACGTCACGTCGTCGACGGCGCCCACGCCTCCGAACCGCTTGGTGACTCCCCGCAGCTCGAGCTGCGGCTGCGCCGCCGTGTTCACAGCGATGTGTCGCGAAGGGAGCGGCGGAGGTA
>VBFV01000053.1 GCA_005881335.1 Chloroflexota bacterium
CGATCAAGGACGACCTCGACGCGCAGATCCGCCTGGTCGCCCGAATCGCGGAGGGCGGTGGCGCCGGGCTGGTGGTGCGCCCGCTGCCGTATCTGCGCCGGCTGCCGCCCGAGATGATCACCGAGGCCGACCGGCTGAAGGTGCCGCTCTTCACCATCTCCTCGGACGTCCAGTTCGTCGACCTGATGGAGCCCTTGCTCGAGCGAATCATCAACGCCGAGCACTGGCGGCTGAAGCGCTCGATCGAGATCCACCGCCGATTCACCGAGCTCGTGCTCGACGGCAAGGGCGTGAACGAGATCTGCCGCACGCTCGCCGACCTGCTCGAGAGCGCTGTCGTCGTCGAGGACGCTAGCTTTCATCTTCTCGCCCACGCCGGCGGCAGTACCGACCCGCACCGCAAGGAGACGATCCTCCGCCAGGGCACACCCCATCGCGTGCTGTTCGACCCGCAGATCCAGCGCACGCTGCGCGAGGTCGAGGCCAAGCGCGGGCCCGTGAAGGTGCCCGCGTTCCCTCACCTGGGCATGTCGCGCGAGCGCCTGATCGCGCCGATCTTCGCCGCCAACCAGGTGCTCGGCTACATCTCGATCCTCGACCATCCGCCGCACAGCGAGGAGCTGGCGTTCATGGCCATCGAGCAGGCGGCGCTGGTGCTGGCGCTCTCGATCGCCAAGGAGCGCGAGCTGTCCGAGGTCGAGGGTCGGGTCAGGGGCGAGTTCCTCGAGGACCTTCTGCACGGGACGTATGGAGACGAGGCCGCCGCGCAGCGCCGCGCCCGACACGTCGGCTATCCGATGCAGGGCAGCCACATCGTGGTGCTGGTCGACATCGACGACTTCCGTGGCTTCACCCGAGCCCGCCAGATCTCGGAAGATGCGATCCAGGCCCTGAAGCGCGACTTTCTTCGCCGCGTGACCGCGGTCGTGCGCGCCAGCTACCAGCGCGCGCTGGTCCAGGGACGGTCGGACCAGGTCGTCGCCCTGCTGCCGCTGGGCACCGAGGTGGGCGACCACCAGGCACGCAGCCACGCCCTTGGGCTCCAGGTCCAGCAAGCGATCGCCGAATGGAAGCCGGGGTTCACCGTGTCCGTCGGTTTCAGCGCCCCGATCGAGGCGCCGACCGGCGTCGAGGGAGCGCTGCGCGAGGTCACGTCGGTGATGGAGTCCCTGGCGCGCTTCAAGCGCTGGGCGCAGGTGGTGGCCGTGCCCGAGCTCGGATTGACGGGCCTTTTGGCCGCGGTCAGCGACGAGCGGCTGGTCGACTACAGCCGGCGTCACCTCGGCCCGCTGATCGAGCACGACAGCGCCCGCAAGGGCGCGCTCGTCGCCACGCTCCGGGCGTACCTCGAAACCGGCGAGCAGCAGCACGCGGCGCAGAAGCTGCGTGTCCATCCGAACACCCTACGCTACCGCCTGGACCGGAGCGCTCTCTCGTTCGCGCCTCGCCTGGCCGGGGGATCTCCCCGCCGGCCGCGCGGCCTGCGGCATGGGTTTTGTGTCCACTCCCGAGCTCGGGCATCAAGCGGTGGCCCTCGGGGTCCGCGCCCTCGCCCGTTTGGCGCACCGCGGCGGCCTCGACGCGGACGGCAAGAGCGGCGACGGCGCAGGCCTGCTGATCCAGGTCCCCCAGCGCCTGCTCGAAGGGGCCTACGGCGTGGTCGCGCTCTTCGAGTGGGACGAGCGCGCCCGCCAGGTGGTCGAGGACGCAGTGGCGGCCGGCGGCATGCACCTCGTCGCATGGCGTGAGGTACCGATCGACCTGGACTCGCTAGGAGAGCGCGCCCGGGAGACGATGCCCGCGATCTGGCACGGCCTGGTCGAAGACCCCGCCATCGATGGGGACGAGTGGGAGCACCGCTTGTACCTCGCGCGCCGGCGCGCCGAAAAAAGCGCTGAGTCGCAGGGGGTGCGTATGTACATCCCTTCATGCTCGAGCCGCACGCTGGTCTACAAAGGCCTGATGGCGGGCACGCGGCTCGCCGACTTCTACCTCGACCTGCGAGATGAGGCGTGCGAGAGCCGCCTCGCCGTCTTCCACCAGCGGTACTCGACCAACACCATGCCTGACTGGAGGCTCGCGCAGCCGTTCCGCATGCTGGCCCACAACGGCGAGATCAACACGGTCACCGGCAACCGCGCGTGGATGCGCGCGCGCGAGGCCGAGCTCGAGCCAGAGCTCCGCGGCGCGATCTGGCCGGAGGGATCGGACTCCGCGTCGCTCGACAACGCGCTCGAGCTGCTCGTGCAGCGCGGCTGGGAGGTCAGCGAGGCGCTGATGAGCCTTGTGCCCGACGCATGGGAAGGTCGCGGCGACCTCGCCTCGGCGGTGCGCGACTTCTATCGCTACCAGTCGATCCGCTTCGAGCCGTGGGACGGCCCCGCCGCCCTCGCCTTCAGCGATGGCATCGTCGTCGGTGCGGCGCTCGATCGCAACGGCCTGCGCCCGCTCCGCTGGCAGCGCACCAGGGACGGCCTGGTCGCCGCGGCCTCGGAGGCGGGCGTGGTGACGATGGCGCCGGAAGACGTCGTCGAGCGCGGGCGGCTTGGACCCGGGCAGATGCTGCTCGTGGACACGCGCGACGGATCGCTGCTGCGCGACGCCGACGCCAAGGAACGGGCCGCCGGCCGCCACGACTACGCGCTGCTCGCCGACCGCGTCCTCGTCCCGGTGGAGAGACATCACGTCGACCTCGAGCCTCTGGAGAATCTCGCTGCCCACCACGCGCTGCACGGCTGGGGCTTCGAGGACGTCAAGTTCGTGGTCGACGTCATGGCCGAGTCGGGCGCCGAGCCCGTCTGGTCGATGGGCGATGACATCCCCATCGCCGCGCTCGGACGCACGCCGCGCCGCGTCTACGGTTACCTGAGGCAGCGCTTCGCGCAGGTCACGAACCCGGCGATCGACCCGCTTCGCGAGAAGGCCGTCATGTCCTTGCGCACGCTGCTGGGTGCACGCCACCTGACGTTGGAGCCGGAAGGCGGCGCGGACCGCGAGCTTCTGCGGCGCCACCACCCGGCGGTGCCGACCGACGGCAAGTTGCTGGAACTTGAGTCCCCGGTGCTCGGAGCGGCTGAGCTCGCTCGTGTGCTCGAGGAAGCGGTGGTGCTCGACGCCACCTACGCGCCGGACGAATCGCTGCGCGATGCGCTGCTCCGCCTGTGCCGCGAGGCAGAGGCGGCGACAGGCGTGATCGCGCTGAGCGACCGCCGGTCGGCGTGGCACCGGCTGCCCGTTCCGATGGCGCTCGCGGTCGGGGCGGTGCACTCGCATCTGCTTGCCACCGGCAAACGGATGGCGACAGACATCGTCGCCATCACGGGCGACGCGGTCGACGTCCACGACGTCGCGTGCCTGATCACCATCGGCGCCACCGCGGTGCATCCATACCTCGCGTTCGCGACGGTTGGCGACGAAGCGGCACCTCGCTATCGCAAAGCGCTCGAGGCCGGGCTCCTGAAGGTGATGGCGAAGATGGGCATCTCCTGCGTCACGAGCTATCGGGGCGCCGAGGTGCTCGAGGCGCTGGGCCTTGGCGCCGAGGTGATGGAGCTCTGCTTCCCCGCGGTGCCATCGCGCATCGGCGGCGCGGACCTGGACGACATCGAGCGCCTGGCGCGCGCGCGGCCCGAGGCCGTGCCCGACCACGGACGCGTGCGCTTCCGCAAAGCAGGCGAGCACCACGCATACAACCCGCACGCGGTGAAGATGGCGCAGAAGGCAGCCCAAACGGGCGACGCAGATTCGTATCGCGAGTGGCGTCGCCTTTCGAGCATGGGCGATCCGCAGTCGCTGCGTGAGCTGATGCGGATCAAGGAATGTACGCAGCCGGTTCCCGTCGACGAAGTGGAACCGGCGTCCGATATCGTCAAGCGATTCGTCAGCACTGCGATGTCGCTGGGGGCTCTGTCTCCAGAGGCGCATGAGGCGCTCGCCATCGCGATGAACCAGGTCGGGGCTCGTTCCAACTCGGGCGAGGGAGGTGAGGACCCCGACATGTACGAGGACTTCAACGGCGTGCGACGCGACAATCGGGTCAAGCAGGTCGCGTCCGCGCGATTCGGTGTCACCCCCCGGTACCTGAAGCGCGCCGACGAGCTGGAGATCAAGATCGCCCAGGGTTCCAAGCCGGGCGAGGGTGGTCAGCTTCCGGGGCTCAAGGTCACGAGCCTGATCGCGCGCCTTCGCCACGCGCAGCCCGGCATGCAGCTGATCTCACCGCCGCCCCACCACGACATCTACTCGATCGAGGATCTGGCGCAGCTCATCCACGACCTCAAGACCGTCAACCCACGCGCACGGATCGGCGTGAAGCTGGTGTCGGAGGCCGGGGTCGGCACGATCGCTGCGGGCGTCGCCAAGGCGAAGGCCGACTACATCTTGCTTTCCGGCCACGACGGAGGCACGGGCGCGTCGCCCCTGTCCTCGATCAAGAACGCCGGCGCGCCCTGGGAGTTGGGACTGGCGGAAGCGCAACAGGTCCTCGTCGCGAACCGTCTGCGCGAGCGCGTCACCCTGCGCACCGACGGCGGGCTGCGCAACGGGCGCGACATAGTGATCGCGGCCCTCCTCGGTGCCGAAGAGTTCGGTTTCGGCACCGGTGTGCTGGTCGCGCTCGGCTGCGATATGGCGCGGCAGTGTCACCTCAACACGTGTCCAACCGGGATCGCCACGCAAAACGAGGAGCTGCGCGCCAAGTTCGAAGGACGGCCGGAGCACGTCGTCAACTACCTGTTCCTGATCGCCGAGGAGGTGCGTGAGCACCTGGCGAAGCTGGGCGCGCGAACGCTGGATGAGATCGTCGGACGGGTTGAGCTCCTCGAGCAAGACGAGCAATCCAAGCTCGACCTCTCCTACGTGCTGGCTTCCACCGATGTGACCGTGGCGCGCCGGCGCCAGTGGGAGCGCAACGGCGAGTCGCCCACGGCCGCGCCACCTGCGGGCGAGATCGACAACTCGCAGCGCACGACCGGCGCCAACCTCTTGCGCGGGGAGCGGCGCCGGTACCGCGGCAGCGCCGGGCAGAGCTTTGGCGCGTTCCTCGATGAGGACGTCGAGCTCATGCTCGAAGGCCAGGCCCAGGATTACGTCGGCAAAGGCATGGGCGGCGGAGTCATCGCCATCCAACCCTTCGCCGAGGACGCAGCGGACGAGCCGGTGCTCGCGGGCAACACGATCGCCTATGGCGCCACCGGCGGCAGGCTCTTCATCGCGGGGCGGGTGGGCGAGCGGTTCTGCGTGCGCAACTCAGGCGCGGTCGCGGTCGTGGAAGGGGCCGGCGATCACTTCTGCGAGTACATGACCGGCGGCGTCGCGGTGGCACTGGGGCCGGTCGGCTGGAACGCTGGGGCCGGCATGACGGGAGGCATCGCCTATGCAGTCGAATGGAGGCAGCTCAACGCGGACAGCGTGGTGGCCCGCGAGGTGCCGACTGAGGACGCGCCTGAGCTACGCGCGCTGATCGAAGAGCATCACCGGCGCACCGGCAGCAAGGTCGCCGCCGCAATGCTCGCAGGCTGGGACGAAGCGCTCATGCGATTCCGCCAGATTGTGCCGGTGGCGGCAACCGCGCCGGCCGCCGCGGCAGCGCCGGTCCAAGCACCGGAGCAGGCTCCGAAAACAGCGGCATAACCTAAGCTGGGGTGCATGAGGCGGCTGGCCGCTGTCCTGTTCCTTGTCGTCTCCGGATGCGGCTCGATCGGGTCGGTTCAAGCTCACAGCATCTCGCTCGCCTACAAGGCCGGCGACACGTACAAATACGCGCTGCACGCGGTGCTGAACTACACGATCGGCGCGGAGGGATTTTCGGTCCCGTTCAACCTCGACATGACCGGCAAAGAGACGATCACCGTGAAGTCAGTGGACTCGAGCGGCACGGCGGACCTGACGATCTCCCTCACCGACCTCTCAGTCAAGACCACGACCAACGGCACGACCAACACCACGACCACCACCACTCCGACCAGCGTCGAGATGAAGGTCGCATCCGACGGGCGGATCGTGAGCGTGAACGGAAGCACGTTCACCAACGGCTCCCTGCCCGGGCTCTCGGGAACGGAAGGCGGACTGATCACGGCGATCCTTCCAGACAAGCCGGTCAAGCCGGGAGATACGTGGACGAAGGACTACGACCAGGCCAACCCGATGGGCAAAGGATCGATCCACGTCACGAGCAAGAACAAGTACCTGCG
>VBFV01000054.1 GCA_005881335.1 Chloroflexota bacterium
CGCTGCTGCGGGTGCTCGGTCCAGAGGTCGGCGCGTACATCGCTCGCTTGCATCGCGAGCATGGCGTCGACCTCAGGTTGGAGGTCGAATCGCCCCCGGCCGCCGACCTGGTTGCGGTCGGCTCCGTCCCACGGACGCAGCTCGCTGAGCGGGCCGGCCTGGCGGTCGATCGCGGAATCGTCGTCGACGAGCTGGGAAGAACGTCGGCCGAAGGCGTGTTCGCGGCAGGAGACGTCACCCGCTTCTTTCATCCGCTGTTCGAGACGCGGATTCGGGTCGAGCACTTTCAGACTGCGCAGCGTCAGGGCTTCATCGTCGGGCGTGCGATGGCCGGAAAGGACGAGCCTTACCGCGAGGTTCCCTGGTTCTGGTCCGACCAGTACGAGCTCAACCTGCAGTACGCGGGGGCCGGCCTGCCCTGGGACGAGACGGTCACGCGCGGCGCAATGGGTCGGTTGCCGTTCACTGTCTTCTACATGCACTCCGGCACGCTCGTCGCGGCGGCCGGCTTCAACGACCACCACACGGTGGCACGCGCGCGGCGCGTGATGGAGGCGCGCAAGATGGTCAGCGCTCAGCAGCTGGCTGATCCGAACTTTGACCTTCGGCGAGTGCTTGCCTGAGCCGGGGCGCGAGGCCGTAGACGATGCGCTCGGTCAGGCCCCACACGACGCTCTCCTCGTGCGCGAGGTAGCGGAACCGCCACGGCGTGTCGGATTCGAGCCACTCGCTGTCGTCGAGCAGGCGATCGAGTGGGATTGCCAGCACTCCCTCGAGCTCTCGCTCGTCGTGGACGAAGGATTCGACCGGGTCTGGCAGGTGGGCGACGAACGGCACGACCGAGAAGTTCGTGACCGCCGCGTAGATGGGCTCGCCGGCGCCGAGCGGCACCAAACGCCCGACCGGGACGCCGATCTCCTCCGCCACCTCGCGCTGGGCGGCCTCCCACGCGGACTCGCCCGGCTGGACGCCCCCGCCAGGCAGCGCCACCTGCCCGGGGTGGTCTCGCATGTCGGCCCGCCGGCGCACGAAGGGGACCATCCACCGGCCGGCCTGGCGGTAGAGGACGAAGACGACCGCCGCGTGCCGGGCGCCCCTTCTGAACTCGCCCCAGCCGTCGACGGGCTTGAACAGCCGTTCGAGCCGGTCCAGCGGCTCCATCAAGCGACACCCCGAAGCCGGTAACCTTTGAAAAAGTAGCCATGATCGACAACACCAGCAGCCGGATCGAGCAGCAGGTGTCGGCGCTGCGGCGGACGAACCGCCGGCGCTACGCCTTTCAGCGCATGCTCCAGGCCACCGACCGGCTGCTCTGGCGGCTCGAGGAGATGAACCGCGACGGCGTCAAGACGGTGCCTCGCCGCGTGCGCGCGGAGCTGCGAGGGGTCGTGGGGGCGATGCCGAATCAAATCCGCGAGCCTCTCCACGACACCGGCCACGTGCAGGACACACTGGACAGCCTATTCGAGGTCCAGGAGCGGCTCTTCAGGTGGCGCTACCCCAACTGGCAGGACTTCGATCCCGATGGCGAGGAGTACGACCAGGCCGCGGGTTAAGCTCCGCTGACGGCTGTCAGAAAAAGGTCGGTCGCGAACGCGGTCAGAAAACCCAACAGCAGTCCCCACGCGAAGTTGGGTGGGGTGCTGATCTTGCGTCCGAGGCTGAACAGCTCGTTCAGCACGTAGAGCAAGGCCCCGGCCGCGACCGCGAGAAAGGCGATCGAGAAGTAGCTCGAGCTGGCCAGGAAGCCGATCCACGTGCCGAGAAAAGTCGGCCCGCCGCCGATCAAACCCGCGAGCCCGAGGAAACCCCAGGAAGGCTTGTTGACATCGGTCGTCATCGGCGCCGCGATACCGAATCCCTCGGTGATGTTGTGCAGCGCGAAGCCCACCGCCAGCACGCCCGTGAAGGCGATCGCGCCGATGTGGGCCGACTCCCCGATCGCGAGCCCCTCGGACAGGTTGTGCAGACCGAGACCGGTGGCGATGGCGAGGGAGAGTGAGCGGGCGCTCGGGTTCGGATGATCGTGGCGCAGGTGGCTGAAGACGGTGCGGTTGAAGTAGACAAGCCCGAGCAGCCCGACGGCCATCCCGACGGCGAAGATCACCGCCATGGCGGCAAACGGTCCCCGGTGGCCCTGCGTGATCGCGGCTTCGACGGGTCCCGCGGCGTGGCTCACGATGTCCCACAGCAGGAAGACGAGGATGCCGGTGGCGAATGCGTTGAGAAAGCCCTGGACCGGCTTCGGCAGGCCGTGCATTCGCGCCACCGGGAGCCCCAGGAAGATGGTGGCTCCGGCGATCGCTCCCAGGCCGATGGCGGCGCCTTGGTTCATAGTTGTCCTAGGGTGTTAGTACTCATAAAAGATGCAATTAGTTCAGTCTAACAAGGCCATCAGCGAGCCCTCGGAGGTGGTGTCGCGCTACCTCGAGGCCATCTACTACATGTGGTTCGAGAAGGAGCCGCTGCGGAGCGCGCGGCTGGCGGACTGGCTCGGGGTGAGCCGCCCGACGGTCGCGGTCGGATTGCGCCGGATGGCCCGCGACGGTTTGGTGCGGATGAACGGGCGCAAGGAGATCGAGCTGACGCCGAGCGGGATGCGGTCGGCCGAGTCGATCGTGCGCCGCCACCGCATCATGGAGCGCTGGCTGACAGATAGCCTCGGCCTGGACTGGGTGACCGCCGACGCCGAGGCGGCCCGTCTCGAGCACGCGGTCTCCGATGTGGTTGAGCAGCGCCTGTACGAGGTGCTCGGGCGGCCTATGACGTGCCCCCACGGCAACCCGATCCCGGGCTATTCCGAGGCGTCGCCCCGGGAGGAGAGGCTCTCGTCGCTCGCCCCGGGCCAGGGGGCGACGATCACGCGCGTGTCCGAGGTCGCCGAGCGCGAGGCGCCGCTCCTGCTCGCGTACCTGAGCCAGCGCGACCTGACGCCCGGCCGCGAAGTGAGCGTGGAAGAGACCGACGTGGTGGGCAAAACGCTGCGCGTGCGGGTGGCCGAACGGGACGTGACCCTGAGCCATGAAACTGCATCAAAAATCTGGGCCGTTCCGCGAGGCAAGTCGTAAGCCCGGGATCAGCAGAGGGTCAAGAAAAGGGCCGTTCTGTTCTACCCGCTGAAACGCTAGGCCGCCTGCGGTGAGGTGCAGAAGGCGCACCGGCGCGCGTCTTTCGGGATCTCGCTCAGGCATTCGGTGCACTTCTTCGTCGTCGGATCGGCGGGCGGCTCCTTGCGCGAACGCTCGATGAGCGTCGTGTACGGCACGACCACGAAGAAGTAGATGACCGCGGCGATGATCACGAACGCGAGCAAGGCGTTGATGAAGTCGCCGTACAGGAACTTGCTCTGATTGATCGTGAAGGACAGGGCCGAGAAGTCAGGCTTGCCGCCTATCGCCGCGATCAATGGCGTGACCAGGTCCTTGACAAATGCGCCTATCACCGCGGCGAAGGCGATGCCGATGACGACACCGATTGCCAGGTCGACCACATTGCCACGAAGCAGGAACGCCTTGAAGCCTCTCATGCTCTCCTCGCTTACGACACCGACAGGACGACTTTCCCGAACTGCTCCGCGGCGTCAAGTCGCGTCAGCGCCGCCTCCACATCGGCCAACGGATAGACCCGGTCGACTACTGGCCGCAACCCTTCATCAATTGCCTTGAGCACGGATTCGAATTCGCTCGCGTTGCCCATGGTCGAGCCGAGCAGGTCGAGCTGGCCCCAAAACAGGCGGGGCATGGTGATCTCCGCCTTCACGCCTGATGTCGAACCGCACGTCACGATGCGGCCGCCCATGGTTGCCGAGCGCATCGATTCGGCCAGCGTCGCGGGACCGACGTGCTCGACCACGACGTCAACCCCGCCATCGGTCGCGTCGCGCACCGCCTTGCTGAAATCGGTCGAATCGAAGGCGGCCTCGGCGCCCAGCTCGAGCGCTCGCTTTCGCTTGGCTTCGGAGCGGCTGGTCACGAACACGCGCGCGCCCAGGTGCCTGGCGATCGCCGCCGCAGCGACCGCCACGCCACCGCTTGCGCCGACGACCAGCACCTTCTCGCCCGGGCGCAGCCTGGCCCGCGTCGTGAGCATCCGCCATGCGGTGAGGAATGTGAGAGGAAATGCCGCCGCTTCTTCCCACGAAAGTCCTCGCGGCTTGCGATACACGTTGCGTGCGTCGACATGAAAGATCTCGCAGGCGGTCCCGTCCGAGTGCTCGCCGACGACCCCGAAGTGGGGGCACATGACGTTCTGCCCCGACCGGCACCACTCGCATACCCAGTCGCACAGGACCGGGTAGATCACGACCTCGTCGCCGGGCCTCCATGCGGGGTCGCCTGACGCGGCGACCACTCCCGCGCCGTCGGCGGCGATAACCCGCGGCGGCGTCACTCGCTGCAGGCCCTGCGCCATGAAAAGGTCGAGGTGGTTGATCGATGCGGCCCGGATCGCGATCGAAACGGCTCCGGGAACCGGCTCCGTCCT
The DNA here is from genome assembly GCA_005881335.1 of Chloroflexota bacterium. Lineage (GTDB taxonomy): Bacteria > Chloroflexota > Dormibacteria > Dormibacterales > Dormibacteraceae > 40CM-4-65-16. The sequence goes on from VBFV01000054.1 coordinate 4,483, forward strand.
GGGCCGCTCCCGAACCCGGATTCCGGCCGGTCCGAGGGGTTCCTCGTAGACAGCCGCCAGGCCCTGGCTCAGAATGGCGATTCCCTTTACCGGCGCGGGAGTCATTTGCGAAACTTAACCAAATCTCGGGCAGGTCGCAGGCGAGGAACCCTAGCGTGAACTACCTCGTTACCAAGGCTATGCGGGTTTTCGTTGTTCTCCTGACGCTCGGCTGTCTTCTTTTGTCCGCGCTCCCGGCGCAGGCGCATTCCGCCCTGCCCCCCGGCCACAAGCAGATCAAGTACAGCCGCTGGGCGTACCCGAGCCAGGTCACGTACGGGCCGATCGAGGACGGCAACGGCGAGACAGGGATCGGCCCCGCACCGGGCGCGTTCCTCACGCTCCCGTTCATGGGCCCCCACTACATCACCTCGGTCTTTTCGCACTGCTATCCCGACTACGGCAACTACACGCGCGTGTGCCGCTACGACGGGACCGTCGCGACAGCCGGCGTGGGCGGTCCTGACCCGACGTTCGACGCGGGTTTCGCGCAGACGCCCGGCGGCCATGACTACCTGTACTACGCGGGCCACGACGGATACGACTACGGCCTCAACTACGAGCCGGTCGCGGCGGCGGGTCCCGGCCGCGTGATGCTGGCCAACTGGCTCGTCCCCGGCTGCGAAACGTGCCTGAGCGGAAAGACGGTCGAGATCGACCACGGCAACGGGCTGCTCACCTTCTACGGTCACCTGTCGCGCATCGACGTGTCGAAGGGGCAGTATGTCGGGCGCGGTCAGGTCATCGGCATCTCGGGCATGACCGGCACCGCCACCGGCCCACACCTGCACT
>VBFV01000055.1 GCA_005881335.1 Chloroflexota bacterium
CGAAAGGTCGTGGTGCGCGGGCACCTCGTCGCCGTGGGTCATCAGGCCACGCACCAGCGTCGGCGACACACCGAGCACCGTCGCTTTGTGGCGGTCGACCATGCGCCACAGCCGGTCGGCCGAGGGATAGTCCGGCGTGCCTTCGTACAGGACCATCGTCGCGCCGAGCACCAGGGTGCCGAAGATGAGCCAGGGGCCCATCATCCAGCCGATGTCCGTGTACCAGAACACGACGTCGTCGGGGCCGATGTCGAAGCAGTGCGCCATGTCCTGCGCCGTCTTCACCGGAAAGCCGCCGTGCACGTGCAGCGTGCCTTTCGGCTTGCCGGTCGTGCCCGACGTGTAGATGATCATCATCGGATCCTCGGGGTCGAGCTCCTGCGTGGGCGCATGATCGGGCTCGTCTTCGAGCAGCACCTCCCACACCTGGTCGCGGCCATGCGTCCATGGGATCTCGCGGACCACCCGCCGGTAGACGATGACCTTCTTCACCGTCGGGCAGCTGACCAGGGCTCGGTCGGCCGTCTCCTTCATCGCCACCACCTGGCCCCGGCGGTAGAAACCGTCGGCGCAGATCAGGACTTTGGCCTCGCCGTCCCGCAAACGAGTTGCGATGGCCTCGGGACCGTATCCCGAAAATAGCGGGATGATGACCGCGCCGATCTTCGTGGCGGCGAGCACGGACACGGCGACCTCGGGGCACATGGGCATGAAGATCCCAATCCTGTCGCCCTGCCTGACACCGAGCTTGCGCAGCGCGCCCGCGAGCCGCGAGACCTGGCGATCGAGCTCGCGGTAGCTCAGCGTGCGCACGTCGCCAGGCTCGCCCTCCCAGATGATCGCGGTCTTGTCGCCGAACGCGCCGTCCCGGTGGCGGTCGAGGCAGCTCTGGACGATGTTCATGCGCGCGCCGACCCACCATTTCGCCCAGGGCTTCCCCTGCGAGAGGTCGACGACCTTGTCGTACTCGCGGTAGAAAGCGATGTCGATGTCCTTGACGGCGGCGTCCCAGAACCACTCGATGTCGTCGTCCGCCCGCCTCAACAGCTCGTCGAACGTCTCGATGCCGTGACGGTCCATGAACCGCTTGAGGCGGCTTCGCTCGATCACTTCCGGGCTCGGTTCCCAGATCACGTCGCCGATGACCACAGGCTGCACTACGTTGTAATTGTCACCAGATGACCGTGCGCGAGCTGCCTGACGACTTCGCCGAGAGCCTGAGCAAGGTCCTGGAACCGACGCACCACGAGGCCGCGGCGGAGATCATCGCGGCGGCCACGATGCTCGACGACGTCGGGCTCCGCCGGTTCCTCCAACTGTTCGCCGCCCGCGTCCGGGCGTCCGACGCGCCGATCAGATCCGAGGAGCTGCGAAAGTTCCTCCAGCAAGCCGCCCGCGCCCGACGCTGAGCCGTTCCTTGATGCGCTCGGCGTCCTGGAGCAGCAGCCAGTAGTTGTTCCACGCGGCCTGGGCGACGGCCAGCGCGAGCTGCGGCTTCGTTCGCACGCGGGCCGCCCGCACCGCGTGCTGCTGGGCATAGCACCACCGGTCCCACGCGCGTTCCACCGTCAGCTCGACGAGCTCGATCCAGTCGTCGTTCCGGCCGCTTGCGGTCGGGGGAGGCAGCGCGAGCACCTTCCATTTCCTGTCTTCGCGAATCAACGTGATCACCGGCTGACCGGTGGGCCGGCCGATGTGCCGGGTCGGCCGGGGATTTTTGGGATTCGCGGCCATCAATCTCTGCTGGACCGCGAAGACAAGGTCGTGCGCGGCGTCCACCGTCGCCGGTGGCAGTGGCGGGTTTCTCCTGCCGAGCCGGATCTGCATGGCGCGGATGGCTTCGCGCAGTCGCGGGGACGCCTCGCTCTGGTCGTTGAGGCGAAGCATCTCGACGTCTTCGAGCAGGACGTCGGATTCGGCGAGGAGAAGCCTGCGACGCAACTCGGCGGGAGCGGACACGCCTGCACGATCTCGCGGGGCGCCCCGCCGTGTCAAGTCCTGATTTACAAGTCAGGCAATCCCGAGTAGCCGCTTGCCGTTGCCGACCAGCACCTTCTGGAGGACCGGCGCGGGGATGTCCAGGCCCTGCAGCTCGTCGAGGCACCTCTGTGGCTGGATGAAGGGATAGTCGCTGCCGAACACGAACTGGTCTTGCAGCCGGCCCTTCATGTCGCGCATGACCTCGGTTGGGATGTAGCGCGGCGCCCAACCTGAGATGTCGATGTAGATGTTGGTCTTGTGCAGGGCCATCGCGAGGAGCTCGAGGTGCCACGGATAGCCGAAATGCGCGGCGATGATCTTGAGGTCGGGGAACGCCGCGGCGGGGGCGTCGAGCCAGATCGGCCGCGCAAAGTCGATTCGGATGCCCTGCCCGCCGGGCTGGCCCGCTCCGATGCCACTCGTCCCCGTGTGGAAAAGCACGATCAGTCCGAGCTCCTGGCATTTCTCGTACAGGGGCCAATGCTGCTCCTCGTTGGGCGCGAAAGCCTGGAGCGAGGGATGCAGCTTCACGCCCTTCAATCCAAGTTCAGCGATCCGATCCAGCTCAGACACCGCGCGGTCGCCCTTCAAAGGATCGACGCTGCCGAAGCCGACGAAGGTCTTCGGGTAGGCGCGGCACGCGTCAGCGACCAGGTCATTGGGTACGCGGGGCCTGCCCGTGGCGGTCTCCGCGTCCCACGCCAGAAGCACGGCCACGATGTCGAGCCCGTCGTATTCCTGCGCCAGCTCGTCGATCGTCTTCCGGGCCACCTTCGAGCGGAAGTACGACTCCGCGGCCTCCACATAGCCCTTCATCGAGATGTCGAGCCAGTCGGGCGTCGGCAGGTGGACGTGAAAATCGATCGCCTTCACAGGGGACACTTATCGTGATGGAAGCCACGCTGCTCGTGCTTGCGGGTGGGGACAGCCGGCGCATGGGCCGGCCGAAGCCGTGGATCGAGGTGGGGGAGACCGTGCTCCTGCGCTACGTGGTGGAACGGCTCGCTCCAGCGTTCTCGGAGGTGGTGGTCTCTTTCGGCGAGCCTGAGCAGATGGAGCAGCTCGTGCCGTACCGCGTGGTCTTCGACCGCAAGCGGGCGGCGGGACCGCTTGCCGGTCTCGAGGCGGGCTTGCTCGCAGCGCGCCATGAGGTGCTGTTCGCCGTCGCCTGCGATATGCCTTACGTCACATCGTCGGTAGCGGAAGTTGCGGTCGCCGCCGCGCGCAGCTGTGACGCGGCCATCCCGCGGCACGACGGATTGTTCGAGCCTGTCTGCGGCGCCTATCGCAAAACGGCGCTGCCGACGATCGTGGGGGCGCTCGACGCCGGCAACCACGTGGCGCACGACGTGGTCGAGTCCATGGACGTGACCTGGCTGGAAGGCCTCGATCCGGCGCAGTTCGAAAGCCTCAACACTCCCGCCGACCTCGAGCGATTCCGTGTCGCTCTCTCAGCGCAGCGATAATTGATCCACACGCCTTGAAGATCGTCGTCACGGTAAAGCAAGTCCCAGATCCCAACTCGAACCTCACCCTTGAGGCGGACAACACCATTTCCCGCGAGAAGGAAGTCGTCCTCGATCCCGGCGACGAGTGCGGCGTCGAAGAAGGCCTCCAGCTGAAGGAGGCGCACGGGGGCGAGGTGATCCTCGTCTCGATGGGTCCGGAGCGCGCCAAAGACGCGATCCGCAAGGGTCTTTCGATGGGAGCCGACCGCGGCGTGCTCATCTCCGACGCCTCCCTCGCCGGGGCGGACGCGCTCCTCACCGCCCGCGTGCTCGCGGCGGCGATCAAGCAGGAGGAGCCCGACCTGGTGATCTGCGCCACCGAGTCGTATGACGGCAGCACCGGCATGGTGCCGCCGATGCTCGCGGAGCTTCTCGGCTTCCCGCAGCTGACGTTCGCCAAGAAGGTCGAGGTCGATGGATCGACCGTGAAGGTGCACCGCCAGACCGCCGACGGTTACCAGATCGTCGAGGCGTCGACGCCCGTGCTCATCACCGTCACCGCCGCCATCGCCGAGCCGCGCTACGCGTCGCTGAAAGGCATCATGGCGGCGCGGTCCAAGGAGATCAAACAGGTCGCCGCAAGCGAGCTGGGCGTGGAGAAGGGACAGCCCGCGGAGACGATCGAGGGCGTGGTCGAGGCTGAGGCGCGCAAGGCGGGCGAAGTGATCGAAGACGACGGCTCCGCGGTCGAGAAGATCGTCCAGGTCCTCGCCGCCGCGAAGGTCCTCTAGATGCCCAGCATCTTGGTTTACGCGGAGCTCAGCGAAGGCAAGGTCGCGTCGACATCCCTCGAGCTGATGACGAAGGCGCGCGAGCTTGGCGACGTTTATGCGGTGGCGCTCGGAGCCGGCGCGAAGACGGCGGCGTCGACGTTGGGTAAGCACGGCGCGAAAGTCGTGCATGTCAGCGAGGACAGCGCGTTCGACGATTACGTCGCCGAACCGGCCACGGACGCGCTGGCGTCGCTGTACGAGAAGGAGAAGCCGGACCTCATCCTCTTCGGATTCGCGCCGGACTCGCGCGAGGTGGCGGGCCGGCTGGCGGCGCGGCTCGGCGCCGGTCTCATCTCCAACGCCCTCGACGTCGTCGCGAAGGACGGCGGGTTCGTGGCCCAGGTGCCGTACTTCGGCGGGGCCAAGGTCGCCTCGATGAAGGCCAACGGCAAGCCCGCGATCGTGCTGATCCGCCCGAAGTCGTTCGAGGCCTCGGCCAAGGGAGGCCCCGCCGAGGTGAAGCAGCTCGACGTCAAAATCGGCGAGGGTTCCAAGCGCGCGCACATCGCCGAGCGCGTGGTCGAAGCCTCGGAGAAGGTCAAGCTCGAGGAGGCGCGGATCGTGATCAGCGGCGGCCGCGGCATGGGCGGCCCGCAGAATTTCCCGCTCCTGGAAGAGCTGGCGAATGCGCTCGGCGGTGCTGTCGGTGCAAGCCGGGCGGTCGTCGACGCCGGTTGGGTGCCGTACTCGATGCAGGTGGGCCAGACGGGGAAGTTCAAAGCCAAGAAGAACGGATAGGCAGACCGCCCAGGAGCTTCTCGACCAGCGCATCGAGCGCCGGCGAGACCGTGATTTCGAGGCCGCGGATGCGATTCGCGACCAGCTGCGCGCGGGCGGATGGGATGTCGTGGACAGCGCCAACGGCAGCGAGCTGCAGGCGATCAAGGCCCCGCCCAGCGCGGACCCGAAGGCTCCGCCGCGCGACGTCACCCTGCTCGCGGTCGTCCATGGCTGGCAGGCTGACGCCGAGCGCTGGCTGCTGTCCGTGTTCACGCACTGCAAGGCCGATTTCGAAGCTGTCGTCGTCGACAACTCGCAAGATCCCCGAATCGCCGGCTGGCTCAAGAACCGCGCCGCCGAACGACTTCGAGTCATCACGCTCGACCCGCCGCTTGGTTTCGGAGCCGCCGTCAACGCAGGCATCGAGGCGGCGAGCGGGCAGGTGGTGATCCTTTTCGATCCGGGCGTCGAGCTAAACGGGGATGCCATCGCGCCGCTCCTCGATGCCCTCTCCGACCCGACCGTCGCCGTGGCGGGGCCGTTCGGCCTCCGCGGGCGAGGCACGCTCAAAGAATTCGACTCCAGCCCGGGTCCCGACGTCGACGCGATCGAGGGCTACTGCCTGGCTTTTCGCCGCGCCGATGCACTCGCGGCAGGCGGGTTCGATACGAGGTTCCGTTTCTACCGCATGGCCGACGTCGAATTCAGCTTCCGGCTGCGCGCGGGCGGCGGTCGGGCCGTCGCCCTGGCCGGTCTGCCCCTCGTCAAGCACGAGCACCGGCTGTGGGAGTCGACGGAGCCCAGTGAACGCGAGCGGCTCTCGAAACGCAACATGTATCGCTTCCTCGATCGCTGGCGCGATCGGGAAGACCTTCTGGTCGGCCAATAGAATTCGGGCCGTGAGTGACGATTACGGCAGACTCGTAGGAGAGCTCCACACCAGGCGCAAGAAGAACCTCGCCATGGGTGGCGCGGAGAAGGTGGACAAGCAGCACCAGCGCGGCAAGCTGACCGTCCGCGAGCGCCTCGAGCTGCTGTACGACCCGGGCACCTTCGTCGAGCTCGGGCTGCTGGCGAGCCAGCAATCGCTGCGCGGTGCCGAAGCCGACCCGGACGGCACGCCCGCCGACGGCGTCGTGACGGGTCACGGCGAGATCGAGGGGCGTCAGGTCTGGGTCATCGCCTACGACTTCACGGTGATGGCAGGCTCGATGGGAGCGGTAGGCGAGCAGTTCAAAGCCGCGCGCGTCCGCGAGCTGGCCCTGCGCTATCGCAAGCCGATCGTCTGGCTGCTCGACTCCGCCGGGGCACGGATCCAGGAGGCGGCGGGCTCGACGTTTGCCGGCACAGGCTGGCTGTTCGCCGAACAGGTCGTGATGTCGGGCGTGATTCCGCAGGTGGCGGCGATGCTCGGGCCATGCGCGGCAGGCACCGCGTACATTCCGGGCCTGGCCGACTTCGTGCCCATGGTCAAGGACACGTCTTCGATGGCGCTCGGCGGTGCTCGCCTTGTGAAGGCCGCGACGGGGGAGGACGTGACCGACCACGACATGGGGGGCTCTCAGGTCCACTGCTACGAGTCCGGCGTCGGCGACAACGAGGTCGCAAACGATGAGGAGTGCATCGCCACGGTGCGACGGTTCCTCTCGTACCTACCATCCAGCAACACCGAGCCGGCGCCCTTCGTGGAGACGGGTGATCCGGCCGAGAGACTGGTCGAGGGGCTCGACAAGATCGTGCCGGTCAACCCTCGCGCCGCCTACGACGTGCGCAAGGTGGTCAGGGCGATCTTCGACCACGAGTCGTGGTTCGAGGTGAAGCCGACGTGGGCGAAGAACATCGTCATCGGGTTCGCGCGAGCCGGTGGTCACGCGGTCGGGGTGGTGGCCAACCAGCCGATGCAGAAAGGCGGTGCGCTCGATTCCGACGCCGCCGACAAGGCCGCGCGGTTCATCCGCATGTGCGATGCGTTCAACGTGCCGCTGGTGTACCTGATGGACGTGCCGGGATTCATGGTGGGATCACAGGTCGAGAAGGAAGGCATCATCCGGCACGGCGCGAAGATGCTGTACGCCACCAGCGAAGCGACCGTGCCGAAGGTGACTGTCATCATGCGCAAGGCCTACGGCGCGGGCTACTACGTGATGAACGGCAAGGGTTACCAGCCCGACACCATCGTCGCGTGGCCGTTCGCCGAGATCTCCGTCATGGGACCGGAGGGCGCGGTCAACATCATCTTCAACAAGCAGGTCGAGGCCTCCGAGAATCCCGAAGCGACCCGCGCCCAGCTGGTCGAAACCATCCGGGCGCAGATCAACCCGTATCTCGCGGCGGGCTGGGCGATGATCGACGACGTGATCGACCCCGCCGAGACGCGCCGCGTGATCATCAAGGGCATCGAGCAGGCGCGGGACAAGAAGATCGACCGCCCGTGGCGCAAACACGGAAACATTCCTGTATGAGCGAAGCGGTCGTCATCACCGCCGCGCTGACAGGTGTGCTGGCGACGCGGGAGCAGTGCCCTGCGATTCCATACACACCCGTCGAGATCGCTGAGGAGGCGAAGCGAGCGGCCGAGGCGGGCGCGTCGATCGTCCACATCCACGCGAGGAATCCGGAGGGTGGCCCGGAGTGGAGGGTCGAAACGTTTGCCGAGATCCTCTCCGAGGTCCGTGCTCGCTCGGACGTGATCGTCAACTTCTCGACCGGCGCGATCGGCATTCCGCCCGAGCAGCGCATCGCGCACATCCGTGATCTTCGACCAGAGATCGGCGCGCTGAACATGGGGTCCATGAACTACGCGATCTACTCGGCGAAGAAGAAGGCCTTCTATCACGACCACGTTTTCGCGAACCCGTTCAAGGACATCCAGTTCTTCCTGGAAGCCATGAACAGCGCGGGCGTGCGTCCAGAGCTCGAGTGCTTCGACACCGGTCACATCGCGAACACCGCCCCTCTGATCGACATGGGCGTGCTGAAGCCGCCTTACCAGTTCAGCCTGATCATGGGCGTGCTCGGCGGGATCCCGGGCACGACGCGTCACCTGACCAACCAGGTCGACACGCTGCCGCCCGAATCGCACTGGCAGGTCATCGGCATCGGGCTCAACCAGTGGGCGCTTGTCGCGGCGGCCATCACGATGGGTGGCAACGCGCGCGTCGGATTGGAGGACAACCTTTACGTCGAGGAAGGAAAGATGGCGATGAGCAACGGCGACCTGGTCCAGAAAGCCGCACGTCTCGCGCACGATCTCGGCCGGGACGTCGCGACGGTGGACGAAGCACGCAAAATTCTCTGTTTGAGTGCCAGATGACCGAAGTCAAGGCTGAGCTGGTCGGGAGCGTCTGGAAGGTGAAGACCCAGGCCGGCGCACAGGTGGCCGAGGAGGACGAGCTCCTGGTCCTCGAGTCGATGAAGATGGAAATCCCAGTTACCGCGCCGCGTGCGGGCACCGTGAAAGAGGTGCGCGTGAAGGAGGGCGAGGTGGTCAAGGAGGGCCAGGTCCTGGTCGTGCTCGAATGAAGCCCGCGCAGCTCCTGCTCGCATACATGAGGCTGGTGGAGAGGGAGCGAGAGCTGCGCGACGAGATCGAGCGGGTCGAGTCCCTGCTCGCCTCCGACCCCAGCGTGGCGCACGCCGAACAGGCACTGGCCGATGCCCGAGCCGAGCGTGAGGCCATACAGCTACGGCTGCGCGAGTCCGACCGCGATCGCGAAGATCACCGCACGAGGCTGCGCTCGCGTGAGAAGGAGCTCATGAGTGGGCGCATCCGCAGCCCAAGCGAGCTGATCCAGATGAACGAAGAGGTGCAGCACATGAGGGCACGCTTCGCTGAAGAAGAGGACGCCGAGCTGCGCCTGATGGAAGAGGGCGAGCTGGCCGAACAGGCCGTGGTCGAAGCGGCCGAGCGGCTGCAGGAGACTCGGACAAGGTCCGCGTCAGATGAGCCCGGGTTGCGACGGGACCTCGAGTCGTGGCAGTCAGAGCTGGAAACGGTCAAGGCTGACAGCGCGGCGACATGGGCACAGGTTCCGTCCGCGGCGCAGAACGTCTATCTCCGCGTCCGCGTCCACCCACCCGTGGCCGAGGTCGACCGCAACCAGTGTCAAGCCTGCCACGTCACCGTGACGTCTTCGGGGATGCAGGCGTTGCGCAAGGGAGACCAGATCGTCAACTGCGAGAACTGCGGCCGCATCCTGGTGATGTCCTGAAAACATTGCGCCTGCGCACAGACGGCGCGGCGCGAGGCAACCCCGGACCAGCAGGCATCGGAGTCGTGATCGAAGACGACCAGGGCATGCGGCTCCGGACCCTCCATCGGTGGCTTGGGGTCGCAACAAACAATGAAGCCGAGTACCACGCGCTGATCGACGGCCTCAAGGCGGTCAAGGACTGGAGGCCGGATCGCCTGGAGGTATTTCTCGATTCGAAGCTTGTGGTCGAGCAGGTGACCGGCAAGTACAAGACCAAGAAGCCTGAGCTGCAGCAGCTGCATGCCGAGGTTATTCGCCTTCTGAGCGAGTTTCCCGATGTCCAGTTCAAACATGTCGGACGTGAAGGCAACCGCGGCGCTGACCACCTGGCCAACATGGCGATCGACGCCCACGTACCGAAGAAGAAGTTCGGCGGCTAGATCGCTCGCTCGACGGTCTGCGACCCCTGGCATGAACTCCAGCCATCGTGGGTAGACTTACGGCGGGCCGAGGCGGACGGGTGACCGCCGGCGAAGTAAATAGCGTTGGAGGAAAGTCCGGGCTCCAAAGAGCAGGGCGCTGGGTAACACCCAGTCGGGGCGACCCGAAGGAAAGTGCCACAGAAAATAACCGCCCGGCAGCGGCTATATCCGGAGAGCAGCTGTCAGGTAAGGGTGAAAAGGTGGGGTAATAGCCCACCGGCGGCCGGGTGACCGGCCGGCCAGGTAAACCCCG
>VBFV01000094.1 GCA_005881335.1 Chloroflexota bacterium
AGACGCCCTGATATGCGGCGCCGGACACGGCCAGGGTGCCGCCCACCAGCACGCCGAGGACGACCCGGGGAAACCTCAGCGACCACAGGATGTTGGCCTGGCCCGGATCGACCTGGCCTCCGACGAGCGCCTGCAGAACGGCGCCCACGCCGATGTGGATCGGGCCGACGAGCACACCGACCGCACAGCAGATGACCAGCGCGAAGAGCCCGGCGGCGGCCCAGGTCCACGGTAACCTCGGCATGCCGGCGAGGGCCGCCGGCCGCTCCGGCACCACGCTCACGGCTACGGTCGCCGTCACGCGGCCCTTTCGATCTGCTTGACCTGCGAGGCGACCGCACGCATGAAGTCGACGATCCTGGGGCCCCACCGAGAGGCGATGTCATCGTCCACTCCGACCACATGCCCGGACTTCACGGCCGCGATCGCGCGCCATCCTGGCCGGGCCGCAACGCTGTTGAGATCCTGCTGGCAGCACTTGGTGTCGGCGAGCACGATGAGGTCAGGGTTCGAGGACACGATGAACTCGGGCGAGAGTTGGGGGTAGTCCGGCGTGGCGGCGGTCGCCGCGTCGGCGATGTTGGTCAGGCCCAGCAGCTTGTATGCCTGCCCGATGAAAGTGGCAGAGGTCACCGAGTAGAAGGTGTTGTCCAGCTCGTGATAGACCTTCAGCTGGCGAGCCGGTTTGGACACTGACGCGACGAGTGCGCCGACCTGCGAGCGCATCGAGGCGACGAGCGAATCTGCTTGAGCAGAGTGCCCGGTGGCCAATCCCAGCTGCTTGATCTGCAAGTAGCTGTCATCGAGGTTCTTGGCGGCCGGCTCGAGGAGGATCGGGACGTTCAGCGCCTGCATGCCGTGGACGAGGCTTCCCGTGTCCTCTGCGGCCACCACGAGGTCTGGGGTGTAGGCGGCGATGGCTTCGATGTTCGGCGTGAAGCCGGAAAGCTTGGTCGTGGGCGCGTTCGCGGGGAAGTTCGACTGGTCGTCGACCGCGATGACCTGGGAGCCGGCGCCGATCGCAAACAGCATCTCGGTCGCACTGGGCGACAACGAGATGACGCGATGTGGCTGGTGCGCGATCGTGACGGTGGCGCCGCCCGGCTCGGTGATCGAGACCGGAAAACGCGACGCCGGCGGCGAGCTCGAAGACGTTGGTGACCCACCGCACGACGCAGCGAGGAAAACGAAAGCGAACGCGACGATTCCGAATCGGATGGCCAGTTTCGCGCTGGCCCCTGGCTGATGCATGCGCATCCAGCGGTCCTCCGGCGGCAGCGGCCCCACCTCGCAGGGGAAACCTCGCCGCAGGAGGCGCCCCTACTGATCCGCGCAGTGGGATCGACCGCTCACGGGACAGGTCTCCTGGCTTGTGGATCGATGCGCTCCGGCCGCCTTCCTGAAGCTCTCGCCTCAGTGGCCGCTGGCCGGACGCTCCCCACTCACAGTTGCGCGACAGCGCCGGATTTGAACCGGCTTCCCGCAATCCAGTGAGCTATTCAGTTGTGCGAATTTCATTATGAGCGCTCCGAAACCCCCGCCTCGTCGAAGGTCGCCATCTCGTTGAGAAGGCGCACCGCCGCGCGAACCACCGGCAGCGCGAGCGCGGCGCCGGTGCCCTCGCCGAGGCGGAGGTCGAGGTCGAGCAAGGGTCGCAACCCGAGCAGTTCGAGCACCGCGCCGTGGCCGCGCTCGTGCGAGCGATGCGACGCCACCATGTACCCGGTCGCCGCCGGCGCGATCGCCGCCGCCACCAGTGCCGCGCAGCCCGAGATGAAACCGTCGATGATGACGGGCTTGCGCTTTTCCGCAGCCTCCAGGATCACGCCGACCAAACCCGCGATCTCGAGCCCGCCGACCGAGGCCAATGCGTCGATCGGGCCGCGTGCGATGGACTCCGCGTTGACCTGCAGCGCGCGGCGCACCGCATCCAGCTTTCGCTCGAGTCCTTCGTCGTCGACCCCGGTGCCCCTGCCGACGACGAGTCCTGGATCGAGCTTCGTCAACGCGCAGATCACGGCCGCCGAAGCCGTCGTATTACCGATGCCCATGTCGCCCGTGAGCGCGATGTCGAGCCGCTCGTCGCGGACGAGCCCGCGTCCCACCTCGATCGCCCGGTTCGCCTCCTCGATGCTCATCGCGGGTCCTTGCGTGATGTTGCCCGTGCCGCGTCTCACCTTGACCGCGCGCAGGTGCGGATGCGGGGGCAGCTCTGCATCCACCCCGATGTCGGCGACCACGACCCGCGCGTGGACCTCGCGCGCCAGGACGTTGATCGCCGCGCCGCCGCGCAGGAAGTTGAGGACCATCTGAGCAGTGACCTCGCGCGGGTACGCGCTGACACCTTCGGCCGCCACGCCGTGGTCCGCGGCGAGCGTGAAAACGACGGCGTCCCCCAACGTTGGATCGGTCCGACCCGTCATGCCGGCGATCCGCACCGCAAGATCTTCGAGCCGGCCGAGGCTGCCCGCGGGCTTGGTCAACCGCGCCTGCCGAGCCGCAGCCTGTTCCATCGCTCCTTCGTCCAGCGGCTGAATCGCCATGTGGGTACGGTAGCCGTCGTGACCTTTCGCCAGTTCCGCAAGCTGTGCCTATCGATGCCGGAGGCGGAAGAGCTCGAGACGTGGGGCGAGGCGACGTTTCGCGTCCGCGGCAGGATCTTCGCCATGGGCTCGTCCGAGGGATCGTCGGTTTCCGTCAAAGCCTCGCTCGACGACCAGTCCGGGCTGGTGGCGATGGATCCGAAGACCTTTGCGGTCTCGGCTTACACCGGTCGGTTCGGCTGGGTGAGCGTGAAGCTGTCTCGGCTAGGGACTGAGCTCGGCGAGAGGCTGATCAAAAACGCCTGGGAGCGAACCGCCCCCAGGCGTTTGAGCAATCAGAAAGCGCGGCGTCTGTAGCCGCGGCCGCTGAAGAGCCGGACGATGATCAATAGGATCGCGGCTCCGATGAAAGCCATGATCATCGCGCTGATGATCGGGTGGCCGGCCACCGCAATGTTGAAGTGGAGAAAGCCGGCAAGCACGATCCCACCGAATAGAGCTCCCACGATGCCCACGATGATGTCCCAGAAAAGGCCCAGGCCATGCCCAAGCGCAACGTGGCTGGCGAGGAATCCCGCCACGAGCCCGACCAACGCCCACACCAACAGCGAGTCGAAATCGATGGTTACGGGCGAACCATTGATAGAGATGACCATTCCAGGCCCCCTTTACAAAACTAGATACGCCACTCATAAAACGCGCCGGGGAGTCAGGTCACCTTGGAGGCAAGCTGCTCGAACGCCGCGCCCAGCACGCGGTTGAAGGCCGGGAAAGGGTGGATCACATCGGCGAGCTCACGCAGGGGCGTACCCAGCTTCAAGGCCACCACGAGCTCGCCCAGGATCTCGCCCGCGCGAGGCGTGACCAGCGTTGCCCCGACCAACACCCCGCGCCCCTTGTCGGCGATCAGCTTCAGCGTGCCGTCGTGAAAATCGTGGATGTAACCCCGAGCCGTCTCCGCGGGGTCCATCGTGACCACGGCCAGGTCGACGCCATGCCCCCGCGCCGACTGCTCCGACCAGCCGACGGACGCGATCTCAGGATCGGTGTAGGTGACGCGAGGCACCGCGGTGTGGTCCGCGCGTGCGTCCTTGCCGCGCAGCCTCCGGGCGACGATCTGACCGTGGTAGTAGGCGAGGTGGGTGAACCCTCCGATCCCAGTGATGTCGCCGGCGCCGTAGATTCCGTCACGCGCCTCGAGTGTCTCCGGGTCGACCTTCAGCCAGCCCTTCTCGGTCTGCGTCAAGCCCGCCGGGAGCCACGCCTCGAAGTTAGGCCGCCGCCCCGTGGCGACGAGCACCCTGTCGCCGGACACGACTGCGCCGGACTTCAGGTGTAGGACCACGTCCGACGCCTGCTTCTCGACCGCCACGCAGGGATCGCCGACGATGATCTCGATGGCATCGGCCTTGAGGTGCGGAAGCAACGCAGCGCCCGCTTCAGGCTCCTCGAGGCCGAGGAAACGGGGCCCCGCCTCCACGATCGTGACCTTGGAGCCGAGCCTGGCGAACGCCTGGGCAAGCTCCACGCCCACGGCCCCGCCACCCAGCACGACCAGCCGCTCCGGCAGCTCGCGGGGGATGGCCGCCTGGCGGTTGGTCCAGAAGTCGACCTTGTTCAGACCTTCGATCGGCGGGATCGCCGCGGTGCCGCCGTTGGCGATCACCACCGCGCGCCTTGCTGTGAGCTGGTCGCCACCCACCTCGACCGTGCGCAGGTCGACGAGCTTTCCCTCGCCGCGGACGAGCTTGGCACCGGTCGCCTCCAGCGCCGCCGCCGGACGCGAGTCGTCGAGGTCCCGCGCCATCCACAGCACGCGCTTGGAAACCTTCGGGAAGTCGACGTCCCAATCGACGCGCGAGGCCGCGAGCGTGCGCGCGCGCCCGGCTTCCTCCAGCGTCTCGCCTGACCGCAGCAGCGTTTTCGACGGCACGCAGCCCCAGTACGGACACTCGCCGCCGACCAGCTCGCGCTCCACGACCGCGATCGACAGCCCGCTGCCCTGCAGCTCGCCGGCAATGGCTTCGCCGGCCACGCCTCCGCCGAGACAGACGACGTCAAACTCCTGCGGCATCGGGGATTCCTCCTTCCGCACTCGCGCGCCTTAACGATTCGAGAAGTGACGTGGCGGTGAAGTCGCCCAGGTAGCGGTCGCCGTCGAAGACGGCTGCGCGCTCGGTCGGGCTCGTGAGGGCGGCGGCGAGCGCGTCGGTGAGCGAGCTCGACAATGGCACGCGCGGCTCGTCGCGAGCTGGGCCGCCGTCGGGGCGCTCCAACGTTTTCGCGTCGATGCGGACGACGGACATGCGCCGTGCCAGCCGTTCACGACCGAGAAATTCCGAAACATATTCACTGGCAGGGTGGATGACGATGCGCTCGGGCGTGTCGTACTGCGCGATCTGCGCCTTCATTTTCATCAGGCAGATCCGATCCCCCACCGTCACAGCCTCGTCGATGTCATGAGTGACGAAGACGACCGTCTTGCGCATCGAGCGCTGGATGCTGACGAACTCGTGCTGCAGCCGCTCGCGCGTGATGCGGTCGACTGCACCGAACGGCTCATCCATCAACAGGATCGGCGGGTCTGCGGCAAGCGCTCGCGCGAAACCTACGCGCTGTCGCTGGCCGCCGGAGAGCTGATGCGGATAGCGGTCGCGATATTCGACCGGGTCAAGACCCACCAGCTCCAGCAGCTCGTCGACCCGCTTCCTGATGCGCTCCGCGTGCCACTTCCACAGCCTCGGCACAGTGCCGACGTTTTCGCCCACGGTCATGTGGGGAAACAGGCCGGTCTGCTGGATGACGTAGCCCATCTTCAGCCGGAGCGCGGCGGGGTCGACACCTTGCGTATCGGCGCCATCCACGAGGATGCGCCCGCTGTCGGGATCGATGAGACGGTTGATCATGCGCAGCGTCGTGGTCTTGCCGCAGCCGGACGGTCCGATCAGGACGCATGTCTGGCCGTCGGGGATTTCCAGCGTGAGGTTCAGCACCGCGTTGGAGCCGCTCGCGAAACGCTTGCTCACGTTCTCCAGGCGGATCACGGCTCGATTAACGTATCGGAATGACGGCGCGGGTATTCCTGGAGTCCGTGGATCCGTGGATCAATTGGGACTGGCTCTCTACGCACATTCCGTTGGTTCTGGGCGCGCTCGGCGAGCACGTCGAGCTGACCGCCATTGCTCTCGCCACCGGCCTTGTCATCTCCGTTCCCCTCGGTGTGGCGGCCCACCGCTCCGGAGGCCTGCGGCTGGCGGTGCTTGGCTTTTTCGGCGCTTTCTACACGATCCCTTCTCTCGCGCTGTTCGCCCTGCTCATCCCGTTCACGCATCTGAGCGGAACGACGGCGGAGATTCCGCTCATCGGTTACAACGTCCTGATCCTCGTGCGCAACGTCCTCGTCGGGCTCGACGCCGTGCCGCGGGACGTTCTCGACGCCGCCGACGGCATGGGGTACCGACCACTCCCCCGCTTGCTGCGGGTAGAGCTTCCCCTCGCGCTGCCGTCGATCTTCGCCGGACTGCGCGTGGCGACGGTTTCGACCATCGGGATCGTAACCATCACCGCCCTAATCGGCCTCGGCGGCCTCGGATCCCTGATCGACAAAGGTCTGGTCGAGAACTTTCACACGCCCCTGGTCGTCGCGACGATCCTGTCGATCGCTCTCGCGCTGGTGGCTGATCTGCTGGTCGCGGGGGCCCAGCGCGTAGCCGTGCCCTGGGCGCGGCCGGTCTGACCCGATGGACTTTCTTGGCCTCGTCTGGCGATGGTTGGCGGATCCCAACCACTGGCAGGGTTCAGATGGGATACCCACACGCCTCGTCGAGCACATCCACCTTTCGGGCGAGTCGGTCCTCATCGGAGCGGCGATCGCGCTCCCGGCCGGCATCGCGCTCGGGCATTACGGCAGGTTCGGCGCGTTGGCGATCAACATCTCCAACGCCGGTCGCGCGGTGCCGTCGTTCGGCATCCTCGTGATCGCCTTTCAGGTCTTAGTTACCCCTGGCGGTACCTCTGATCATGGCTGGGGTACGCACATCGGCCGTGCAGGTCGTGGCGACGGCGACGCTCGCGGCGCTGATCGCCGGCGGCGGCCTCGGCCGCTACATCGTCGACGGCCTGGCCACACAGGACTACGTGAAGACAGCCGCCGGCGCCGTGCTGGTCGCGGCCCTTGCCCTGGCGACGGAGCTCTCGCTATCCGGAGTCCAGCAGCTGCTCGTCCCGCGCGGGATCCGGCTGCTGAACGCGCCCGTGGCCGCTCGCGCAACCACCTTCAAGGTCGCTTAGTGGAAGAATGGTCGCTCACCCGGAGTTGGATCGGGGAGGGCCACCCGGCCCGGGAGGATTGTTGATGCATCGAACACGGGCGTCTCTCTGGCTGTTGGCGGCACTCGCTGCCCTGGCGATGGTCGCCGCAGCCTGTGGAGGCACGAGCGGGGGCGGCACCACCGCCAAGGGGACCATCGTCGTCGGCGGGTTCAAGTTCCCGGAGAGCAGCATCCTGGCCCAGATCTACGGCCAGGCGTTGGCCCACGACGGCTACACGGTCCAGTACAAACTCAACCTCGGCACCCGTGAGGTGGTCGCGCCGGCGCTGAAAAACGGCGACATCGACCTCTATCCCGGCTACGCGGCGACCGACCTCGAGTACTGGAACAACAAGGCGGGCGAGGCGACCGGCGACGCTTCGGCCACGACGGCCAAGCTGAACAGCCACATCCAGTCGCAAGGGCTGATCGCGCTGACACCGTCGAAGGCGGTCGACCAGAACGCCTTTGCTGTGACCAAGGAGACCCAGCAGAAATTCAACCTGTCGAAGCTGTCGGACCTGGCTCCAATCGGCAGCCAGCTCGTGCTTGGCGCGGGGCCGGAATGCCCGACCCGCCCGTATTGCCTGCCCGGGCTGCAGACCACATATGGCATCCACTTCAAGGACTTCAAGGCGTTGGACACCGACGGACCGGCGACTCGCGCCGCGTTCAAGAACGGGACCATCCAGGTTGGCCTCGTCTTCAGCAGCGACGGCGATCTGAACGACCTTGGCCTCGTCGTGCTCCAGGACGACAAGCACCTGGAAGCAGCCGACAACGTGGTTCCGATCCTGCGCCAGAAGGTCGCGACGGACGAGGTCAAGAACCTTCTCGACAAGATCGACGCAGCCCTGACGACGGCGGACCTCGTGGACATGAACTCCCAGGCGTCAACCCAGCACAAGGACCCCGACGCGATCGCCAAGGCCTACCTGGAAAAGCACAACTACTTCAGCTAACGTTCGGACCGGATGGAGCGAGAAGCGGCGCTCGCCGACTTTGAGAGCGCGCGCAAGGAATGGGAGGCGGCCTTTGCGAACGTGCCCGACGGCGCGCTGACGTACCTCAAGCCGGGCGACGACTACTCGCTCGGCGGTCTCCAGGTCCACGTCAACTGGGTGCTGGTGCACTACCGCCGGGTCCTGGACGGCATCCTCGCGGCGGGTTTTGCCGAGACAGCTGCGGATGACCCTCCGGCCGACGTGCGGCGCGCCCTTGAAGGCGCCAAACGCGGATTGATGCCGGCGGAGCGGCGCAGCTCACTCGCCGAGATGGCGCAGCTCCATGCCACGGTTCGATCGACCATCCGCGAGTTGCCTGAGGAAGACTGGTCACGCAAGGCATCTGTGATCTACGGCGAAGGACAAAACCCATATCCGACCAGCCCCGAGGACGTCATCGGCTGGCTGCGCGAGCACTATCGCGAGCACGTGGAGCAAAGCGCGGACCTGATCGAGGAGTGGGCGGCAGCCCACGGGAGCTAGCCCCTAAGGCAGACGGTTGATCCAATCGACTGTCGAGTACTTCGACTCGACGAGGCGTCGCGCCATTTCCAGCTCAGCTCGCGACACCTCAGCGTCGCTCGCGTTGAACTCCCGTGTGAAATAGGTGTGGAGTTTCCGGGCGACCTCATCGCAGCTGAGAGCACGAACCCCCGTCGCCGTGCCTGCGCCGCGCCGCCGATCTTGCCACGGGGCGAGATGATGTCGTTGATCTCGCGATACGACGCCGGGACGCCGAGCTCGTTGAACGCGCGCACGGCCCATCCGTCGAGCAGCGCGTATGACTTGCGAAAGCTGATCCCCGCGACCATCGAATCCGGCAGGTACATCGAGTACGTGATCGTGCGCTCGGGCTCGCAGAGCATCGTGCCGCCCCCGCTCATGCGTCGCGTGATGACGAATCCGAGCTCCTCGGCCGCTTCGAGGTCGACCTCGTTCACGACGGATTGATGCGATCCGATCACCAGCGCGCGTTCGATCCACCGCCATAAGCGCATCGTCGGCGGGCGTTGTCCGCTCATCACCTGCTGGAGCAAGACCTCGTCGAGCGCCATGTGCATGTGCGCCGGGTGAGGACCCGGTGGGATCACGTCCCACCGTGCTTGGCCGAGGCTTGGGGTCATCACGGCCCTGCCAGTATTCCTGATGAAGATGGCGCGATAACGCACCGATGGGCCGGCGCTGCGCATGGCGCGCGTCGGAGGGACCTCGTTGGTGCCAAATGTGCGCAATTCGCTAACTTCGCAAGAACGGCGTGCGAAACGCCATAGCTAGATATGGGGATGGCTGTGCAACCCATTCGGATCGTGCCGCTCCGGCTGGAGGCGGCGGCGCCGGTCGTCAGGCCGCAGCTCACGTATCGAGGTGGGCCGCTGCTCGCGTCGGTCGAAGCCTTTCTCTTCTTCTGGGGCGACGCCTGGCAGCAGGCGCCGCAGTCCGCGCTCGTGCAGCAGCTGAACGATTTCTTCGTCTTCGTGCTGGCCAGCCCACTGATGGATCAGCTGTCGGAATACAGCACGCTCGACTTCGCGATCACGCACGGCTCGCGCAGCGGCGCCATCGCTCTCACCACCGCGCCTCCTCCGAGCGTGGAGGACGCCGACATCCAGCGCTTCGTCCAGGAGGAGATTGCCTCCGATCCGGCGGTGCCGCAGCCGACCGCGAACTCGCTGTACTTCGTGTTCCTTCCACCTGGCGTGACCGTCGGGCTCGACGGCGGCTCGTCGTGCGTGAGCTTTTGCGGATACCACAGCGCCATCGATGACAAGGTGTTCTACGCGGTCATGCCATACCCCGACTGCAGCGGATGCACCGGCGGCCTGACGGTCTTCGACGCGCTCACATCGACCAGCTCACACGAGCTGTGCGAAGCGATCACCGACCCGGTGCCGGGCCGGGGCTGGTACGACGACCAGAACGGCGAGATCGGCGACATCTGCGCATGGCAGACGAAGCGGCTCGGCGACTATCTGGTGCAGCTCGAGTGGTCGAACCAGCAGGGCAAGTGCATTTGAGCACCAAAAAGAGCCCGATCGAGCACGTCGTGATCATCGTCAAGGAGAACCACGGCTACGACAATTACTTCGGCAAGTTTCCTGGCGGCAACGGCGTCGCGCTGGCGGCGAGCCCAAACCCCCCACCCAAGGACCCCGACCACCGCCACGCGGCATGGCTCACGCGCGACAAGACCGCGCCTCGCCTCGCGTTTCCGCAAAGCGAGATCGCGTCCTACTGGGGTTACGCGAGGCAGTTCACTGTCTGCGACAACTACTACACCGACGTGGCCGGGCCACCCACGCCGAACCACCTGATGCTGATCATGGCCGACTCGAAGCTCGTCGACAACCCGTCGACCAGTTACCGGAAACACCCAGGGCCGGCGCTGTACGACCAGCCGTCGCTGCCATCTCAGCTGGACGCGGCAAGGTTGTCCTGGACCAACTACAACGGTTACGCGTTCGAGTTCATCAAGTACACCGCGGGCAAGAAGCGCCCGTGGCAGCAGTTCGCGACCGACGCGGCCGCCGGCGAGCTGCCTTCGGTTTCGTGGCTGTATGCCGACGAGATCATGAGCGAGCATCCCGCCGACACCGCCACGCAGCGCGCCGCGGGCGCAGGTGACGTGAACAAGGGCAGCCAGTGGACGGCGAGCCAGGTCCAGGCCGTGGTGTCGGCCGGCTTGTGGGCCAAGGTTGCGATCCTCATCACGTGGGACGACTGGGGCGGCTGGTGGGATCACGTCGCACCGCCAGAGGTGGAAAAGTGGAAAGACGGCACGCAGTTTCGCTACGGCGGGCGCGTCCCATGCCTGGTGCTCAGCCCCTACGCGCGGGCGGGATACGTCTCCAAGGCCCTGCACTCGCACGTGAGCCTGGTCAAGTTCTGCGAGGCCAATTTCGGACTGCCATCCCTCAACGCACGCACGAAAGCCTCTGACGCGATGGAAGACTGCTTCGACCTGACCCAGAAGCCGTTGCCCCCGCCTCAGTAGCGAACGTCGCTCAGCGACTTCCAGCCGTACGAGACCTCCTCCAGCTCAGCGGAGCCGATCGTGATCGGCTGGGACCGCACGTATACCCCGCCCAGGCGCTCGTAAAAAGCGCGAGCCGAACTGTTGTCGCGGAGGACCCAGACGATCATGTCCTCGAGGCCCACCTCGCGGAGGCCGCCCACGACCGCCTGCACCAGGCGGCGTCCATGACCACGAGCCTGCGCGTCCTCCAGGACATAGATCGCATAGAGCTCGCCGGCGTAACCGCTCTCGCCCGCACGCTCCGGTCCACCGGACGCAAAGCCCACCACTCCGTCGACGTTCTCCGCCACGTAGATGCGCGCCGAGCTGTCGCCCAGGGTCCGCCGCCAGCGCTCCTCGTAATGCGTCTCGCTGAGCGACGCGAGGAAGTCGTCGGGAAGCAATCCGCGGTACGCGGACCTCCACGTGGCGACGTGGACTCGCGCGATCGCGGATGCGTCGTCCAGCTCAGCTGGTCGTACCAGGCTGACCATCGATTCAGAATCTATCGCGTACGCCGGAGCGGCGAAGCAATGGAAGATAGGCCGGAGCTGTCCAGACGTTCGAGGCGGGCGATTTCCTTGATCGCCGCCGCACTCGTGTCGATCATCGTGGCGACCTTCCTCTATCTCCGAGCTGCGACTCCCACCGCACCGTCCGCCGAGCTGCCACCGCCCCCGCCCACCTTGAGCGGTTACTCGGCGGTGTATGACTTCGTGACGGCGTCGACCGGATGGGCCCTGGTCACGCGTGAGGGCCGGTACTGGATTTTCCGGACAGTGGATGGAGCAAGGCACTGGCGGATGCAGGACACGGGAGAGGCGTCTTACGGGGAATCCGCGGTTAACTTCGTCGACCCCACCCACGGCGAGATCGCCTTCTTCGGCGGCATGCTGCGCGTCAATCAGACGTCTGATGCAGGTCGAACGGGTGTGGCCCTCCGGCGCATACTGGGTCGGCAGGGGTGGTATGGGGGCGCTCGCCTTCAAGTCCAGCGGTCAGGGATGGACGGCCGGCGTTGGTGACCAGCCAAGCTTGTTGGGCACAGTCGACGGCGGATCGAGCTGGCGCTCGACGGCGGTCGAGATCCCACCCGGCGCGCTTTCCGCCCTGCCTGAGGGGACGCAGGTCTTCATCACCCAGCTCACGCTGATGCCACAGCGCGGGATCTTCGCCGTGGTGAGTGACCTCACGGGCGACCTGATCGGACTCACGTCGATGGATTCAGGCCAGACCTGGCGCACGCTTGCGCCGGCGCCCGAGCCGACCAGGTATGCCGATATCTCGTTCGCCGACGACACCCATTGGTGGGCATCGCGATACGGCTACCTCTTCAAGACCTCCGACGGCGGTCAGACCTGGCAGCGGGTCGGCGTCAAGCCGCTTCTCGGAGACTGGAACTACCAGCCCGCGCACGTCATCGACTCGATGCATGCTTGGTCACAGATGATCTCGACCGCACACTCGACTGACAGCGCGCTTGCTATGACGTCGGACGGCGGCGTGACGTGGACCTCTGTGAACGTCCCGAGGCCCGGGTAGGTGTGATGGACATCGACCCCGACTTCGATTGGACGCCGCAACGCGGCCGGGCCCGGCGCGCCATCGCGCTCATCGCGGCCTCGCTGCTCAGCGTCACCCTCGCCGGAACCGCCTTTCTGCACCCATCGCTGCCTGCGTTCATGTCGAGCTCGTCAACGAAGATGCCGCTCATGCACACCGCGTACCGCGTGGCGGCGGTCGACTTCGTCGATCGCGGCACCGGCTGGGTCGTCGCGCTCCTCGAGTCAGGCGACTACGCGATCGTGCACACGACCGACGGCGGTCTGACCTGGACGCGCCAGCTGTCCGTGACCGGCGATGGCCGAGCGCATTACGTCAAGTTCTTCGACCGCTCGGTTGGCGTCTTCGCATTGCTGGGAACGCGACCTCTCCTGCATCGGACGGCTGACGGCGGACGCACCTGGTCGCAGCTCCCCGCGGTCAATGCGCCTGGCAACGTCATCTCGTGGTCGTTCGTGGATTCTGACCACGGTTGGATGCTTGTCACCGACCCGGGCCAGGCCGCGCCATCGCGGACGAGGCTGTATCGGACCGTGGATGGAGGTGGCCTGTGGAACGACCTGGGTCCGCCGGTGGGTGCGCCGGACCAGGCGTTTCAGATCCACTTCTCATATCTCACCACCGGCTGGCTGACCAGCGCCGGCGCAGGCGCGTACGCCTACAAGACCAGCGATTTCGGCGCCACCTGGTCACGCGTGCCCCTGCCCTCGCCCTTCGGGGGCTGGCCGCCAATCGGAGAATTCTTCGTCGCGGTGCAGCCGACCTCTGGCGCCGGTGCGGTGGCGTCGGTCGTCTACTTCCCGCCGATCAAGGGCCGGACCGGAATCGGCGGAACCATTCGCGGCTTTCCGCCGCTGACGGTGCGCGGTTTCGACGGCGGACGGCCGCGCACGTACCTGTACACGACGGTGATCGACCAGGTCGCGGGAGGGCCGTACGGGCAGGAGCTCGCCCCGAACCAGGCGCAGCTGAGCACCCTGGACAATGGTGGCGCCTGGGCCGTGATCGGGCCGCCCGCGGCCAGCGGAGCGATCGGCTACTTCGACGCTTCCAACTGGTGGTGGGTCGGG
This sequence comes from Chloroflexota bacterium, assembly GCA_005881335.1. Classification (GTDB taxonomy): domain Bacteria; phylum Chloroflexota; class Dormibacteria; order Dormibacterales; family Dormibacteraceae; genus 40CM-4-65-16. Next base: position 13,504 of record VBFV01000094.1, read on the forward strand.
GCCGGCCTCTGGTCGACCAGCAAGGACGGCGGCGTGACGTGGACCGGGCCGCGAGGCACCCGGGTCATCGAACCGGTGCCGGGATCCCTCCAGGTCCTCGACCGCGACCACGCGTGGTTCGCCGGGTCGACCCCCACCAAACCTGTGCTCCAGAGCACCGATGACGGCGCCATGCACTGGCGAACCGTGACCCTACCCGCGATCGAGACTTCGCCTACGCCTTGACGTAGGCGATCACGGCCCGGGCTTCGGCCACGACGTGGCTGTGCCCCTGCTCGACCGTCGCCTCGCAAAAGGCCAACCGCCGCGTGCGGTGTCGCACGGTTGCTCGCGCCACCAGGCGTCCTGGCTTGGCCGGACGCAAGAAGTCGATCT
>VBFV01000039.1 GCA_005881335.1 Chloroflexota bacterium
ACCGCCATTACGGGCGCACCTCGACTGCGTCCGGCCGGTGTTTTGGCCCTCCCAGCGTGGAGAACTCATGGGGATCAACTGGGCAGAACTTCAGGCCCCCAATTCTACCGGATTTGAATACGAAAAAGGCCCCTGGACCCCGCCTTAACAGGCCAGTTCAGGAGGGGTTTTCGGAGGGTGCTTTCCAGCGCAGGACGGGGTCCTGGCTCTGGCCCTGAAGGTAGGCGTTGATGCGGCGTGCCGCGGTCACCTCATCCAGGCGGCCGACGGGAGTCCTCGAGGGCGCTTCGTGGAGGCTTTGGGGGTTGGTCCTGGCCTCCGCGACGATGTCCTTCACCGCCTGCGCAAAGGCGTCCAGGGTGGCCTTGCTCTCGGTCTCGGTCGGCTCGACCATGATCGCCTCCGGCACGACGAGCGGGAAGTACACCGTCGGGGCATAAAAGTCGCGGTCGAGAAGCGCTTTGGCGACATCGAGCGCGCGCACGCCGTTGCGGGTGGTCAGGTCGTGAGCGCTGGCCACGAACTCGTGCATGCAGGGCCCGTCATGCGGCATCTCGAGGTCGCCCTCCACGAGCTTGCGGAGGTAGTTGGCCGACAGGACCGCGTCTTGAGACGCCTGGCTCAGCCCATCGCCTCCCATGGCGAGGATGTAGGTGTACGCGCGCACCAGCATCCCGAAGTTGCCGTAGAAGCTGCGCACCCTGCCGATCGACTGGGGCCGCTTGTGGTCGAACGTGAGGTGGCCGTTGGTCCGCTCGACGGTCGGCGAGGGGAGGAACGGCACCAGCTCCGTCTTCACCCCCACCGGGCCGGCACCCGGTCCGCCCCCGCCGTGCGGCGTGGTGAAAGTCTTGTGCAGGTTCATATGGACCGCGTCGAAGCCCATGTCGCCTGGCCGGCAGATGCCCATGAACGCGTTGAGGTTGGCGCCGTCGTAGTAGAGCATCGCCCCGGTGGAGTGCACAAGCTCGGCTATATCGAGGATCTCGCGCTCGAACAGGCCCAACGTGTTGGGGTTGGTCAGCATCAGCGCCGAGGTGCGGGGTGACAGCTTCGATTCCAGATCGGCCAGGCTGATCCGGCCGTCACCGCCTGACTTGACCTCCACGACCTGGAAGCCGCTCAACGCGGCGCTGGCCGGGTTGGTGCCGTGCGCGGAGTCCGGGACCAGGACCTCGGTCCGGGCCTCCCCCTTGGAGTGCTGGTAGGCGCGGATCATGCGCAGCGCGGTCCACTCGCCGTGGGCGCCGGCCGCCGGCTGGAGGGTAACCCGATCGACCCCGACGATCGCGCATAGGGCCTGCTCGAGCCGCCACATGAGCTCGAGCGCGCCCTGCACCGACTCCTCGTCCTGGTATGGATGCAGGCCGGCAAAGCCGGGCAGCGCCGCGGCCACCTCGTTGGCGACCGGGTTGTACTTCATCGTGCAGCTGCCCAACGGGTAGAAGTTCTCGCTGATCGAATAGTTGAGCGACGCCATGCGGCTGTAGTGCCGGATGATCTCGGGCTCGCTGAGCCGGGGCAGGCCGGGCGGCCGAGCCCGCAGCGCGTCGGGGGGCAGCACATCGGCCGGGGCCGGCCCGGCGACCTCGGCGTCCGGAAGTCGGGGCGGGTCGACGGCCGGTCGGCTCAGCTCGAAGCTGAGTGGCTCGCTCAAGATTCCAACGACGCCACCAGCTCGTCGAGGGCTCGCGCGTCGTTGACCTCGGTGCAGGCGAACGTGACCACACCCTTCAGCTCGCGAAACCAGCGGTTGACCTCCAGGCCGCCGAGGATCCCCTTCCGGGCGAGCTTTCGCGTGACCGCGGGTGCTTTGGGCACGCGGACAGGGAACTCGTTCAGGAACTGGCGTTCCGGAAACGCGAGCTCCCATCCGGGCAGCGCGGCCAGTCGCTCGGCGAGGGCGTGCGCCCGCTTGAAGCTCACCTCCGCTATGTGGCGCAGCCCGTAAGGGCCCATATAGGTGAGGTACACGGCAGCGGCCAGGGCACAGAGCGAGTGGTTGGTGCAGATGTTGGAGGTCGCCCTCTCGCGGCGGATGTGCTGCTCTCGGGCCGCGAGGGCCAGCACGTAGCCCCGCCGGCCTGCGGCGTCGTAGGCCGTGCCCACCAGGCGACCAGGCAGCTTGCGGACCAGCTCGCGCTTGCACGCGACGAAGCCGACGTGCGGCCCGCCGAAGCTCGGCGACAGCCCGAGCTGCTGGCCCTCGCCGACGGCGATATCGGCCTCGTACTCACCGGGCGGGGCCAGGATCACGAGGCTGATGGGGTCGACGCACGCGATGGCGAGGGCGCCCGCATCGTGCGCCGCCGCCGTCAGCGCCCTGACGTCGACGAGCAGGCCGAGGAAGTCAGGCTGCTGGAAGATGACCGCGGCGGTCTTCTTGTTCGGCTCACCGTCCTTGCGAACCTTGATCCCGCGTCCCTCACCGAACGCTCGCAGCACCTGCACGTACTCCGGATGGACGTATCCAGAAACGATGACCTCGTTGCGCCCCGTGTGGATGTGGGCCATCATCGCCGCCTCGGCGACGGCCGTCGCGCCGTCGTAAAGGGAGGCATTGGCGACGTCGAGCCCGGTGAGCTCGGCGATCAGCGTCTGGAACTCGAAGATCGCCTGGAGCGTGCCCTGGCTGGCTTCGGGTTGGTAGGGGGTGTAGGCGGTGTAGAACTCGGGCTTGGAGGTCACGGCCGCCACCGCCGCCGGGATGAAGCGGCGGTAGACGCCGCCGCCGCGAAACGTCAACCGGTCGGGAAACACCGTGTTCCGATTGGCCAGGGCCGAGATCTGGGCCATCGTCTCGAACTCGGACAGACCGTCCGGCAGCTGAAGCGATTCGAGCCGCAACGATGGCGGGATGTCGACGAGAAGGTCGTTCATCGACCCCACGCCGATCGTTTCGAGCATCGCCGACCGGTCCTCGGGAGAGTGGACGAGGTAGGGCAAGCTACTGCGCGGAGGCCTCGGTCAGCTTCTTGTAAGACGCCTCATCCAGAAGGTCATCAGGCGGATCGCCGGCGAGCTCGAGCTTCAGGATCCAGCCTTCACCGTAGGGATCCGCGTTGATCAGCTCCGGTTTGGAGGCAAGCTTTTCGTTGACCTCGGTGATCCGTCCGGCCACCGGCGCGTAGAGGTCGCTGGCCGCCTTGACCGACTCGACGACGCCAAAAGTCTCTCGCGCCCCGAGCTTGCGCCCGGTGCTCGGCAGCTCGAGGAACACGACATCGCCGAGCTGCGATTGGGCGTAATCCGTGATCCCGATGGTGGCGTGCTTCCCGTCGACCATGACCCATTCATGCGACCTCGTGTAGCGACGGTCAGCCATGCGACTCTCCTTCTTCTCGCTGAATGCGCCTGCTCAAGACCTCGTCGGCGAGACCGCCGAGCGCGCCGAGCCCCGATAGAAAGGAAGCTTGACGATCTCGGCCGGAGCCTCCCTGCCCCGGACCTCGACCACGACCCTGTCTCCGACCCGAAATGTACCCGCTTCCACCATCGCGAGCGCGATCGGGTAGCCGAGGAAGAAGGAATGGGTGCCGCTCGTGACGGCACCGACGCGGCGGCCTTCTGACATCACCGCACCTCCGTGGCGCGCGATGCTGCCTGGCTCCGTCTGGAGCCCGATCAGGGTCCGACGGGGTCCCTGCGCCTTGATCTGCTTCAGCGCGTCGCTGCCGATGAAGTCGCCTTTGGTCAGCTTCACGGTCCAGCCGAGCCCGGCCTCATACGGGTTCACGGTTTCGTCCATATCGTTGCCGTAGAGGCGGAGCGCCGCCTCGAGTCTCGTCGCGTCGCGGGCGCCCAGGCCCGCGGGCAGGACTCCGGCGGACCGCCCGGCCTCGAGGATGGCGTCCCAGACATGGCCGAGCCGGTCGCTGGCGACGAAGAGCTCGAAACCGTCCTCGCCCGTGTAACCGGTGCGCGAGATGATCGCCTCGACGCCCGCGACCTTGCCGCGGCGGAATCCGAAGTACGGGATGTCGTCCGTGTCCTCGTCGGCCGGCAGGACCTCGGGCGCACGCGGGCCCTGAAGAGCGATCAGGCCGAGGTCGCTCGTGTGGTCTGCCAGCGTCACGTCGCTCGGTAGGTGATGCTTCATCCACCCGACATCCTTGTCTCGGTTGGATGCGTTGACGACGACGAGAAACCGATCCTTCGACTCGCGATAGACGACCAGGTCGTCGATCGTGCCGCCATCTTCCTTGCACATCTGGCTGTACACGGCATGCCCCGGTTCGACCGACGCGACATCGTTGGTGAGCAGTCGCTGCAGGTAAGCCTCGGCCCCGGCGCCCTCGATCCTCACCCGCCCCATGTGCGAGACGTCGAACAGACCGGCCGCCCTGCGGACGGCGAGGTGCTCATCGCGGATCGAGGTGTACTGCTGGGGCATCTCCCAACCGCCGAAGTCGACCATGCGCCCACCGAGCGCGACGTGTCGGTCGTAGAGTGGCGTGCGCTTCAGGGTGCTATTCGCCGTCAACCGTTTCGTCGAAGTCGATGGCGTCGGGATCGATGAAGGCCAGAAGCTCCTCGTCGTGGCGGCGCCGCGCCTCGGCCACGACCTGAGCCACGTACCGAGTGCGCTCCACCGTCCACTCCAGCTTTTCGGCGATCTCGCTTTCATTCGGGGCGCGTCGCAGCTCTCGCGCCAGCAAGAGCTCTGTGCGCTCGTAGTCGCTGGCGGCCGCGACGAGCAGCTCGGCATCTCGCACCGCGGCGGTCTCGGCGGCGATGGCGGAGTCCATCTGGTCGCCGACTTTGCGGGCCGCAAACTTCGCGAAGTCAGGCTCGCCACTGGTCGCAAACGACCGCGCGGCCTCGACCAGGCCGATCGAGCCTTCCATGACCAGGTCTGGCACGGAGAGCGCGCTGTCGTGGTGGGCCTCGGCGAGCCGGATCACCATGCCGAGGTTCGCCGCGACGACCCGGTCGAGGCTGGCGCGGTCACCGAGAGACGACTCTTCGAGCAACCCCTTCTCTTCGACGGGATCGAGCGGCGTTGTGGTTCGGACCTGTTGACGGAGGTCGCGCATGACCGCGTCGTCGTCGGCCGGCCGTGGCTGCGCCCCCATCGGGTCGATTCTACGCGGCGCCCGATGGGCCTCCTCCCGGACCGATGTTCCACGTTTTACATCGCGCCTTGCCATACTCGGAACATGCGCGCGCGGGTTGCGCTCCGCCTGGGTTGGGCCGCCATCGCCGCCGCCGTGCTGCTACCCATCAACGCGGCCGCCTCGACGCCTCGCGTCGAAGAGGCGGACCTCAACGGCGACATCAACACCATCATGTCGTCGTACATCCAGTCCGCGGTCAACCGCGCCGAAGCCGACCACGCCGACGCTCTCCTCGTCGTGGTCAACACCCCCGGCGGGATCTCCAACTCGATGGACGAGATCGTGACGAGCCTCCTGAACTCCAGGGTCCCCGTGGTCGTGTACGTGTATCCCAGCGGCGCGCGCGCCGCCTCGGCGGGGCTCTTCGTCGCCCAGGCGGCCGACGTCCTGGCGATGGCGCCCGGGACCAACATCGGGTCCGCTCACCCGATCCAGGCCACGGGCGAGAACCTCAGCGGCGACCTCGGCGCCAAGGTCCTGAACGACGCGGTCACCCGCGTCCGCAACCTGACCGCCATGCACGGCCGCAACGCCGACTGGGCGGAGCAGGCGGTGCGCAACAGCGTGAACATCAACGCCGAGGAGGCGGTCAGGCTTCACGTCGCCGACCTCGAGGTGCCCGACATCAAGACGCTCCTGAACCAGCTCGACGGCCGCGAGTCGCCTCGTCCGAACGGAAGCGTCGTTTTCCGCACCGCGGGCGCGATCGTCGACGACTTCCCGATGCCCTTCTGGCAGATTTTTCTGAACGCGCTGATCGACCCGACGATCGCGGCACTGCTGATCATCGTCGCCGGCTATGGCATCATCACCGAGCTTTCGAATCCCGGCCTCATCCTGCCGGGCGTCGTGGGCGGTCTCGCTGCGATCCTGGCCATCGTCTCGCTCGCCAACCTTCCGGTCAACATCGCGGGTGCGCTGCTGATGCTGCTGGCGCTCGTGCTCTTCATCGCCGACCTCAAGGCGCCGACGCACGGCTTTCTCAGCGTCGGGGGTGTCTTCGCCTTGCTGCTGGGCATGGCGTTCCTGATCAACACGGGGCCCATCGGCCTGGGTGTCAACCCGATCGTCTCGATCGCGGTGGCGGCGATCACGCTGGGTTTCTTCGCGTTCTTCATCCGCAAAGTGCTCGCCGCGCGCAGGCAGCCCGCCTTTGTCGGCGGCGACAGCATCGTCGGCGCCGTGGGCGAGGCGCGCGAGGAGCTGGCGCCCGAAGGTCTAGTCTTTGTTTCAGGCGCGCTCTGGAAAGCAACCGCCGATTCGCCGATTCCGGCCGGCTCGGCGGTGCGGGTGGTCGGTCGCCAGGGTCTCGAGCTCCAGGTTGCACGCGAGAACGGTCAGGCGAAGGAGAAGAAGTAGATGGACCCGTTTTCGATCGGGCTGATCGTCGTCATCCTCGTCGTCGCCCTCATCGCCGTCTTCTCGAGCCTGCGCATCGCCGCCGAGTACGAGCGCGGCGTCGTTTTCCGGCTGGGCCGCCTGATCCCCCTCAAGGGACCTGGGCTTTTCTTCATCATCCCGTTCGGCGTCGACCGCCTGGTCAAGATCGACCTGCGCACGATCACGCTCGAGGTGCCACCCCAGGAGATCATCACCAACGACAACGTGACCGCCAAGGTGAATGCGGTCATCTACTTCCAGGTCATCGACGCCCGTAAGGCGGTGACCCAGGTCCTCAACTACATCAACGCCACGTCGCAGATCTCCCAGACCACCTTGCGTGCCGCCCTCGGCCAGAGCACGCTGGACGAGCTGCTGGCCAACCGGGAAAAGATCAACCAGAACCTGCAGCGAATCATCGACGAGCAGACGGAGCCCTGGGGGATCAAGGTCGCCGTGGTCGAGATCAAGGACGTGGAGCTGCCGAGCACGATGCAGCGCGCGATGGCCAAGCAAGCCGAGGCCGAGCGCGAGAAGCGGGCCAAGATCATCAACGCAGACGGCGAGTTCCAGGCCTCGCAGACCCTGGCCAACGCCGCCCAGGTGATCTCATCCCAGCAGGGCGCGCTCCAGCTGCGGTTCCTGCAGACCATGGTCGAGATCGGGTCCGAGAAGAACACCACCGTGATCCTGCCGCTGCCGATCGAGCTGTTCAAACCGCTGATCGAGTTCGGCAAGGCCATCACCGACGGCTCGCCGTCGCCGCCCGTTCCCGACAAGAGCACCAGGTCAGGCTGACCGGCCACCTTCCCCTCGACGCCGCGACGGCGGTGGTCGAGCTGACGCCCCTGCCCCTGGTCATCATGGCCAACGCGGCGGTGGGCAAGCGCTGGGCCGGCCTCGCTGCCGAGATCTTGTCCGGCGTCGCCGGCGGACTCATCGCCCTCCTGGGCGCGGCCGACCTCACAGTCGCCAGGGTCCTGACGCCGGCCACCAACCCCAACCTGCAGCTGGCGCTCGACCTGACGGTGATGGTGACCGGACTTGCCGCCGCGGCCATCGCCGCCCAGCCGGTCAGGCGGCGAGTGGCGCGTCTGCTGCCGATCGATGCCGACAACCCGGTGCACGCGCTTGCCCTGGCCTTGACGGTGATCCTGCTGGGCATCGACGTCGCCGTCATCGCGTTCACGGACGTCCTGGCGACCGCACAGACGCAGCCGCCACTCACCATCGCCGACCTCTTCTTCGACGAGACGCCATTCCTCGTCTTCGCGCTGATCGGCGTTGGGCTCTTCATCCGCCGCGAGCTCCCAGACACCGCGGCACGGCTGGGCCTCGTCCTCCCCAGGTGGTGGCAGATCGCGGTCGCGCTGGCTGCCGCCGGCGCGTTCTACTTCTTCGTCCAGCAGGTCGACGTAGCGAGCCATCGGTGGACGCCGGACCTGGCGCACAGGGTCGACGCCGCCACCAACCACATCTTCGGCCAGCTCGGTTGGCCGGCCGGCACACTTGCCGTGGCCGTGATTCCCGGCCTTTGCGAGGAGCTCCTGTTCAGGGGCGCGCTTCAGCCGCGCATCGGGTTGGTGCCGACCGCACTGCTTTTCACCTCCATCCACACCCAGTACGCGTTGTCCCTCGACACGGCGGCGGTGCTGGTGATCGCGCTGGGCCTTGGCCTCCTGCGCAAGTACACGAACACCACCACCTCCTGCACGTGCCACATCAGCTACAACCTGTTGGTTGGCATCGGTGTCGCAGGCGCTGCCGCGAACCTCGCCATCGCGGCCGAGCTGGCGCTGCTCGGCGTCTCGGCGTACGTCATCTGGACCCGCCGGCGCGGCGCCCCCACACCAGTGGAGCCTTAACAACCTGGCTGGTCATCCTTTCCGGCCAGGTCTAGAATTCCGCTCAATGACCCCAGATGTAGGATCAGTGGCTGAAGCGAGGCCCAACATCTTGGCCACATCGGTCCCACCGGTCGTGGCGGTGGTCAACCAGAAAGGCGGGGTGGGCAAGACGACCACGGCCATCAACCTGGCCGCGGCGATGGCCGAGGTCGGCCATCCGACCCTGCTTGTCGACCTCGATCCGCAGGCCAACTCCACCTCCGGTCTCGGGCTGGACCCGGCCCGCGCCCGGCTCAACGTCTACCACCTGCTGACGGGCGAGGCGACGCTCGAACAGGTGGTGCAGCCGACCGGCGTGGACGGCCTCACCCTGGTCCCTTCCCACATCGACCTGGCGGGCGGTGAGATCGAGCTGGCCGGTATGCCTGACCGCGAGGCCCTGCTTCGCAACGCGCTCGCCGCACCTCCGCCTGGCGTCGAGCTGGTGCTGGTCGACTGCCCGCCGTCGCTCGGCCTGCTGACGCTCAACGCGCTCGTCGCTGCGACCAGCATGCTGATCCCGACGCAGTGCGAATACTTCGCGCTCGAAGGCTTGCGTCACCTGATGTACACACACCAGCTGGTGCGCTCGCGTCTGAACCCCAAGCTCGCCATCGCGGGCATCGTGATGACGCAATTTGACGCACGCACGACACTGGCGTGGGACGTGCTCGCGACTGTGCGCCGCACGCACCCCCACCACGTGTTGGAGACGTTGATCCCGCGCAACGTTCGCATCAGCGAAGCCCCCAGTCACGGCAAGTCCGTGATCGAATACGACCCCACATGCCGAGGTGCGGCCGCTTACCGCGCGCTCGCGAAGGAGCTGCTTGAACGATGAGCCAACCACGCCCACGAGGGCTCGGCCGCGGACTCGACGCGTTGATCCCCATGTCGAGGGAGGGCGAGGCGTTGGTGCCGCAGATGATCGCGGTCGACCAGATACGCCCGTCTCGCCAGCAGGTGCGGACGCGGTTCGACGCCGAGCCGCTCGGCGAGCTGGCGGAGTCGATTCGCCTGCACGGCGTCCTCCAGCCGCTGCTCGTCAGGCCACTGGCGGACGGATATGAGCTGATCGCCGGCGAGCGCCGGTGGCGCGCCGCGCGGCTCGCCGGTCTCCAGACGGTGCCCGCGGTGGTGCGCAGCGACGCCGGCAACGATGGGCAGCTGGTGCTCGGTCTCATCGAAAACCTGCAGCGCACCGACCTCGACCCGATCGAAGAGGCGGGCGGACTGCGCCGGCTGATCGAGGAGTTCGGGCTCACCCACGAGGACGTCGCGGACCGTCTCGGCAAGCATCGCGTTTCCGTCACCCAGTCCCTCCGCCTGCTCGGTGGATGCGCCGCCGTGCAGTCCGCGGTCGCCTCGGCTGTGATCAGCGCGGGACACGCGCGCGCGCTCATCGCGCTCGAGGGCGAGGCCGCCCAGGAGCAAGGCCTGAAGGTGGTCATCGCGAAGCATCTGTCCGTCCGGCAGACGGAGAACTGGGTGAGGACCTATCGCCCGCGGCGACGTAGGCACGGCGACTCGTCCGCCGACCTCCGCGCGATCGCCGCTGACATCGAATCGAGCCTCGGCGTGCCGATCAAGCTCACCGGAAGCCTCAGCCGCGGCAAGCTGGAGCTGCGCTATTCGAGTCGCGAAGAGCTCGAACGGGTCTGCGCTAAGCTCGTTTCCTAAAAACGCATGGCGGCCCACCACGAACAAGCGGCAGGCGCCGCCACGACCGAACATTCCTCGGGCTCTTCGCTGCTTCGCGAAGTCGCCGAGGTCGTCGTGCTCGCGGTCATCCTTTACGTCGGGATCAGCTTCGCGGTCCAGGCGGTCCACGTCGAAGGCCTTTCGATGTTCGCGACGCTGGACAACAACGATTACCTGATCGCGAACAAGATCGACTACAGGCTTCATGCACCGCAGCGCGGCGACATCATCATCCTCCGCCCTCCGACCAACAACTCGACCGACTTCATCAAGCGCGTCATCGCGCTCCCGGGCGAGAAGATCTTGATCCGCAGCGGCGTCGTCTACATCAATGGCCACCGGCTCGACGAGCCTTACCTGCCAGAGGCGTGGGTGAACGACAACAACTATCCGCGCAACGGAAGCGACGGTGAGGTGATTCCCGCGAACTCTTACTTTGTCATGGGCGACAACCGAAACCGTTCGCAGGATTCGCGCTTCTTCGGTCCGATCACACGCGACCGCATCGACGGCAAAGCTTGGTTTCGAATCTGGCCGATCGACCACTTCGGCAATATCTACGGGCAGGTGCCGACTCTCGAGACCAGCACCACGTTTGCGGGCTGGAGGCAGCCGGCCGCGTAGGCTGGAGGGCGATCAGGCTCCGATCGCCAGCCTGAAGGCGCTGTCGCGGGCGAATGGACCGATGACCGACATCTGCACCGGTCCGGCCAACATCTCGACCGCCACACGTTTGACATCAGTCGCGCTCACCGCGTCGACCAGCGCGAGCTCTTCCTCGATCGTCTTGATCTGGCCGAGCAGCAGCTCCTGGTAGGTCAGCCAGAAAGCCACGCCGTTGGTCGTCTCCAGCTCCAGGCGCAGCCGCCCTTTCGTGAACTCCTTGGCGCGAGCCAGATCTTCCGAGGAAACCTCTGTCTCGCCCAGGCTGCGCAACTCGGCCATCACCGCGTTGACCGCATCCACCGCCTTGTTCGGATCGACCCCGATGTAGACGCCCAGGTAACCGGTGTCGCGGTGCTTCTGCGTAAAGCTGTGCACGTCGTAAGCCAGACCGAGTCGCTCGCGGATGTTCAGGAATAGGCGAGAGCTCATGCCTTCGCCGAGCACGGTGTTCAAGAGGTCGAGCGCATAGCGGTCCGGATCCATGTAGCTCAACGCCCGGGCGCCGAGGCAGATATGAGCCTGCTCGGTATCCCGGCGTCTGACCAAAACGCGCGGACCTTCGAGCGGCGACGGGGGTAAGGCAGGAAGTGCGCCATCGATGTCTGGCGGCATTGAGAGGCCGCCGCTGACCACGGCCATGACTTCTGTCTCGTTGATCGAGCCCGCCGCACCGATCACGAGATTCGGCAGGCGGTAGTGCGCATCTGCGTATTCGAGAATTTCGTCGCGACTCAAACGGGAGACCGACTCCTGTGTCCCGGCGATGTCGCGGCCCAGCGGATGACCCGGCCAGATCAGCTCCTCGAACAGGTTCTGCACGTGATCCTGGGGTTGGTCCTGGTACATGCGCAGCTCTTCGAGGATGACCATTCGCTCGCGCTCGACGTCCGTCGGATCGAGCCTCGAGTTCGTAACGATGTCGAAGAGGACGTCGAAACCGAGGGCCATGTGCTCAGAAGGAATCCTGGCCCAGTAGGCCGTCAGCTCCTTGTCGGTCGACGCGTTGACGAACCCGCCGACGCCTTCAATCGCATCCGCGATCTCCTTCGACGACGGCCGGCGCTTGGTGCCCTTGAAAAAGAGGTGCTCGATGAAGTGGGAGACGCCCGCCAGTCTTTCGTCCTCGAGCCGGGAGCCTCCGCCGAACATGAAAACGACGCTCGTCGAGTGGCGCTCGGGCATCGTCTCCGTGACCAGGCGCGCACCTCCGGGCAACGCTTGGACCCGGTGCGGGGAGCCCATGGGGAGGCCAAAGTATAAGAGCGCCTAGTTCGCGCCGCCCTCTCTTAACGCACCGAGCGCGGCATACAGCGTCATGGCGACGAAATCCGCCGGCATTCCATCCGACACCGCATCGAGCGCCTCGCCCAGATACCGACGGACGTTCGGCGCGTCGTCGACTTCGTCCAGCTCGAGGCAGTCGCGGATCGCTTCTGCGATCTCGGTCGGTGTGATCTCCTCGTCGCCCGCCTCGTCCGCGACTGAGTTGACCAGCGCGATGGCTTTCCGGATCCGATCGGCGGCGGCCCGTCGAGCCGCCGTGCCCCCGTTGTCCGTTAGCCCTCAGCCGCCTTACGCGGGCCGACGACGACCCGGCGCTCGGGCTCCTCGCCGATGCTCGAGCTGGTGACGTCGGGATCGCCCTCGAGCGCAAGGTGAATGGCCCGCCGCTCGAACGGCTGCATCGCGTCGAGCGTGATTGCGTCGCCCGTCATCTTGACCTGGCGCGCCGCGCGCATCGCGATCTCACGCACGGTGTGCTCGCGCCGCTGCCGGTAACGCTCGACGTCCACGATCACCCGCTCGCCCTCGGCCAGGTGCTTGCCGACCATCACGTTGGTCACAGCCTGCAGCGCGCGCAGCGTCTCGCCGCGCCAGCCGATCAGCGCCCCGAGGTCGCGGCCGCTGATGTCGAGGGTGATGGGGTCGCTGCCCGTCCGCACGCTGACCTGCGCGCGCACCCCCATGTGCTTCAACAGCCCTTCGACCAGGCCCTTCGCCGCCTCGGCCTTGCCGTTGGTCGGTGCCTGTGTCATCCCAAGCGCGGGTGCGCCCTGGTCCATGATCGTGACTTCGACGATTGTCTCCTCCGACGTTTCGCTGAGGATCTTGACGTCGACGTTGCGCCGGCTCTCCTGGAGCTCGATCAGCGCCGCGTCGACGGCCTCGTCCAAAGTTCGGCCGCGGCCTTCAGCGGATTTCACGTTCGTTCACTCCTTGCCGTTCACCTTCTAGGCTTTCTGTGTTTGTTCGAGCCGCCCGGCGGTCCTGTCTTGGCCACGCTCGGCGCTGCCTTGTTCCCGATGTTCGGCGCCGCCTTGCTCGGCAGCGCTGGCGCTCCCCCGGCGACAGTCCTGAACCGCGCCGGCAGCACGTTGCCCCACCCGACCACGAAGCTCTGCTGAATGATACTGACGCAGTTGCCGATGAACCAGTAGAGGCCCAGCCCGGCCGGAACGTTCAGCGCGAAGTAGCCGATCATCAGCGGCGAGATCCACACCATCGTCCGCTGCATCTGCAAGGTCTGCAGCTCCTGCTCGGTCGGGTTTACCGGAGCCGGCATCTGCAGCATCTTCGACTGGATCAGTGTCGTGATCGCCGCGAGCAGCGGGAAAATGAGGTACTCGATCGACGGTATGGGCAGCCCGTGAAACATCAGCTGATGGTTCGGGTTTTCGTTCAGGTTCGGCACGAACAGGAAGTGAGCCGCCACCGAATGGCTGCGTGAAAAGCCGGTGAACACGTAGTAGAGCGCGGTCAGGATCGGCAGCTGGACGATCAGCGGCAGACATCCGACCAGACCGCCGAGCGGGTTGACCCCATGCTCCTGGTAGAGCTTCATCATCTCGGCGTTCAGCTTCTGCGGGTCTTTCTTGAACTTCTTGCGCAGCTCGGCGACCTGGGGCGCGAGCTTGCGCTGCTCGACCATGGTCTTGCGCTGGGTGACGAGCTGGAACTGCTGCAGCGGAGCAAGCAGCAGCCGGATGAGGATGGTCAGGATGACGATCGCGACGCCGTACGCCCCGATCGCGTTGAAGACTGCTATCCCGGCTACATGCGAATAGATGAAGGACAGCGCCGACTGCAAGGTGACCCCGAAGATCGTCCACCACACCGACTGGATGGGCTGAAAGATGTCAAAGGGCGAGCTCAGAAAAATGGCCGTCTCCCTCAGGGCACCGGGTCGTATCCGCCGGCGGCAAACGGGTGGCAGCGGGCGATGCGGGCCGCGCCCATGCAGCCGCCTCTGAGCCAGCCGTACTTGTCGATGGCCTCGTATGTGTAATGCGAGCAAGACGGGTAGTAGCGACAGGAGGGCGGCAAGATCTTCGCCAGCGTCAGTTGATAACCGCGGATCAGCAGCAGGAGAAGTTTCGTCATGGCTTGAACTTGGCGAGCCTGAACGCAGCCAGCGCCGCCTCCGCCTTCAGGTCGGCGAACGACACCTCGAGCGCCGCCGGGCGGGCGATCAGGACCACGTCATATCGTATTCCCACCTGGTGCAGGGGCGAATCAGGACCCAGCAAGCCGGCACGCGCGACTTCCCGCAAGCGGCGCCGCGCCCGATTCCGGTCGACGGAACCCTTGACCGCCCGGCTGACCGTGACGCCGACCCGCGTCAGGGCCGCCTCGCTGGGCACCGCGAAACCGACCAGCGCGCGCCCGCTGTGAAAGCGTCTGCCGCCCACCGCCGACTGGAAGTCCGAGCGCTTGCGCAGCCGCGATCGCTTCTTCACGTTGAATGCATGCATGCGACCCGCAAAAGGCGTCGCGAACGGCCGCTAAGAGGCCAGCCGCTCTCGGCCCTTTCGGCGGCGATTGCGAAGCACCCGTGCTCCGCCCTTGGTGCTCATCCGGCGCAGGAAGCCATGGACGCGCCGGCGATAGCGTTTCTTGGGTTGATACGTCCTTTTGATCGGGCCAGTGTAGCGGAGCCAAACGGCCAGACTTGTGACACCGCCTGTGTCACTTCATCACACGACCATGTGCCTTGCGGTATCCACAGGCCAGTGCTATAGTGCGCGGCCGGAAGCAGCCAAGCATCGCGTCAAATCAACGCCCCAGTACAGATTGCACCTGTCGTCCCACCAATATTTATAGGCTTAGCAACACTTAGTCATACAACCCCGCTTCCATATTTCGGGATCGACCGGATAGGGGATTTCGGACAGGTCGGCGCCGCCAACCTGTGGAAATCCGGTCCGCTCTTTTCCACAGGCACCAAGGAGGCGGAGCTCATGCTCGAAGAGCTTCGGTTGAATCCGCGGTCGCCGGCAGCGCGATTCAAAGGTCGCTGTCCGGGCGAGAGCGCGGCCACCGGGGACGGGACAGTTGACCCCAGATTGTCCACAGGATTTGCAGAGGGGGCGCGCTCGCGCTCCACAGGGGTGGCGGGACCGATCCACAGCCCGTGGATCGGCGCAATCACGGAGGAGGTGGGGTGAACCAGGACCAGGTCTGGTCGCAGGTGCAAGAAGAGCTGCGTTTTCAGCTTGCCAAACGCACCTACGACATGTGGCTCAAGAACACATCGGTCGTCTCCGCTGACGGAGGCACGTTCCGGATCGGCGTGCCGAGCAAGCTCGCCAAGGATTGGCTCGAGGACCGCTTCTCTGGATTGATCCAGGAAACACTGCAGGCGGTCACCGGCTCCGAGGTCGACATCGATTTTGTGATCGCGCCAACCGGCCACCGCCCGGCGCACGCTTTGTTCGACGGCGACGACTCCCGCAATGGAGACAACGGACACGACAACGCGCCGGAGGTGATCGCCGAGGTAGCAGTCGTCGCGCCCTCCGAGCTCAACGCACGCTTTCGGTTCTCATCATTCGTGGTCGGTCATAACTCGCAGTTCGCGCACGCCGCCGCGAAAGCCGTCGCTGAGGCTCCAGGTGACAGCTACAACCCGCTCTTCCTCTACGGAGGGGTGGGGTTGGGCAAGACCCACCTCATGCATGCCATCGGCCATGAGGTTCACGACCGTTTTCCACGCAAGCGCGTCGTCTATCTGACGTCCGAGCAGTTCACCAACGAGGTGATCAGCTCGATCGCGACCGCGCGCATGGGAGAGTTCCGCCATAAGTACAGAACTGTCGACGTGCTGCTGATCGACGACGTGCAGTTCCTCGCCGGCAAGGACCGCACCAAGGAGGAGTTCTTCCACACTTTCAATGCACTGCACGAGATCAACAAGCAGATCGTCATCTCGTCCGACCGTCCGCCCAAGGAAATTCCCACGCTCGAGGACCGCTTGCGTTCGAGGTTTGAGTGGGGTCTCATCGCCGACATCCAGCCTCCGGATTTCGAGACTCGCCTCGCGATCCTTCATTCCAAGCTCGGCGACAACGGAGGCCTCATCCCGGAAGAGGTGTTGAACTTCATCGCGCACAAGGTCCAGCGCAACATCCGAGAGCTGGAGGGCGCGTTGACTCGTGTCCAGGCCTTCGCCGCGGTGCATCAGAGGCAGGTCGACGAGGACGAGGCGGCGCGCCTTCTTTCCGACATCATCCCCGCCAGCACCCGCAAGCCCATCAACGTCGAGCGGATCCAGGTCCTGGTCGCCGACTACTACAACGTCACGCTCGACGATATGAAAGGCAAGCGGCGCGACAAGCACATCGTCTTCCCGCGCCAGGTCGCCATGTACCTCGTGCGCGAGGAGACGCCATCGTCACTGCCGGCGATTGGGAAGGCGTTTGGTGGTCGAGACCACACCACCGCGCTCCACTCGATCGAGAAGATCGCCAACGAGCTGAAAGAGGACGAGCGCCTCCGCTACGAGGTGCAGTCGATCCGCGAAAAGCTATACGTGCAGTGATCGTTTCCACACGTTTTGAGAACCGGCTTGGGATTCAGCTGGGATGGACGCCAGCGGGTCATCTCGTCCCCATCGATTCCACAGGCACACCTGGTCCCTACTACGATTCCCCAGACCTTATCCACCATCGATTTCGATCTGTAAATGATCTCGACATCCACAGTCTGCACAGCGCTTACTGTTATCGGTTACGAATGATTTCAATAAAGAGAATCTCTTTCAACGGGGGACAACTTTCGTGAATGCCAAAGTTCTCACAGCTCAAATGAAGGTGACCTGTAGGCCGGCGGTGCTGGGTCAAGCTCTGCAGGTCGTTTCGCGGGCGATCTCGAGCCGAACCACGCTCCCGATCCTCAACAACATCCTCATCGAGACGACAGCAGAAGGCCTGGCTCTGACTGCCACCAACCTGGAGATCGGCATCCGCAAGCTTGTCCCGGCGGAGGTCGCGGCAGAAGGTTCAACCACGGCGCCGGCCCGTCTGCTGACCGATTTCGTCAGCACCCTCCCCGACGACGACCTCGAGATGACTCTCGATGGCGCGACCCAATCGCTCAATCTGCGCTGCGCACGATTTGACACGCACATCAAGTGCATCGAGGCGGAGGAGTTTCCGCCAGGACCGCGGCCCGACGAAGGCGACCGGCTGGAGGTCGCCCTCGATGACCTGGTCGGCGCGGTCGAGCAGACGCAGATGGCGGCGTCAACCGACGAGGCGCGACCTGTCCTCACCGGGGTGCTGGTCCAGGTACAGGGAGGAAACCTGACGCTGGCCGCCACCGACGGTCACCGCCTGGCCGTCCGCAAGCTCGCCGCGGCCGGCGCAACAGACCTGGAGGCAAGCCTCATCGTCCCAGCACGGGCCCTGGCCGAGCTCTCCCGGGTGCTCAAAGGCGAACCGGGCAAGGTGGAGGTGATCATCTCCAAAGCCCGGAACCAGGTGTTCTTCCGCGCCGGCAGCTCCGAGCTCACCTCGAGGCTGATCGACGGCAAGTATCCCAACTACGCACAGGTTATCCCCAGCAAGAGCTCGACCAAGGTCAAAGTCTCCACGGGCGAGCTCACCCAGACGGTCCGCGCGGTGTCGCTTTTCGCACGCGATAGCGCGAACGTGATCCGAGTCAAGGCCCAGTCCGGCGTGCTGACGCTTTCCGCCACCACCAACGAGGTGGGCGACAGCAAGGCCGAGATGAACGCCAACGTCGACGGCTCTGACATCCAGATCGCGTTCAATGCCCGCTACGTCCTGGATGCCCTCGGTGTGGTCGGAGAGGACGAGGTCGAGCTGCTGTTCGACGGCCCTCTCAGCCCGGGGCTCATGCGACCGCCGGGCAAGGAGCACTACCTCTACGTGATCATGCCCGTGCGGGTGGCGATGTCGTAAGCGCACCGCCAAAGTGCGCTTACGCCGCCTACGTCTCCGGAACCACCGCAACTCCGCGCGGCTGGAGCTGACGCCGGGCCCGGGGATCAACGTGTTCATCGGTCCGAACGGCCAGGGCAAGACCAACCTCCTCGAGGCGGTGGCCATGCTGGCCCTGTCATCCTCGCCGAGGGCGCGGCGGGAGCACGAGCTGGTCGGGCCGGTGGGCCCTGGTTCGGCGCCGCCGGGCTGTCGATCTCCCCGGGCATTTCCGCGTCGTGCTCTTCTGGCCGGATGACCTCGGACTGGTCAAAGCCGGTCCCGAGCTACGGCGGAGGTTTCTCAACCAGATGCTCGTCCAGGTCGAGCGCGGTTACGCCCGCTCGCTCGCGGGCTTGCGCCGGGTGCTGGAGCAGCGCAACAGCCTGCTCAAGCGAATGGCCGCGGGTGAGGGCGGAGAGGACATGCTCGACGCCTGGAACCAGGAGCTGGTCAAGGTCGGCGGCGAGATCGTGGACGCCCGAGCCCGAGCGGTCCTCGAGCTGGCCCCCGAAGCGGCACGCTGCCACGCTGAAATCGCGTCTGGCGAACGCCTCGAAATTCGCTACGAGGGGCCTCCGGAAAACCTGGCCGAAGCTGTGCATAACTCGCTGGCCGAGGATCTCCGGCGGGGCTCCACGAGCGTCGGTCCGCATAGGGACGACGTGCGAGTTCTGCTCGATGGACAGGAGGCCCGCTCCTACGGTTCGCAGGGCCAGCAGCGGACCGCCGTGGTGAGCTTGAAGCTGGCCGAGGCGGCCCTGATCGAGCGGCGGACGGGCGAGAGGGCGGTGCTCTTGCTCGACGACGTCCTTTCGGAGCTCGACGGCGAGCGCCGAGCCGCTCTCCTCCGGGAGGTGGGGGGCGGAGGCCAGGTGATCATCACCTCGGTCGAGGCGGGCCCGTTTCCCCCCGAGCTGATCGCCAAAGCGATGGTTTGGAACGTCGAAGCGGGCAGGATCCAGGCCTGTGGATAAGTTGGGCAATATCTTGCCGAGAATCGTCCGCCGCCAGCCCGGCGGGGCGCGCCTGATGGGGATGCAGGTCGCGGCTGCTTTTCGCACCCTGATGGGTCCAGACGTGGCTCGGTTATGCGACGAGGTCGAGCTCCGCTCGGGGACGTTGCTCGTCAGCACCTCGAGCCCGGCGCTGGCCCATCAGCTCAGGCTCGACGCCGAAGCGATCCTGGCCCGGCTCAACCGACCCGACCTCGGACGCAAGGTGCGAGTGCTCCGCGTGCGCATCGGCCGGTCCACACCGTCATGAAGCTCGGTCGGGAGCAGTCGCGCGCCGCGGCACTTGGCGCCGGCCCGGTGCGGGTGGTGGCCGGAGCGGGGACCGGGAAGACCGCCGTCATCGCCGAACGGTTCGGCCGGCTCGTGGCATCGGGAGTTTCGCCCGCGTCGATTCTCGTCATGACCTTCACGGAGCGGGCGGCCAACGAGATGCGCGAACGGATCGAGGAACGGATCCAGGCGCCGGCCCCGGCCGTGGGCACGTTCCACTCCATAGCGCTCGGCTGGCTGCGCGAGGACGGCCGGCGGATCGGCGTTCCTCCCGGCTTTCGAATCCTGGCCGGGGCGGACAGGTGGATCGTCGCTCGGGAGCTGATGTGGTCGATCGGCGATGCCGCGCTGACGGGAGAAGAGCGGCCCGACGACCTGGTCGCACCGGTCCTGCAGATGCTCGAGCGCATGAAGCAGGAGCTGGTCCCGCTCCGGAGTCTGCGGGCGTGGGCCTCGTCGACCGATGACGCCGAGAAGGCGGCACTCATGCGCGCCTGTGCGCGGCTCTTCCACGCCTACGAGAGGGAGTGCCACCGGCAGCGCTTCCTGGACTTCGACGACCTGGTCCTGCTCGCGGTCCGGCTCTTGGAGCAAAAGCCCGAGGTGCGGCGGAGCTACGCGGGACGCTACCCGCACGTGCTGGTCGACGAATACCAGGACCTCAACCTGGCCCAGGAGCGGCTGGTGGAGCTGGTCGCCGGCGGCGGCGATCCCTTCGTGGTGGGCGACGATGACCAGTCGATCTATCGGTTCCGCGGCGCCTCGCGCGCCAGTCTCGAGCGATTCCTGGGCAGCTTCCCAATGGCGCGCACCGTCACGCTCGGGCGCAACCGGAGAAGCTCGCGACGCATCGTATCGGCGGCTTCGGCCTTGATCGCGAACAACCTGGACCGTCTGCCCAAGCAGCTCCGCGCCGAGGCGGGCGGACCCGCGGTGCAAGCCTGGGAGGCGGCGGACGGAAATTCGGAAGCGCGCGCCATTGCGCGCGAAGCGGCGCGTTTGGTCGGGGATGGAACCGCGCTTTCATCCATCGCGGTTCTGTGCCGCACCAACGCGATCGCGCGGCCGATCGCGACGGCGCTCGCGGCGGAAGGCCTGCCGCACGTTGTGATCGGAGGCCACGGCTTCCTCGACCGGCCCGAGGTCAAAGACCTGATCGCCTTGCTGCGATTGGTGCGCGACCCGGCAGACCTCGTCGCTCTGGCGCGCGTGGACGCTCGGCCCGCGACGGCATTAATGCCGTCACTGGTTGCACGTTTTAGCGAGGCGGCGGATCGGCTGGACGTGCGCGACCTGTTCTTCGAGCTGATGGAACAGACCGGTTACCTCGCACAGCTCCGCGCGGGCCTCGAGGCCAGCGAGGCGGCGCGTGCCACCGCGAACGTGAGCCGTTTCGCCGAGATGATCGCCGAGTTCTGCGAATCATCACCTGACCACTCTCTGGTCGCGTACATGAGACACCTCGACCTCGTCCTGCTGTCCGGAGAAGATGCGGAGCCGGCGCCGGTCGAGGCAACGGACGCCATCCAGGTCATGACCATCCATCAATCGAAAGGCCTCGAGTTTGAAGTGGTGTTCGTGCCATCGCTGGTCGAGGGACGGCTGCCGCAGTCCGGACGGTCGCCGCGTTTCGAGCTTCCACCGGCGGTGCTCGAACCGCTCGTGCGCGGCCGCGAGGACGTGGTCGCCGAAGAACGGCGTCTCCTGTACGTCGCCATGACCCGCGCCCGGCGGCGCCTGTACCTGACGCGTGCCACCCATTACGAGGGTGGCCGCGGGTGGCGCGAATCTCGTTTCCTCAGCGAGGTGCGCGCGGTCGGGGCCGGTGCGATTCTGGAAAAGCAAATCCCACCCACACCGCAAGCTGTGCCGCCGATCGCGGTCAACGGACGCAGCGGAGAGGTGCAGCTCTCCTACAGCGCGATCACGTCGTATCTCGATTGCCCGCGGCAGTACTGGTACCGCCATCTGCAACACCTGCCGGTGGTGCAGAGCGCCGAAGCCGTCCACGGCGTGATCCTTCACGAGGTGCTGCGGCGGGCAGGCGAGGTGCGCCGGGAAGGCAGGTCGGTCAGCGGCCCGCGACTGCGCTCGATCCACAACGACGTCTGGAAGGAGACCTCGTTTCCGGACCCGCGCCGCATTCCCGCGTTCATGCGCAACGGTGCCGCGGATCTCGAGGCCTATCGCTCTCGCGGCGGATTGGATGCGGTCCCGGCGTACCTCGAGCAACAGTTCGACGTCCCGGTGGAAGGCTGGAAGCTTCGCGGCGTGATCGACCGCATCGACCGCTCTGAGAGCGGTTGGCGGATCATCGATTACAAGAGCGGCCGACCCATCGCGCGGCGGCGCCGTGACCTGCAGGTGGCGCTTTACGCCCTCGGCGCAACCGCATCCCTGGGTCTGGATCCGGTCGAGCTGGAAGTCGTCTATCTGGCGTCGGGCGAATCGGTCCGCGTCGAAAAGGTCGCCGGGTTGATGCGCGACGCGGCGGTCGAGGGCTCCGAGGTGGCCACCGGAATCCAAGCCGGACGTTTTGAGCCACGACCAGAGCGGCGGCGCTGCCGCTTATGCCCCTACAGGCTCGCCTGCGCCGACGCCCTGTAGCGCGCGGCAAGGATGAGGCACTCGCGGGCGATGTCCGACGACGCGTACGGATGCGCGAGCTCTTCTGCTTTGCGCGACATCTCACGCCAGGTGGGACCGCCTTCGGCCAGCACGCGGACCTCATCGACCAGGTCGGACTCTTTCGGCGCGAACGCGCCGATTCGCGACTCGACCACGAAATCGACGTTCGGCGATTCCTGGCCTGGCAGGAAGCCGGTGATCACGAGAGGCACTCCGGTGGCCAGGGCTTCGGCGATGGCGCCGGGACCTGCTTTGGTCACCACCAGGTCGCACGCGCGCATCAGTTCGGGCATGTAGTCGACGAAACCGAACACCAGCATCGGCGTCGCCGCCGGCAGCGCGAGCAGACGGCGGCGGAGCTTGTCGTTGCGGCCGCACACGACAGCGAGCTGCCATGGATGCGGCTCCGTCGCCAGCACGCGGACCTGCGCAGCGAGATGCCCGACTCCCGCCGCGCCGCCCATCACCAGGACGGTGAACCGGTGTTCGTCGAGTCCGAAACGGCGCCGCAGCGCCTGCTTCTCGCCCGGCGCTGGCGGCCGGAACCTTAGGTCGACCGGCAGGCCCAGCAGCTTGACCCGCTCGGCCGGCACGCGGCGCCGCATCGCGACCCGGCGCGCCCGCTCGGTCGGTGCGACCACCAGGTCGGCCTGGCTGAACGTCCAACCCCGATGGAAGTCGACCAGGTCGGTGATCACCGTCATCAGCGCGCGCGGCCGCCCGCTTTTGCGGATCGCCTGGTGCGCGACGTGGTTGAGCAGTGGATGCACCGACAGCACGACGTCGGGGTCGTGCTGCTCCAACAGGTGGCGCAGGACCCTGCGCACGGCCGGACCGAACACCGCCCGAATGGCGGCGAAAGTCGGCTGCGTGTTGCTCGTGTGATAGACGGCGCCCCAGGCGGCGCGCGAGCGGCGGATCACGGGCGAGTAGAGCGAGGCGAGGCGGCGGACCACGGCCGGTCCCTGCCCGATCAGCGGATCGGCGACCGTCACGACACAGGACGGGTCGAGCAGCTCCAGCGCGTCGGTGAGTGCGCGGGCCGCGGCGCGATGGCCGCCGCCCGTGTCGCTGAAGAGAATCAGGATTCGAGGCGCGCCGCCGACGGGTGTCGGGTAGAGAGGCGGTGCGGAGCCGGCTTCGGCTACTTGCGTCGCGCCGCGTTGCGGCGCGCGATCCATCGCATGTTGTACGAAGACAGCAGGTACGTGATGAAGACCATGGCGATGATCCCGATGCTCACCCAGAGTATGGTCCGTTTCGCCAGCTCGCCCGGCGAGAGCGCGCCGCCGCCCGGATTGCGGTTCTGCTGGATGATGTAGGCGGCGAGGTCCTTTACGTCCTGTTCGGTCAGGCTCGGGTTGCCGCCCTTCGCCGGCATCACGCGACCGTTGTCGGTGCGGCCGTTGGTGATGATGCCGATCAGGTACGTCGGGTCGAGCGGATTGGTCACGCC
>VBFV01000095.1 GCA_005881335.1 Chloroflexota bacterium
TCGACCACATGGCGAAGTCGATGCGCGAGCATGTCACGCGTATGCACGGCGACGTCGAGGGCAACGCGGACACCGAGAAGCTGCGCCTCGTGATGCGTAGCTATCGCGAATTCATCGATTCGCTGGACAGCCGCCGCGCGACTTAGGTGACCAGGCCTCGCACCTTGGCGAGGTAGCTCTTCAGCTCTGGATCGGCGAGCAGGACGAGGACCTGCTCGACGGATCGGCGCCGGTCGTTCTTGATCGTCGTGAGGCCGACCGGCGCCTTGTTCCTTGGCTGATCGAACGCCATCAGCTCATCAACGCGAACCGCTATGGCGGCGAGCCGCGTGAGAACAGCGTCGGATGGCCGGGGAATTTCGGTTTGCTTCATGTCACCTCCGCCTCCATTCGCGCCGAGTCGGGCCCCGGCTACGATCGTCAAACTGAACCAGTTCCTCTCGCCCGCCGCGGCACTGGGCGCAGCCGCAACTTTAGGAGTCGCCGACTTCACGGGAGGAGTCGCGGGCAGGCGCACACCTCCGGCGAGCGTTGCGATCGGCATCGAGGCGATCGGTCTTGTCGCATTACCCCTGGCGATCTGGCTGCTGCCCGAGCGGCTGGATCCCGTGGCTGCTCTGTTGGCGTTCACCGGCGGCATGATCGGAGGCCTGGGTCTGATCGCGTTCTATCGAGCCATGTCATTGAGCCCGATCGGCGTGGTTGCGCCGATCACCGCCGTCGTTGCGGCGGCGCTGCCGACGGCGGTGGGCGTGATGACGGGGGAGCGGTTGCACGCAGGGCAGATCGCCGGCATAGCCGTCGGGCTCGTCGCCATCGGGCTGATCAACCGCGTGGGCCGTGGATCGACTCACGGCACGCGCACCGCGGTGGGACTGGCGGTCCTCGCCGGCATCGGCTTCGGACTGTTCTTCATTCTGTTTCACGCAGGCAGCGGGGCCGGGGTCACGGCCTTCGTCAGCGGGCGCGTCGGTTCGGCGGTCGCTTCGCTCGGCTTCGCACTGGTCAGCGGCGTCTCACTGCTTCCGCGGCGCGGAACCTGGAGGTTGCTCGCGGTGGGCGGCACCCTCGACGGAGCCGGGATTGTCCTTTATCTCTACGCGACCTTCCATGGCTTGCTCTCGTTGAGTGCGCTGCTGACCTCCTTCTACCCCGCGTTCACCATCCTGTGCGCACGGGTATTCCTCAAGGAGCGGATGACCACGATCCAGGCGGCGGGCGCCGTGCTCGCGCTGGTCGCGATCGCGCTGATCGCCGTCACCTGATCACCTCATTTGTGACGACCAGATGGGCGCAATGGCGCTATCCCGGCCCGGGACTCAACGATTCGGGCACAAGCGGTCAGGGCGACGTCGCAGAAAGTGCCACGACCAGCTGGTGCACGTCCGGTGTCCCCAGGCCGGTTGCCGGGTCCCAGCCCGCCGTAGCGCTGTAACCGGTGATGCCCGAGGCCGAGTTGTCGCCAACTGTGATGTCGTGGAAGGCGGTGCCGTACGGGCCGTTGGTGTAGATCCGGTACAGCCTGGGATTGAGAAAACCGAGGGCACCGTCGGCCTGGTTGGCGATGGCGTCGATCGCCGCCCACTGAGGCGCCGCCGCGCTCGTGCCTGCGACCTGGACCCAGTCAGGCGCGAAACGCGGATCGAAGCTCTCATAGATATTGGTCAGGCTGATCACCGCCGAGTTGTACGCAACGTCCGGCAGGCCGCGTGCCGACAAAGCGTCGGGGATGGCTGCAGAAACCTGGTAACTCGGTTCGCCAAAGACCGAGCTGTACCCGCCACCCGTACCAAGGAATCCGAACTCGTTCCAGACCGTCTCCGGGTTGTACGAAGTCAGCGCGGGCTGGGGAGTCGGTATCTCGGTGCCTCCTACCGATATCACGTCAGGGCTTGACGTGGGGAAAGCCACCGTCGGGAATGGGAACAGGCGTCCCTGCTTATCAGAGTTGGCGACTCCGAAATCGCCTGAGGCGACGAAGACCGACACGCCCTGCTGTGCTGCCGCGTGGTAGAGGCTGTTCAGATTTCTGATCGTCGCGGGGGTGTGAAATGCCTGCTCGGTGGTGCGAAAGCTGTTGGACCAGATGTTGCCGATGTGATGCGCCAGCGCCCATCCCTCAGCGTTTTCCATGTTCTGCAGCCCCTGAACGCCCTGGGTCTCAGCAACCGGTATCACGACCAAGGCGATGTTTGCGCCGGGAGCCATCGCGTGCGCCCACTCGACGTCAAGCGTTGTCTCATAGGCCCATCCGAGCTCGTTGCTGATGTTCTTGTTGTGAATCCCAACCGGGCTGGGCAGGTTGTCGTAGTTCAGGACGACGTTGCCTTCGGGCTGGTAGATCTTGAACGACGGCGGGGCCGGCAGGCGGAGTTCCGCGTCGAAGGTCGCGAGATCCTGAGCGATGGTCGGGCTGCCAAAGGAGTCAAAGATGACGATGGTCTGCCCGGCGCCGTCGTGGCCGGCCGCGTACTCGGGGGTGAAGTCGTACTGATGGGCCATGTCAGACGGCAGGTAGCAGCCGAACCCGATGGCGGCAATACAGTCGCTGCTGCTGGGAGGTTGGGCGCTGCCACGATTGAGGTGATTAACCACGACGATCTGCGGGGCGATGTCGAGCGTCGCGGGCGCTGGCATCGCGGTCGACGCATGCGCCGCGACGGGCAGAATCAGCAGACTGAGAATCGAGAGTGCAACTGATTTCAGAGGCCTCCCCGACGTAGATGTTTTCATCGAACCCTCCATGCTGAACACCACCGGCGCCTACGACCGTATCAGCGCCTCGTGAGAGTGTCAACGGACCGCGATTTGGTGCCCCGCGAGGGATTCGAACCCCCGACCCTCTGTTTAGAAGACAGATGCTCTATCCACTGAGCTAGCGGGGCGACATGTGCTTTCGGGAGAATACCCGGAGGGGTCGTGGCTAACACTAGCGAGAAGCTGCAAGAGCTCAAAGCCGTCCTGGCCGAGGTCACCGACCTCAACCGGGCCGCGCTGCTGCTCGAGTGGGACCAGGAAACGTACATGCCGCGCGGCGGCGTCGAGTCACGGGCCGAGCAGCTTTCGACCCTGCTCCGCCTGGCCCATGTTCGTTTCACCTCGGACGAGGTCGGCCGGCTGCTGGGCGAGCTCGAGGACGAGCTCGGCGGCCGGTCGTTCGACTCCGACGAAGCCAGCCTCGTCCGGGTCACGCGCCGCGACTACGACCAGGCACGCAAGCTGCCGCCCGACCTCGTGGCGGAGGTCGCACGCGCCGGACCCACCGCCAGGCCCGTCTGGGAGAAGGCACGCCACGACGAGAACTTCAGCCTGTTCGCGCCGTATCTCGAAAAGAACGTCGAGCTCAATCGTCGGATCGCCGACGCCATCGGGTACGAGGACCGCCCCTACGACGCGTTGCTCGACCGCACCGAGCCCGGCATGACGACGGAGCAGCTGGAGGCGATGTTCGCCGAGCTCAAAAAGGCGATCGTGCCGCTGGTGGCTGACATCGCGCGCCACGCCGACACGGTGGACGACCGCGTCCTGTACCGCGGTTTCGATCCCGACCTGCAGGTCTCGTACGCGCTCGAGGTGGTGAAGCGGCTGGGCTACGACCTGGAGCGCGGCCGCCAGGACATCTCCACCCATCCCTTCGAGACGTCCATCGGTCCTTGGGACGTCCGCATCACGACACGCGTCTCGCGCGACTTCTTCAACGAGTGCTTTTTCGGACTCGTCCACGAGGCGGGCCACGCCATGTACAACCAGGGCATCGCGAGAGAGATCGACCGCACACCTCTGTGGGACGGCGCCTCGCCTGGCGTCCATGAGTCGCAGTCGCGCCTGTGGGAGAACCTCGTCGGCCGGGGCCTGCCATTCTGGCGCCACTTCTACCCCAGCCTGAGCGCGGTCTTTCCAGAACCGTTGCGCGGCGTGGACGCGGACAGCTTCTACCGGGCGGTCAACCGCGCCTATCCGTCCTTCATCCGCGTCGAAGCGGACGAGGTCACTTACAACATGCACATCCTTCTGCGCTTCGAGCTGGAAAACGAGCTGCTCGAGGGGACGCTGAAAGTGAAAGACCTGCCCGAGGCCTGGAACGCGCGGTTCAAGGCATACCTCGGACTCAACGTCCCCAACGATCGCGAAGGCACTCTGCAGGACATCCACTGGTCGTACGTGAGCTTCGGGATCTTCCCCGGCTACACGATCGGCAACCTGATCGGCGCGCAGCTGATGGAGAAGATCCGCGCCGACATCCCGGACCTCGACGCGCAGGTCGAGAAAGGCCAGTTCGCGCCGCTTCTCGGATGGCTGCGCAAGAGCGTGCACCGGCATGGCCGTAAGTTCACGCCCAACGAGCTGATGGAGCGCGCGACCGGCAAGCCGTTGACCGCCGCGCCGTGGATCAGCTACGTGCAGCGAAAGTACGGCGCCCTTTACGGACTGGAGGCCGCCCGCCGCTGACGCGCCTCTAGCCGAAGTCGACCGGCGCCAGCGCCTCTCGCTTGACTTCGAGCCGGAACAAATCCGGCCGCCCGTAGTGGCCCGCAACGTCCAGCGTCCGCTTCGCGGCCGAGGACACGGCAGGATCGCAGTCCGCGTACACGATGCCGTGCTGCTCGTGGAGCGGCCCGGCGACGATGCCGCCTCGCGGGTTGACGATCACCGAGTCGC
>VBFV01000096.1 GCA_005881335.1 Chloroflexota bacterium
GAGCATGGTTACGTCGCGGGCCGGCCGCCGGCTCTCGACCTGACCCGCGAGCAGGCGGTCAACAGGCTCGTGCTCGCCGCCGCGGAGAACGGATTTCTCCACTCGGCGCACGACTGCGCCGAGGGCGGGATGCTCGTCGCGCTCGCGGAGTGCTGCCTGCTGGGCGGCATAGGAGTGCGCTGTCCCGCGATCCGGCCCGAGCCCCCGCTACGCCTCGACGCCGCGTTCTTCGGCGAGTCGCCCAGCCGCTACATCGTGAGCGTGGCGTCGCGTGCGATGCCCGAGCTGCAGTCGCTGGCGCGCCGCCATCACGTCGAGCTTTCCCTGCTCGGTCTTGCCGGCGGCGACATCCTCGAGTTCGAGGGCCAGCTGAGGCTGGCGCTAGCGGAGCTGCGCGAGGCGTGGGAGGTGATGGTCCCCTAACCATGTGCGGAGTGTTCGGGATCTGCGCCAAGCACGGGGTCGACGTCGCGAACCTGACCTACTTCGGTCTCTTTGCGCTCCAGCACCGCGGCCAGGAATCGGCGGGCATCGCGGTGTCGGACGGGTCGTCCGTGCGCGTGCATCGCGACATGGGCCTGGTGGCGCAGGTCTTTTCGCCGGCGCAGATCAAAGACCTCGGCGAGGGATCGATCCTCGCGCTCGGCCACACGCGGTATTCGACCACTGGCTCAAGCCGTGCCGAAAATGCGCACCCGCTGCCGTTTCAACATCCGACGCTTGGACCCGGCGCCATCGCGCACAACGGCAACCTGCTCAACGCGGACGCGCTGCGCGCCCAGCTCCAGGAGCAGGGCGTCACCTTCGAGAGCGGACTCGACACCGAGGTGATGGCGCGCCTGATCGAAAACACCCACGGACGCTCATGGGAAGAAGTCATCCGGCGCACGTTCGCACGGGTCGTCGGGGCTTACTCGTGCGGCATCATCACGCCGAACCAGCTCATCGCGTTGCGCGATCCGTTTGGCTTCCGGCCGCTGTGCATCGGCTACATCCCGCTGCCGGGACAGCCGGCACACGTCATTGCGTCGGAGACGTGCGCGCTCGACACTGTGCGCGCGACGTTCGTGCGCGAGGTCCAGCCGGGCGAGATGGTCGTCATGGACGAGCACGGGGTGCACAGCGTGAGCTTCCAGGCTTCGAACAAGCACGCGATGTGCGTGTTCGAGTTCATCTACTTCGCGCGCCCTGACTCGATTCTCAAGAACTGCGAGCTCGAGGATGCCCGCATCCGGATGGGCCATGAGCTTGCCCAGGAGGCGCCGGTCGAGGCGGACATGGTGATCGCGTTCCCGGACTCGGGCACGCCTGCGGCGATCGGTTACGCCGAGGCGGCCGGGATCCCGTTCCGCGAGGCGCTGATGAAGAGCCGCTACATCAACCGCACGTTCATCCAGCCCGACCAGTCGCTGCGCGAAGCCGGCGTGATGCTGAAGCTGAACGCGTTGCCGCGTTCGATCAGGGGCAAGCGGCTGATCGCGGTCGACGATTCGATCGTGCGCGGAACGACCTCGCGCCGGATCATCGAGCGCTTGCGTTCGGCGGGTGCGAGCGAGATCCACATGCGTATCTCCAGCCCCCCGATGCGATACCCGTGCTTCATGGGCGTCGACATCGGCTCGACCAAGGAATTGATCGCGTCGGGACGTTCGGTCGAGGAGGTGCGCCAGCAGATCGGCGCCGACTCGTTGCACTACCTATCCATCCCCGGCCTCATGCGCGCGATCGGGCGTGGCACGTCACAGGAGTTCTGCCGCGCCTGCTTCGACGGTTCGTACCCGGTGCCGGTGCCACAGCAGCTCGAGATGGACAAGATGCAATTCGAGAACCCGGCGCCGCAACTCGCCAAGCTTTAGAAGGTCATGAGCAGCGAGGGGCTCTCCTATGCCGCGGCGGGCGTCGACATCGAGGCCTATGAGCGGGCGCTGGAGCGTGTCAAACCGCTGATTGCGGCGACGCACGGCAAAGAGGTGGTCGAAGGGGTGGGGCCGTTCGCCGGCCTTTACGCCTTGCCGGGCGGTGGGCACCTCGCCGCGAGTGCGGATGGCGTGGGCACCAAGATCAAGGTCGCGATCGCCGCGTCTTCGCACCGCGGGATCGGCGTCGACATCGTCAACCACTGCGTCAATGACATCGCGACGGCGGGCGCGCGCCCGCTCTTCTTCCTGGACTACTTCGCCACCGGCAAGCTCGACCCCGACGTATTCACGCAGCTGGTGGAAGGCATGACCGCCGCGTGCCGCGCCGCCGGGTGCGCCCTGCTCGGGGGCGAAACCGCCGAGATGCCGGGCGTCTACGCGTTGGGCGACTACGACCTGGCAGGGTTCATCGTCGGCCTGGTCGAGCCGAGTGCCCAGCGCGACGCGGTCGAGCCTGGTGACGTGCTCATCGGACTACCATCCAGCGGCCTCCACACCAACGGCTACTCTCTCGTGCGCAAGGTGTTCGAGGACGTGCCACTGGGCCACGTTTTCTCGGAGCTTGGCAGACCGCTCGGTGAGGTGGTCCTCGAGCCGCACCGATCCTATCTCGACGATCTAGGGCGCATCCGGTGGAAAGGCGCCGCTCATATCACCGGCGGCGGCGTGTTGGGCAACCTGCCCCGCTGCCTCCCCGATGGCTTGGCCGCACGTCTCGAACGGAAGGCGTGGCGCGTGCCGCCGATCTTCGAGCTGATACGCAAGCAAGGTCGGATCGCCGACGACGAGATGTACGGAACGTTCAACATGGGGATCGGGATGATCCTCGTGGTCGATCGGCGCGATGTTCCGGAGGGCGGCACGGTGATAGGCGAAGTCGTGCGCCAAGCAGGCCCCGACCGGGTGGTCTTCCGCTGAGGCTCGGAGTCTGCGTGTCCGGCGAGGGAACGAACCTCCGCAACCTGGTCGAGCTTGATTTCGACGTGGTCGCGGTGGCCACCAACAGGCCGTCCTGCGCCGGGGCCGCTTTCGCGCGGGAACGCGGGATCGCGCTGGCGGAGCTTCCGCAGAAGACCTTCGACTCGGCGGAGCAGCGTGATATCGCGATGCGCGATTTTTTTCTGCGTCGCGATGTGGAGCTTGTCGTCGACGCGGGCTTCGACCGGATCCACACGCAGCCGTTTCTCGACGCGTTCGTCGGTCGCATCATCAACGTCCACCCGTCGCTGCTGCCTGAGTTTGCCGGCGGGATGGACGCGATCGAGCAGGCGTTGGCAAGCGGCGCCACGCGGACCGGAGCGACGGTCCACGTCGTGACCGCGGACCTCGATGCGGGTCCGATCCTCCTGCAGGAGGCGGTACCGGTGCTGGACGGCGACACTCTGGAAACGCTGCGCGTGCGCGTGCACGAGGCCGAATACCGGATCCTCCCCCGGTCGATCAGGATGATGGAGGAACGTCTTGCCAACAGCCCTTCTTTCCGTTAGCGACAAGACCGGGCTCGCCGCTTTCGCGCGCGGCCTGAAGCGGCTCGGCTATGACCTGTTCGCCACAGGCAGCACTCTGCAGGCGCTTCAGGACGCGGCGCTCGACGCGCAGCCGGTCAGCGACCTGACCGGCTTCCCGGAGATGATGGACGGCCGCATCAAGACGCTCCATCCAGGCGTGCATGCGGGCATCCTCGCCCGGCGGGACAAGCGCGAGCACCTCCAGGCACTGGCAGCTCACGGCTTGCGCGAGATCGACCTCGTCTGCTGCAACCTGTATCCGTTCATCGACACGGTCGTCAGACCCGACGTGACCTTTGAGGAGGCCATCGAGCAGATCGACGTCGGCGGACCGGCCATGATCCGGGCGGCCGCCAAGAACCACGAGGCGGTTGTGGTGGTGGTGCGGCCGCAGCGGTACTCGGAGGTGCTGGGCGCGCTCAACGAAGGCACGCTTGACCAATCAGCGAGGCGCCGCCTGGCGGCGGAGGCGTATGGGCATACGTCGGCTTACGACGCGTGGATCGCCGCCTACATGAGGGGGCATGAGGCCAACGGTTTTCCGGCCGAGATCTCGATCGCGGGGCTGCTCGACCAGCCCTTGAAGTACGGCGAAAACGAGCATCAGAAGGCGGCGTTCTACCGGCTCGGTCCCGACCCGGGTGGGATTGGCGGCGCGGATCAGGTGCAGGGTGGTCCCCTGGGGTTCAACAACATCCAGGACGCGTCGGCCGCGTTCCAGCTCGTGATGGATTACACCGAACCCGCCGTGGCGATCGTCAAGCACATGAACCCATGCGGACTCGCCGTGGCCGCCGACACCGCGATCGCCTATCGCATGGCATACGAGTGCGACAAGGTGTCCGCATTCGGCGGCATCGTGGCGACGAACCGCGCCCTCGACCGGTCGACGGCCGAGCAGATCGTCCAGATCGTCACGCACGTCGTGATCGCCCCCGAGATCCTTGACGAAGCCAAGGACGTGCTGGCCCGGCGCAAGAACATGATCGTGATCGCCGCTCCGCCCGCGCGGTCGGGCCTTTTTGATTACGAAGTGCGCTCGGTCCCGGGCGGCTTTCTGGTCCAGGAATGGGACCGCGCCGGCTTCGATCGGCCGTCAACCAAGACCGCCACGCTGCGCGCCCCCACCGATGCGGAGTGGAAGCAGCTCGGCCTCGCATGGATCGCGGTCAAGCACGTGAAGTCGAACGCGATCGTGCTGTTCAAGGACGGAGCCGCGGTCGGCGTCGGCGCGGGCCAGATGTCGCGCGTGGAGGCGGTCCAGCTGGCGGTCCAACGGGCTGGGGATCGCTCTCGAGGGTCGGTCCTGGCGTCGGATGCGTTCTTCCCGTTTCCCGACGGCCTGGCGCTCGGCGCGCGCGCAGGCGTCACTGCCGTGATCCAGCCCGGCGGTTCGATGAAGGATGCCGACGTGACCGCCGCCGCAGACGCGGCCGGCATCGCGATGGTGGTGACCGGCCGGCGCCACTTCAGGCACTAGGGCGCGCGTGAGCCAGCGTTTCGGGGAGGAGGGGCGGGAGCTTTCCTACGGCGCGTACCTCAAGGTGCCCGAGCTGCTGCAGCTCCAGCAGGGACTAAGCCGCGAGCACGACGAGCTCTTGTTCATCGTCGCCCACCAGGTGTACGAGCTGTGGTTCAAGGTCGTGTTGTTCGAGCTCGAGGCGACACGGGATCGGATCGATGCCGACGATGTCTTCTTTGCACGCCACCACCTCCACCGCGTGTACGTCATCGAAAAGCTGCTCGTCGAGCA
>VBFV01000097.1 GCA_005881335.1 Chloroflexota bacterium
TGCGCGCCAGCGGGCCAGGACGTCGTCCCACGTGCTCGGCTGTTTGAAGTCCCAGCGTTTCGCCTCTGCGTCGAATTCGCAAGGGAACGGGTAATCCAACTCCCAGACATCCTTTCCCTCGCGGGTCTCTTTGTGCGCCGGGACGTTGACGCCGATCTGTTCGCAATAGGGGACGACCGTAGAGAGCCACCACTGTCTCAGCTGGTCGTTGGTCAGTCCCTTGAGGCGGTACTCGAGCTGCGTCGAGTGCATCTTCTTGTCGTCGGGGAGTCCAAACCACTCCACGCTGAGCGGGAACATCCAGTCCACGGCGCGCTGCAGCTCTTCTTTCGCGCTGCCCCCTGAGGCGCTGATCCGCTTCATCCAGGTGCGGCCGTTGCGCAGGTGGAAGTTCTCCTCCAGCATCACCTTGTTAAGACCGCGCTTCCAGGGGCCGTAGGAGCACTTGTCGTGGATGTCACCGAGGAGGCAGAAGCCGGCCTGGTCATAAAAACCGTTGGCGACCACGAGCTCCGTCCAGCTGTCGAGGGGAACGTCGAAGGCGTAGGGATAGCGGAAGCTCTTCGGGTCGCGGCTGAAGATGAGCTTCTCCTGGTCCTCGCCGAGGTCTTCGAGGATGTGGTACGCGATGTGGGCGTGGGCGAGCTCGTCCTGGATGATCGCGATGCCGGTCATGAAGGCGTTGATGCTCGGTGCCCGCTTGGCCGCGAGGTAGTAGGCGGGGGCCGAGATGAGCTCCGTGTCCCCGGACACGATGAGCGTGTGCTTGAGCTCACGCAGGTACTCGGGGGTCATCTCGTTAGTCGACTCGATGAGCTCGCCGGACTTGATCATCTGGTCGAACTCCGCTGAGGTGGCCACCAATTCATTCTCCAACAAGCCGGGCGGTAGAATCGTCATCTCTCCCAGGCAGCCGTTCCTGCCGCGCCGTGGTGGCTATAGCTCAGTAGGCAGAGCACCAGATTGTGGATCTGGGTGTCGCGGGTTCAAGTCCCGCTAGCCACCCCTATACCCAAAGTATATTCCCATAAGATATACTGGACAATGTGGACGACCGGCCGGTCATCTGGGACCGTGCCAACCGGAAGCACATCGAGAAGGATCACCCAGAGCGAGGCATCACCGTTGCCGAAGTCGAAGACGCGATGACCGATTCCACTCGCGAAGAAGTTCCAGATCGCAAACGCGAAGGATATTGGCTGGTGAGAGGTCGGACTGCGGCTGGTCGGCGCCTGTTAGTTGCGTGGGTCGAGTACCGCAATGGTCGCTACCCGGTCCACGCACATGTTATTGGGAGGCGCGGCAAATGAAAACGAGGAAGCGAGTTATTGGAAAGCAATTTGGGCCGGAGCCTCACCAGTTCGATCCGTACGATGCCATGACGAACAAGGAGTTCGAGGCTGAAGTGATCGCTGCGCTGGACGCGGCTAAACAACGTCAGAAGGCGATCTCAATCAAGTTGCCAGAGGCCTTGTTGGAACGGACGCGCGAAGAAGCCAAGCGCCGCGGCGTTCCGTATCAGACACTCATCAAGGTCCTGCTCGAAAGATCGCTTGATCGACTCGGCGCTGCTTGATGGTTCCCCCATTCAAGAAGGAGGAGACCTTGGCAGCGCGCGCTGGTTCTGGGACGGCCCGCAGCAGACGTAACCCCTGATCTCGAGCGGGCGTTACTTCGGTCGATGGCCCGCATCAAGATGGTCGAGGAAGCGGACGCTGAAGGCCCGCTGGCCGAGCTGTATGCGGCATCCAAGTCGCGCAGCGTGGCCAAGGTCGTGCCCGACATCCTCCGCACGATGAGCCTGCGGCCGGACTTTCTGACCGCGATCGACGCTGCGTCGAGGCTCCACTTCAGCGACGGAGCGCTGACGCGGGCGCAGCACGAGATGATCGCCTCGTACGTGTCGGCGCTGAACAAGTGCCGCTATTGACTCAGCTCGCATAGCTGGTTCCTGCAGTTGCAGGGCGAGACGTACCGGAAGGCCGCGCAAGCACTTCGCGATGGCGACCTCGAGGGGTCGGAGCTCGACCAGCCCCACCGCCTGCTGCTCGACTTCGTCGCCACGATCACAAAGCACGCCTACCGCGTCACCGACGAGCAGGTGCAGGGTCTGCGCGATGCGGGCTGGACCGACGAGCAGATCGCGGAAGCGGCCTACGACGCGGCGCTGTTCAACCTGTTCGTCAGGCTCGCGGACACTTTCGGCATCGAACCGCCGGCGATGTACGAGCCGGACGGAATCCCCGCCGCCGCTAGGCCAGAGTCAGGTCGGTGAAGTCGGCGCTGATCACGTCGTGGTTCAGGTTGCCGCCCTTCACGCCACCGAGGCCCCAGCTCTTCGCGTAGGACTGCGTCTGCTGCGAGACCACGTTTCCCGCAGCGTCCCGGGTGATCAGCGTGGTCGTTCCATGCAGCGTGACCCCGATCAGCCGCCGGCCCTGGGTGCTGAACTTCGGCAGGAACAGGGTCAGCTGGACGCGGTCGAAGCTGTACCTCTTCTCGACGAACTTGCCGCCGGCGACGTCCTGGGCGATCACGTCGGTGAACTCGGTCAGCCCGTCGCCGCTGGCGCCGTCCTCCGCGAGCTTCGTGTCGTGGGTCCGCCGAGCTTCCGACTCGATGATCAGGTCGAGCACCACGTCGTGCGCCCACCTGTCGGCGGTCTGCTGGTTGACCGAGGAGTCGAACGCGGGCACGTTGGAGGGGATGCTCACCGAAGGGATCGCGGGCAGCGTCCACACGCGGCCGGTGGCCGAAATGGGAACGGAGTTGCCGCTTGGAGGCAGCGCTGAACCGGCCGTGACCGACAGCCACGTCGCGTAGTCCGGCCCGGAACCGACGCTGCGGGCGAGCTTGGGCGTCGAACCGTCGGGCAGCTCCGGCGCCGGCTCGGGGCCGTGCGTCGAGAGCTGGGCCGCGACGGGCAGCGCCGTGGCGAGCAACAGGGTCACTC
The DNA here is from genome assembly GCA_005881335.1 of Chloroflexota bacterium. Lineage (GTDB taxonomy): Bacteria > Chloroflexota > Dormibacteria > Dormibacterales > Dormibacteraceae > 40CM-4-65-16. The sequence continues at coordinate 2,954 of VBFV01000097.1, forward strand.
CGAGGACCGCCGGCGCCGCCCAGCCGAGCCTGCGCACCACCGCCAGGCCCCCGCCGGCCTCCTCGAGGGGCGCCAGCAATCGCGCCAGCGCAAAGCGACCGGCGCAGGCAAAGACGAGGCTGGCCAGGAGCGCCGTCTTGGTCCAGAACTCGAGGGTCGTCGGGCCCAAAAGAAGGACGGACAGGACGGCGACGATGACCCCGAAAACGAATCTGCCCACCTGGCCGTCAGGGACCGTCCGAGGATCGGGAAGCATGAAGAACGCAAAGATCAGGACCTCAGGCGAGGTGACCAGGGTCTGCCACAGGTCTCGACCGCAAAGCGCGGTCGCGTGCCAGCTGGCGACCATGCAGTGGTCGGGAACCGGGGACAGGGCGATCGCGACCGCGGCGGCAAACGCGGCCATGTAGCCGAGCTCCAGGCCGAGCAGCTTCAGCTCCCAGGCGATCAACAGGCCCCCGCCGATCAAGATCGTGTACGTCACGTACATCCACGGCCCGAGCGGGATCCACCACAGGTCTTGCGGCTCGGTGTACTGCGGCCCCAGCACGACAAAGGCCAGGACGAGCGCGATGTTGGAGGGGTTGAAGATGTGCCGTCCCTTCCAGCGGATCAGGTACTTGGTGGCCATCGCGAAGGCGACCACGCCGATGAAGATCAAGAACCCATGCTTGCTCCACCACTGGCCGTGAACCGTGCCTGGGACCCTGAGGATGAAGGCGGTGCTGTTCCCGGTCAGCAGCCCGCTGGCCGGCCACATGATGACCTTGTCCTTGAAGAATCCCACGCCGAACTCGATCAGCGCGCCGGTGGCGAGGCAGATCAGGATCTGGGCCACCGAGAGCCGGAAATTCAGGACCGTTTGCCCGAGGACCTGGAGGGTCAAGAGGACCGCGGCCACGTGGAGTCTGGGATCCCGGATGCTTGGCAGCAGGACCGGGTACTCCCGCCCCCGGATCCGAACGCTGCGGCGCCTGGGGACCGCCCGGCGCGGCGCTTCGCCGGGTACCCTCAGCCCGTGCGACGACGGCGCGTCGGTGGTCGCCATGGTCGGGTAACGGTCATGGTAAGCGGGCCGTTACACGGACGAGCCCCCGTGCGAATACAAATTCGACTTCTCGCCGCCGCTGGACTGGGTTTCGCGCTGGCGGCGTGTGATCCCACTCTTGGTCTCGGCCTGCCGAGCGAGCGCGTGCTGGAGGACGGCGCCGCCAACACGTTGACCCAGGCGAAGGGCTTCGACATCAAGGGGACCTACTCGACCTCCGCGGGGGAGCTGTGGGCGATCGACGTGCAGCTGGTCCGACCCAACACGGAGCGCGCCACCGCCAGCACGGGCGACCAGAAGGTGGAGGCGATCATCCTCGGCGAGACCGCTTACTTTCGGGGCCAGAAGTTTCTCGCGGCCCGCATGGGCAGCGACCCGCTCTCGCAAAACCTGGTCAAAGCGGCGGGCAGCTCGTGGTGGAAGGGCTCGCCCAGCTTCATCCCGCCGATGAAGGAATTCACCGACGGCGCGGCATTTCGAGCCACCTTCCTGGGCTCCGCGAACACCCAGCGTCAAGACCATCAAACGGTCGACGGGCAGCCCGCGGTGCAGCTCTCGGGCACGAGGGCAGACGTCTTCATTGCCACCACACCTCCGTACCACCTGCTCCGCGTGCATCTGAAAAAGGACGTGGTGGTCGACGCCATGGCGGGAGCGGATTTCCACTACAAAGATTTCGATCGAGACTTTCGCATCAGCGCGCCGACCGACGTCATCGATTTCTCGAACCTCTCCACACTGCCGCCCGTCTACACGGTGGTATCCGTGGACACGTCTCGCTGCGCAAGGCCGTGCGTGGTGTCGGCGCTGCTGAGAAACCTGGGCGGCGCTACGGGGGCGATAGGTCCTTCGACGGTCACCTTCAGCCTGGCGGCCGCGATTTCCGGGACCGTCCTGGGAACTTGCCAGGCGACGGTCGCGCCCGATGTCGGCTACAACGGAACGACTACGGTCTCGTGCTCGATCGACGTCACGTCACAGCCGGAGAACGCGGCGGTGGTGACGGCGACCGCCAGCAATCCCGGCCGCGGCTGACCCAGGACGGAATAGGCGCCCGCGCGCGACCGATTAGGTCTGGCGATGGCAGAGCCGAACGGCAAGATCGAAATCTCGCCTCGCGGCACCCGGGGCGCCCTGACGCTTTGGGGCAGCTTCTGGATGCGGCTTTTCAAGCCGCTTCTCGACCGGCAGGTCTCCCAATATCGGGAGACAGGCGGCAGATCGGCGCCGAAATTCCTGGACTTTCCGCTTGTGCTCCTGACGACGGTTGGCGCGCGCTCGGGGAAAGAGTTCACTCACCCGCTCGGCGGCTTCGAGCAAGAGGACGGGACGTGGCTTGTCGTCGCATCCAAGAGCGGCGCCTCAACCCATCCCGCGTGGTTCATCAACCTGGCCAAGAATCCTGAGAACGTGTGGCTCGAGGTAGGAAACCGCAAGCTCAGAGTCCGACCTTCTCTGCTCAAGGGCAAAGAGCGCGAGGCCGCTCTGGCCAGGATCGCCGCCGTCTCGCCACGCTACGGGAAATATCAGAACAAGACCGACCGCGAGATCCCGATCGTCCGCCTTAGAGCCTCCTGAGAACCCGACTCGGTAAATTCCGAGTAGATGAATCACCGGGCGGCCCTCGCCGTCGTTGCGATACTGGCGGCCGCGTGCGGGCAGACTCCGGCCACGCCCACCAAGCAGCAGCCGCCACACGTTTTTCTGATCGTCATGGAAAACCACTCGTCAAGCCAGGCGATGCGGGGCCAGTTCACGGCATCGCTTACCGCCAAGTACCGGGTCGCGGACAACTACCGCGCGATCACGCACCCGAGCGTCCCCAACTATCTCGCGCTCACGTCCGGTAAGACATGGGGCGTTCGCGACGACAGTTACTATTCGCTGCCCGCCGAGGACCTTGGGACACAGCTCACGAATGCCGGCGTCAGCTGGCGCGCATACATGGAAGGTATGGACAGCCGCGGCTGTCTGGACAGCCCGCCGCCGTACGACCCGGGGCACAACCCCTTTGCCTATTACGGCGGACGGTGTCCGCCGAACGTGGTCCCGCTGACACAGCTGTCCACCGATCTGGCGGGCAAGACGCCGCAGTTCACCTGGATCTCGCCAGACATGTGCCATGACACGCATGACTGCTCCGTGTCCGTAGGGGACAGCTGGCTGCGCACCCAGGTGGGGGAGATCACGGCTTCGAAGGCTTGGAAGGACGGCGGGATTCTCTTCATCACCTGGGATGAGGACGACGGCAGTACCAACAATCGCGTGCTCACGCTCGTGATCGCGCCACGGAAAAGCCACCTGACCAGCTCGAAGCAGTACAACCATTACTCGCTTCTCGCCACGATCGAGGACCTGATGGGGGTTGGGCGCCTGGGCGCGGCGGCGCAGGCGACGCCGATGACCGACCTGATCAACTAACAACTCCTCCCCATTTATGGGGAGGTGGCGGCGAAGCCGCCGGAGGGGCCTCTACCTTATATCTGTGTCGTTGATCGTCTGTGACGTCGGGCCCCGCGACGGCTTGCAGAACGAGGCCAAGACTCTGGAGCCGAAGGTCCGCGCCGACCTCTGCGACCGGCTCGCCGCGGCCGGGCTGGAGCGCATGGAGGCCGCCAGCTTCGTGAACCCCAAGCTCGTGCCCCAGATGGGCGGCGCCGAAGACGTGATGGCGGCGCTGCACCGCAAGCCTGGGACCGTCTACGCCGGCCTCGTGCTCAACGAGAAGGGGTACGACCGCGCGGTTGCCGCTGGGGTAGACGAGATCCACTACGCGCTCTCCGCGGCCGACGAGTTCG
>VBFV01000022.1 GCA_005881335.1 Chloroflexota bacterium
CGCGGCGAGATCCTCGAGCTCAAGCAGACCATCAACACGATGGTCGACCAGCTCAATGCGTTCGCCAAAGAAGTCACTCGTGTGGCGCGTGAGGTGGGTACCGATGGCAAGCTCGGTGGCCAGGCCAACGTGGAGGGTGTCGCCGGCACGTGGAAGGACCTGACCGACAACGTGAACATCATGGCGAGCAACCTCACCGACCAGGTGCGAGGCATCGCCCGCGTGGTCACCGCCGTCGCCAACGGCAACCTGAAAGGCAAGCTGACCCTGGAGGCGAAAGGCGAGATCGCGGAGCTCGCCGACACCATCAACAGCATGACCGACACCCTGGCGGTCTTCGCCCAGCAGGTCACCACCGTCGCTCGCGAGGTGGGCGCCGAAGGAAGGCTGGGCGGCCAGGCCAACGTGCCCGGCGCCGCCGGCACCTGGCGTGACCTGACCGACAACGTGAACCAGCTGTCCGCCACCCTGACCACCCAGGTGCGAGCCATCGCGGAGGTGGCCACCGCGGTGACGAAGGGCGACCTCACGCAATCCATCCGCGTCGACGCGAAAGGCGAGGTGGCCAACCTGAAGGACAACATCAACGAGATGATCGGCAACCTCCGCGTCACGACCGAGAAGAACAATGAGCAGGACTGGCTGAAGACCAACCTGACGCGGTTCACCCGGATGCTCCAGGGGCAGCGCGACCCGATGACAGTCTCCAAGATGATCCTCTCCGAGCTCGCGCCGCTTGTCCACGCGGAGCACGGCGTGTTTTACGGCATGGTCGACACCAACGGAAGGGCGGCTCATCTCGCCCTGCAGGCCGGCTACGCGTACAAGCAGCGCAAGAACGTCCCGATGGAGTTCGTCCTCGGCGAGGGCCTGGTCGGTCAGTGCGCGCTCGAGAAGAAGCGAATCGTCCTCAAGAACGTTCCGAAGGACTACATCAAGATCAACTCGGCGCTGGGTGAGTCGGTACCCGCCAACATCGTCGTGTTGCCGGTCCTCTTCGAGGGCGAGGTGCGCGCCGTCATCGAACTGGCGTCATTCGAGCCGTTCAGCGCCACCCATATCGATTTCCTGGATCAGCTCGCCGAGAGCATCGGCATCGTGCTCAACACGATCGACGCGAACAGCCGGACCGAAGACCTGCTCACCCAATCGCAGTCCCTGGCCACCGAGCTGCAAAGCCAGCAGGACCAGCTGCAGCGCACGAACGACGAGCTCGCAGGAAAGGCGCGGCAGCTGGCGGAGCAGAACGCCGAGATCGAGCAGAGACGGCTCGAGGTCGAATCTTCCAAGGCGCTGGTCGAGGAGAAAGCCGAGCAGCTGGCACTGACGTCGCGCTACAAGTCGGAGTTCCTCGCCAACATGTCCCACGAGCTGCGCACGCCGCTGAACAGCCTTTTGATCCTCGCGCAGGAGCTGGCGGCCAACCCTGACGGCAACCTCTTGCCCAAGCAGATCGAGTACGCAACGATCATCCGCTCGTCCGGCACCGACCTGCTGAAGTTGATCAACGACATCCTCGACCTCTCCAAGATCGAGTCCGGCACGGTGGCGCTCGACATCGGGAACTGGCCATTGACCGAACTCAGGCCGATGCTCGAGCGGACGTTCCGTCATGTGGCCGAGGCGACCAAGCTCGCTTTCCAGATCGACCTCCGGCCAGGCTTGCCCGAGACCATCCCGACCGACCCTCAGCGCTTGCAGCAGATCCTGAACAACCTGCTGAGCAATGCCTTCAAGTTCACCGAGAAGGGCAAGGTCGAATTCATCGCCGAGATGGCCATCGGCGGCTGGAGCCCCTCGAACGAGAACCTCAACCGCGCCTCGAAGGTGGTCGCGTTCCGCGTCGTCGACACCGGCATCGGCATCCCCTTCGAGAAGCAGCAATCGATCTTCGAGTCGTTCGCGCAGGCGGACGGCTCGACCAGCCGCAAGTACGGCGGCACTGGCCTGGGCCTGTCGATCTGCCGCGAGCTGACCCGGCTCCTCGGCGGTGAGATCAGGCTGCAGAGCGAGCCTGGCGTCGGCAGCATCTTCACGGTCTACCTCCCGCTCATCGCGCCCATCCAGCCGCGCCGGCCCGCGCCGCTCGACACCCTCGAGAGCCGTGCCGGCGACCTGGCCGAGATTTCGCCTGAGCCCGTTTTGGTGACGGCCGGAGGCGATCGGTCGTGGCAGGCCGAGCCGGCGAGCTCGACGCACGGGACCAAAGGCGTCGAGGCGACCTGGTCGCTGCTGGTCGTCGAAGACGACCCGGTGCAGCGGCAGTACATCAGCGACCTGATGGCGCCGACGAACACGAGGACGATCGGGGTCGCCAACGGCGACGAGGCTCTCGCCATGCTGCGGGAGCAGAAGTTCGACTGCGTCGTCCTCGACCTGGGCCTACCCGGAATGAGCGGATGGCGTGTGATCGAGGAGCTTCAGACCAGCCATGCCCTCGGCTCTACGCCTCTGCTCGTCTACACGGCGAAGGACCTGACCCGGAAGGAGGAGATCAAGCTCGGCAAGGCCGCCAAGAGCATCGTGATCAAGGACGCCCGGTCGCCGGAACGCCTCAAGCAGGAAATCTCGGCCATCCTGCAGGGCCCGGGCACGGAGGACGAGGCTGGTGGTGAATCAGGTGCCAATGGCGCCGACCCTGCGAGTAGTGCGCTGGCCGGCAAGAAAGCCCTTGTCGTCGACGACGACATCCGCAACATCTTCGCGCTGACCGCCATGCTCGAGCGGCAGCAGATGGAGGTCGTCTCGGTCGACTCCGGCCAGGAAGCATTGGAGCTCTTGCATCTGAACGAGGACATCGACGTCGCCCTGGTCGACGTGATGATGCCCGAGATGGACGGCTACGTGACGATGACCAAGATGCGAGAGCTGAAATCCTTTGGCGATCGGCCGATCATCGCGTTGACCGCCAAGGCAATGAAAGGAGACCGCGAGAAATGCATCGAAGCGGGAGCATCCGACTACATCGCCAAACCCGTCAACAACGCGCACTTGCTGTCCATGCTCAAGTCCTGGCTGGTGCGGTGAGGCGGAGTGAAGGCGCAGCACTCCGGATCGAGAGGGCAGGAACGGATCTCGAGGAAATCGAGATCCAGCTCCTTCTCGAAGGCATACGCCTGTGCTACGGCTACGACTTCCGGGAGTACGCCCTAAGCCCGCTGCGACGTGGCTTGACGGCGGCGATGGCGCGCGAAGGCGTGCAGACCGTGTCCGCCTACCAGGACCGGATCCTCCACGACGCCGCCTGCATGCAGCGCTTCCTGGGCACGGTCGGCTTCAACGTGACGGGCATGTTCCGCGACCCGGAGCTGATGCGGTGCGTACGCGAAGAGATCGTCCCCCTGCTCCGCACATACCCATCGTCGCGGGTCTGGGTCGCCGGCTGCGCGACGGGCGAGGAGGTCTACGCGCTGGCCGTGTTGCTCGACGAAGCCGGCGTCCTCAACAAGACCAGCATTTACGCAACCGACATGAACGACGACACGCTGACGGTGGCCAGGGTGGGCTCCTATCCCCTCGACCGCGTGCGGCGGTACGAGGATGCGTACGCGGCGTCTGGCGGCCAGGCAAACCTGGCCGACCACTACTCCATCGCGGGCCGGACCGCACGCACCGCCTCATGTACGACAGCCTCATCCGTGGCGGGTTTCTGGCCCTCGGCAAGCGCGAGTCCCTTCTCCACTGTCCTGATCGGGACCATTACGAGCAGGTGCGGGACGGTGTGAACTTGTTCCGCAAGATGAGATGGTGACCAAAGCGCGCCAGGAGACGCGCGAGGACAACCCAGCTCCCACCTTGTTAAAAACGAAGGTCAACATCCTGGTGGTCGACGACGATGCCACCAAACGCTTCGCATTACGTACCATCCTCGCCCCACTCGACGAAAACGTCGTCGAAGCCTCGTCGGGGGCCGATGCCTTGCGGCAGCTGCTCCGAAATGAATTCGCGGTGGTCCTGCTGGACGTCCGGATGCCGATCATGGACGGTTTCGAGACGGCACAACTGATCCGACAGCGCCCCCGTTCTGAGCTCACGCCTCTCATCTTCGTAACTGCGCTCGACCAGGCCGAGACCGATATGGGACGCGGCTACAACCTGGGTGCCGTCGATTTCGTGTTCGCGCCCGTCGTCCCAGCCATTCTGCGCGCCAAGGTGACCGTGTTCGTGGAGCTCTACCGCGCGCAGCAGGAGCTTCGCCGTTACCGCACGCAGCTCGAGACTCTCGTCGAGGAGCGCACGATCGCGCTCACCGCGATCAACCGGGAGCTCGAGGCATTCAGCTATTCCGTTTCGCACGACCTTCGCGCGCCCCTCGTGTCCTTTGACGGGCTGAGCCAGACGCTGCTCGAGAAGTACGGCAAGGAGCTCGACGCAACCGCAACCGACTATCTGCAGCGAATGCGCGAGGCGAGCGAGCGAATGACGTCGGTGTTCGACGGCCTCCAGATGCTTTTCCGCCTGACCAGTGGTGAGATCCGGCGCGAGGAGGTCGACGTCAGCGCGATGGCGGCACAGATCACGGACGAGCTTCGCACGGCCTATCCGGACCGCCAGGTCGACGTCGACATCGCGCCAGGCGTCACCGCGTCCGGCGACCAGCGGTTGGTGCGCATCCTGATGACGAACCTCATCAACAACGCCTGGAAGTTCACCGGAGGCAAAAAGCCGGCGAGGATCACCATCGGCCAGGAGGCGGTGGACGGCGAATCCCGGATCTTTGTCAAAGACAACGGCGTCGGCTTCGACATGATCGACTCGCACCGGCTCTTCGGGGCGTTCCAGCGCCTGCACAGCCAGAGCGAATTTCCGGGAGCCGGCATCGGCCTGGCCACGGCCCGGAGGATCGTCAACCGCCACGGCGGCCGGATCTGGGCCGAAGGGGCGGTGGGAGAGGGCGCGACTTTCTACTTCGTCCTTTAAGGCGGCTCGGCGTTCTACAAGCGAGATGCACGCCCGCCGTGCGTATTTTCGACGCGCCGCCGCGCCTTCAAAGACGACCGGCGGGCGCTTCTTCTCCGCGCTATGGCTGACATGCCTGGTGGTCGGACTCGTCCTGCTGGCCGACTTCGCCTACGGCATGTGGAACGGGGTTTCCGAGCAGCACCACCTGAACGAGGTCTGGAAGTCACAGGCCGGCGCGATGCGGGCGGCGCCGAAGGCAGTCGATCCGGCCTTGAAGCGCCCTGTCGACGGTGTTGACTTCGCGATTCGCGTGCCCAGGCTGGAGTACTTCGCTGCGGTGAAAGAAGGGGTGGACAGTGGAGTTCTCTACGCAAGCCCCGGCCACTACCCGGCGACGAGGTGGCCAGGCGACCCGGGCACGGTTGGCGTGGCCGCCCACAACGTCTATTGGATCAATTTCCCGCAGCTGGCGAAGGGGGATGAGATCGACCTCGAGACCCGCTACGGCGTGTATCGCTATACGGTGGTCGGCGCGGAGATCGTCAACCCCGACAACCGCACCGCGCTGGTGACCGACGTCAACGGATACCACCTCACGCTCACGACGTGCTGGCCGCTGTGGGCCGGAGCCTTCGCGACGCAGCGCTACGTGATCCATGCCGACCAGGCTTGGCCCGTGCCGCTGCGCCCGGCGTATACCTAACCGAGCTGCTTGTCAGCGGGCTTCGAGATGAAGGTCGATCAGCGGCGCGCCCTCCTGGTGGCCGAGGACGGCGATCGCCGTTCCTTCGGCGACCCAGATCGTCAGCGTGTTCGACTGGTTGATGAAGTTCTGATTGCCGCCTAACTTTCCTCGCACGTAATTCGGCAGCGCATCAGCCGCCTTCTCCTTCTTGCCCACGGACCCGGCGATGGTCAGGTTGCTATCGGTGAGCGGGATGCGGACGGACACGCCAATTCCGATGCCGGCGTTGAAGACGGTTAGCACCAGGCCGAGCGTCAGGACTACGAGCACGCTGGCGCATCCACATCCGCATCCGCCTCCACCGCGCCAGCGCCGCACGATCCGTCTTTCGTCGCCCATCCCCACGCGATTGTGATCCACCGCCGGCACCTCGCGGGATAGGCCGGCTCAGCCCCCCGCGATTGCTCCGATGATCAGTAAAGGCTCTTTGCCCGACGCGACCTCCTCGGGTAGCGGCGCGTCCGGCGATTCCTCGGAGATGTCTTCCTCGCAGGCGAAGAACCTCACCATGGGCCGCCGCTTTTTCGAAACCTGATCGCGCACCGTGCCGAGGAGCGACGGGTGGCTGGCCTCCAACGCATCGAGCACCGAACGCTGTGTCGCGGTGCCCCCGACCTCGAGTTCGACCACGCGGCCGACGCCGGCCAGTATCTGGAGATTTTTCGGCAGGACGACCTGGATCACGACAGCGTCTGGACTTCCACCGACAGCACCGGGGGCAGGTCGCGCACGATGGGTGTCCAGCTGTCCCCCCCGTCGGGTGACGCGTACACCTGCCCACCGCTGGTCCCGAAATACACACCGCAAGGGTCGAGCGAGTCGACCGCCATCGCGTCGCGCAGGACATTGACGTAGCAGTCTTTCTGGGGAAGGCCCTCGGTCAGCGGCTCCCATTCGTCACCGCCGGTTCGGCTGCGGTAAACGCGAAGCTTGCCGTCGGGCACGAAGTGGTGGGAGTCGCTGGTGATCGGGACCACGTAGATTGTCTCGGGATCGTTGGCGTTGACATCGATCACGAAGCCGAAGTCGGTCGGCAGGTTGCCGCTGATCTCGCGCCAGCTCTCCCCGCCGTCATCGCTGCGCATCACGTCCCAGTGTTTCTGCATGAAAAGGACGTCGGGACGCGAAGGATGCATCGCGACGTGGTGCACGCAGTGGCCGACCTCGGCGTCCTGGTCGGGGATGGTGTTCGAGCGAAGGCCGCGGTTCGCAGGCCGCCACGATTGGCCCGAGTCGTCCGACTTGAAGACGCCGGCCGAGGAGATCGCGATGACGATGCGGCCGCCGTCGTTCGGGTCGAGCAGGATGGTGTGCAGGCACAGACCCCCGGCACCGGGAGCCCACCCGGATGCCGTCTGGTGGGTGCGCAGCGCCGGCAGCTCGCTCCACGTCTGGCCGGCGTCGGTGGAGGTAAAGAGCGCTGCGTCTTCAGCACCCGCGTAAAGCATGTCCGGGTCCTTCGGCGACGGCTCCAGGTGCCAAACGCGTTTGAACTCCCACGGGTGGGGCGAGCCGTCGTACCACGTGTGCGGTCCGGGCGTGCCTTCGTAGAGGAACTGGTTGCCGCCCGTCTCCCACGTCTTGCCGCCGTCGTTGGAACGCTGCAGCACCTGGCCGAACCAGCCGCTGGACTGCGATGCGTAGAGCCGGTCGGGGTCTGCAGGTGCGCCCTTCACGTGGTAGATCTCCCAACCCGCGAAGTGGGGTCCCTCGACCTCCCAGCGTTTGCGGGCGGCGTCGGCGGTCAGGATGAACGCTCCCTTTCGCGTGCCGACCAGGACTCGAACGCTGCTCATGGCATCACTCCCTGCTCAGAAACCGCGGCCTCTTTTCAATTAGGACTGCGCCTTACAGTAAAACTAATCGGCTCCGGCTGAAGAACGCGCCGGAGTAGCTGTCAGCGCTTGGCCGCGAGGTCCTCCCGCAGGCGTTCGCCCATCGCCTTCAGCACCTTGAGCATCAGCTGGTCGCTGCCTTTGATCGCATCGCGGAACTGGGCGTGGCTCATGACGAAAAGGCGGGCATCCGTCAGCGTGGTGACGGTGGCTGTCGCAAGGCCGCGGTCGAGCATGCTGATCTCGCCGAAGAAATCGCCCGGCTTCAAGACCCGCCTCCGCTTGCCGTCGACCTTGACCTCGGCTTCGCCGTCGAGAAGTACGTAAAACGTGTCGCCCGCGCGATCCTGGCGCGTCAGCGTTTTGCCGGCCGGTACCCTGACCTCGTCACCCTCTTTGGCGATGAACTCTCGCTCTCGCTTCGAAAGGTGCGCGAAGAGAGGAACCCGGCTTATCGCGTTGAGCTTGGGGTCAGCCATTGCGAGCAGCATATTCTGCTTCCATGGTGCGGGCTTGCGCTGTCTGCGGTCTCCCCATCCCTGAGGGGGCCCGGTTCTGCCCCAACTGTGGTGCGGCCGCCGGACCGCTGGTGGAGACCGAAGAGCGGAAGATGGTCACGGTCCTATTCGCCGATCTGGTCGACTCGACCGGGCTTGCCCAGCGCCTCGACGCGGAGCGCTCGCGCGAGTTGCTCGGCCGGTTTTTCGACGCAGCGTCCGATGAGCTGACCGCCCTGCGCGGGAGGCCCGAGAAGTTCATCGGTGACGCGGTGATGGCGGTGTTCGGGCTGCCGCACGTGCACGAGGACGACGCGCTGCGTGCCGTGCGCGCCGGACTCGCGATCCGAGAGCGTGTGGGGCGCCTCAGCGACGAGCTTAGGCTGGATCGCCCGCTCCAGGTTCGCATCGGGATCGAAACCGGCGAAGCCGCCGTCGGCCGCTCACCGACCGGGCAGCTCCTGGTGACCGGGCCGGTCGTCAACGCAGCGGCACGGCTGCAGGCGGCGGCGCAGGTGGACCAGGTCCTCGTGGGCGCGACGACTCAGCTTCTCACCGCCACGAACGTGGCGTACGGCCGGCGCCGGCGGGTCCGGGCCAAGGGTTTCGACGTCAATCTCGAGGCGTTCCCGGTGGAACAGATCACCGCCCGCTCGGCCCTGATCCTGCGCGGGCAGTCGCGCTCGCAGACCGACACGGCGACGTTCTCCCCCGCAGCCGCCATCATCGCCGACCTCGCGGGGATCGGGCCGCGCGACGGCCCGGACGCTATCCGCGCTCGGCTGCACGAGCTGGCCGGACGGACGGCGGACGCCGGCGCGGCCGCGCGCACCGAGCAGCGTCTAGCCCTGCTCTTCGGGCTCGGCGAGAGCCGGGACGAGACCGCGTTCGTCCACGAGGTGCAGGCCGGGTTCATCTCCGTGGTCGAGGGTCTGGCCCGCGACCATGCGGTGCTCGTCATGTTTGAGGACGCGCAGAGCCTCAAGGCCCCGATGCTGGATCTCATCGAACGCGTCGCGACGCGCGGTCAAAGTCCGCGCCGGGCGCTCGTCGTCGCGCTCGCCCGCAACGAGCTGCTCGAGCAGCGGCCGGCGTGGGGTTCGAGCACCAGCAACTCGGTGCTGATCCGCCTGGACGCGCTCTCGCGCGACGAGTCGGTCCAGCTTGCCCGCCACGCGGGCGGCGGCCGCATCGGCGAAGTCGAGGCGTTGGAGATCGCGGAACGCGCCGGCGGGAATCCCTACTTCATCATCGAGACCACGGGAATGCTGATGCCGTCGGGCATCGGTGCCGATGGCCAGGGCAGCCGGACCGTGCCGCCCACCGTGCAGGCGGTGGTCAGCGCCAGGCTCGACGCGATGCCGGTGCGGCTCCGCGAGCTGGCCCGGCGCGCGTCGGTGTTCAGGTACGGGTTCGACATGATCGAGCTGGCGGTGGTGGACCCGGAAGCGACCGCTGACGAGCTCCAGCAGCTGGAGGAGGCGGAGGTCATCGTCCGCGACCCGCGACCTGGTGAAGCCCAGCAGTGGCGGCTCCGCCACGCGACTTTGAAAGAGGTCGTATACGCGAGCCTGCCCAAGCGAGAACGCATGCGTCTGCATGAGCTCGTGGCCGTGTTCCTGCTCAAAAGCGGTCACCCGTCGGTGGCCGCCGACCACCTCGAGCTGGCGGCGTTCGCCGCCCTGGATCTCGACCCGAACGATCGAACGCTCGCGGAACGCGCCGCCGACGCGCTGCTCGTCGCGGGCGACCGCGCCCGGCGCCGCATGGAAAGCAGGTCCGCGATCGACCGGTATCAGAGGGCCCTGACCCTGGCGGGACCCGAGGCGCGGTGGGGCGTACGCGAGGCCAGGGTCCTGGCCGGCATGGGGGAGGCGCACTACTGGCTCGCCGAGTATCCCCCGGCCACCTTGGCCCTGAATCGGGCCGTCGAGCTGGGCGAAGCGCACCAGGACGCTTTCGCCCTCGCGCTCGCGCTGCGTTTCCTCGGCGACATAGCCATCAACTTCGAGGCCGACGTCGACAAGGCGGAAAGGCTGTTGAGCAGGTCGCTGCTCGCCGCCGAGCAGCTGGGCGATTCGTGGACGATCGTGCGGTCGCTGCTCTTCGCCGGGTGGGTACCGTGGACGCGCGAACGTTTCGAGGAGGCCGAGGCCATCTGGCGGCGGGCGCTCGACGTCGTCGATCCGAAGGACCACTGGGCGCGCGTCCGCGCCCTGACCGCGCTGTCGATCAACCGCAGCGAGATGGACGATTTCGCCGGCGCGCTCCAGCTGATCGATGAGGCGAGCTCGCTTGCCGAGGAGACCGGCGACCGGTTCAGCGTCGCCAACACGTCGGTGCAAAAGGGCCGCGTTCTGGACGACCTCGGGCGCGCCGAGGAGGCCCTACCGTGGTTCGACCGAGGGGTGGAGGTCTTCTCCGAGCTGGGTGCGCGGTGGGAGATGGCCGACGCGAGAGCCGCGCGTGGTATCGCCAAGCGCAACGTCGGAAGGCTCGACGAGGCGGAAGAGGACCTGAGGTTCGCGATCCGGATCGCCGAAGACCTCGGCGACCGGCAGCTCCCCGCCTGGACATGGCGCAACCTGGCCAAGGTTGCGGAGCTCCGAGGCGACAAGGTGGCTGCCGAAGAGCTGCTGCAGCGGTCCAAGGACGCGGAGTCGCGGGGTCCCCACTGAACCTCCGCCTCGTCTCACACTGCCGCTATCGACTTCATGATGTAGGCTCTCCTGCGGGATCAACAGGCAAATGAGGGGTGTGCCTCGGGGCGATCGAGCGACCGGTCAGGGTCATCAAACCCATGATGCCGACCACGTGCAGTCCGCAGGTTTTGGACCGACGAACGGCGAACACAAAGTTGCCGCGGACTCACGCCGGCGTCTGGGAGGCCACAGCCTGATCAGGCGCCTGCTCGTCGGTGCGACCGGCTCGGCGCCGAGAACGTCGGGGCGGTGGCAAGGGTTGGCTTCGGCTCTGAACCGACACACGATCGAAGGTGGCCTGTCCAAGCTGAGTTCTGATGACAGGCGCCTGATCACCCTCGCGTACCAGGAGGGTCGTACCAACCGCGAGATCGCAATGATCCTGGGTATCTCGCTCAGCACAGTTGCTCGTCGCCTTTCAGCGGCCCTCGAGAGACTGGATCGATATGTCCACCGCGCTGGGACCTGGGTTTCGACGATCGTCCTGCTCGGCGTCGCATACACATACGGCCGAAGTTCGACGGCGGTGCGTTCGGGCAGTGCCGTCGGCTCCGGCAGCTGGCAAGGTAGCGGCACCTGGGCGACCGCGATAGGAGCCGTCGCCACTGTCGCCATCGTGCTGATCGCCGCCAGTCCCGACTCTCGACCTATCGCCCCTTCGTCCTACGCGCCGACCCACGAAGGTACGGCGACGTTGGGCTTGGGCTTGCCAGGACTCCTACCGCCCGTTTCTGAGGTCAGCTCCATCGGGCTGACAGTGCCGGCTCCACCGCCTGGTCGAGCTGAACCAACAGGCGGAGCCGGTAAGCAGGTCGGAGACGACGCCGGCGGCGAACTGCAGGGCTCCGGCAACCAAGGCTGGCATGGATGCCACGGCAACCCGACCAGCGCCCCACCTCCAGTGCCGGTGGGATCGCCGACGTACCACCCGACCGGAGCTCCCGTGACGCACCCGACCGCCGGAGGCTGCGCTTAACGGAGCGCCAAGACCTCCCTCAGCGGCCGGCCGCCACCACTAGGTACGAAAGTCCTATTTAAGCCCTGAGGGACGATTCCTACACTCTGGCCTAAGCCGTTGGCACGGGCGATTCTGCCCACGCTGGCGGAGGGAGGAACGGGAGCCATACCGGCACGGCTCTGTCCTGCGGCCACAGTGCGCTGCCGCTCGACAACCATCGGTATGGGCCATGCCGGCGGCTTTTGAAGGGAGGGCAGTGCGAATGAGTAGGTGGTTACGGCTCAGAGCCACATTGGTTGGAGCCAGCACCGCCGCGCTGGCGGCAAGTTCGGCACTCGGGTTGACAGTCCTGCCGGCATCGGCAACGACCGGGGCGCAGTCCACGACGGTCAATGTGTCCGTGGACGGCAGCCCGCACTGCTTCAACGGCGACGGCGTGCCGAACTGCAACCTGTATGACGG
>VBFV01000023.1 GCA_005881335.1 Chloroflexota bacterium
GACCTGGATCGGCGTCGCCATCGCCCTCGCCGTCTTCGCGAAACCAGTGATCTCCTCGACTGTCTCGCCCTTGATGCGAAGCGCGACCACGAAGCCGGCGATCTGGGATGGGGTGGCGTCGCCGCGCATGATCACCTCGAACGCGGACGCGGCCTCCTGTTCGGTGAGGTTCTCGCACTTGATGAGCTTTGCGATCGCGTCGATCATCCCCACCCCTTGATCCCTCCCCATGAATGGGGAGGGAGCGATTGCCACATCCTCATGCGTGCACCTTCACCGCCCGACGGACAAAGTTGCCCAGGATTTTTTTGCCTTCCTTGGTCAACACCGACTCGGGATGGAACTGCACGCCGTAGGTCGGGTGCCTGACGTGGCGCAATCCCATGACCACTCCGTCGTGTGTCCACGCCGTGACAACGAGGTCCGGCGGAACGCTGGACCGTTTGACGATCAGCGAGTGGTAGCGAGTCGCCTCGAACGGTTCGCTCACGCCGGCCAGCACACCCGAGTTGTCGTGGTGGATCCACGACGTCTTGCCGTGCGACGGTTCGTTGCGGACCACCTCTCCGCCGAAGACCTGCCCGATGCATTGATGACCCAGGCACACGCCCAGGATCGCGACCTTGCCGCTGAGCGCGCGCACTGCTTCGTTGGAGATGCCCGCGTCGTCGGGAGTTCCTGGTCCGGGCGAGATGACGATGCCATCGAACTTTGCCAGCTCGTCCACGCTCACCTCGTCGTTGCGAAAGACCGCGGGCTCGGCGCCGAGCTCGGCCATGTACTGGACGAGGTTGTAGGTGAACGAGTCGTAGTTGTCGACCATTGCGAGGCGCGCCATCACATCGCCTCCGCCATCTCGATGGCCTTGAACATCGCGCCCGCCTTCTCGAGCGTCTCCTCGTACTCGCGTTCAGGCCTCGAGTCCGCAACCACGCCGCAGCCTGCCTGGACATACGCGTTGCCTTCGGCCACGACCACGGTCCGCAGGGTGATGGCCATGTCCAGGTTGCCGCCGAAGCTGACGTAGCCGAGCGACCCCGCGTACACGCCGCGCTGCTCAGGCTCCAGCTCCGCGATGACCTCCATGGCGCGGATCTTGGGCGCACCGGAAACGGTGCCCGCGGGGAAAGCCGCGCGGAGGGCGTCCAGCGACGTCTTTCCGTCGCGCAGCTGACCGCTGACCGTGGACGAGATGTGCATCACGTGCGAGTACCGCTCGATCTCCATCAGACGATCCACCGCCACGGTGCCCGGCCGAGCGACCCGACCGACGTCGTTGCGCCCAAGGTCGACCAGCATCACGTGCTCGGCGCGCTCCTTGAGGTCGCTCAGGAGCTCTTTCTCGAGGCGTATGTCTTCCTCCGGGTCGGCGCCACGTCGCCGCGTGCCGGCAAGCGGCCTCGTTTCGACGCGCCGCCCCTCCACCTGAACGAGCTTCTCGGGCGACGTCCCGACCACGTGCTTGTCGCCGCCCAGGGCCAGGAAGTACATGTAGGGCGACGGGTTGATCGCGCGCAGGCATCGGTACACGTCGAACGCCGACGCCGCCAGCGGCTTCTGGAAGCGCTGCGAGGTGACGATCTGAAATGCATCGCCGCTCATGATGTATTCGCGGGCCGCGTCGACCATGGCGTGGAACTGGCCTTTGGTGACGTTCGGCTCCCATTGCGCTCCGTCGACGCCTCGCGGCGGCGGTGGTGGGGGGTCGCCGGCGAGGCGGTGCTCCATCGCGTCGATGCGTGCGACCGCGGCGTCGTACTCCTCGCGGTCGGGTCGGTGGATGGTGAGCAGCTGGAGGCGGCGCGTGACGTGGTCGAAAACCGCAAGATCCTCGGCGCGCAGGAACGCGCTCTCCGGCATCGGCGGGGGCGCGCCTTTGGCCACAGGCAGCCGCTCGAAGTGTCGCGCAGTCTCGTAGCTGAGATAGCCGACCGCGCCGCCGTGAAAGCGCGGGATGCCCCGGACCGGCGCCGTTTCTTCGCCGGCGACGCGGGCCAGCGCGTCCAGGGGGTTTCCGGCATCGAGGTCCAGCGCCCGGGCCTGGGCTCCGATGAACGAATAGCGGGCCAGGCGCTCACCGCCCTCGACGCTCTCGAGCAGGAACCCAGGCTCGTCCGGAGGACAGAGCAGGGTGTACGCCCGCACGGGAGTGAGCATGTCGGCGAGGACTTCCCGATAGACCGGGATCAGCGCCTGATGCGCGCTAAGCGCCCGAGCTTCCTCTCGGGTGGGGGTGCAATCTCTCATCTGGTTCCTCTCATCTAGATCTGATCCGCCCCGCTCTCTGCGGTGGGGCCGGAGGGCGAACTTTATCAGAAGCAGGTGTTAGTGCTTGGCTTTCGCTTTCATGTCCCGCTTCACTTCGCGCGCATGCGCCATCGTCTCCACCGAGTCGACGTCCGCCACCGAGTGCCAGTTCGCGGCCTGCTGCTCCCAACCCGGCGGCCGCACGTCGAACTTCTTGGCCAGGATCGCGACCAGGATCTTCGTCTTCATGTCGCCGAAGCCGGGGAGCTTCTTGATCCGAGCGGCCAGCTCGGCGCCGTCTTTGGCATCCCGCCAGACCGATCCCGCGTCGCCGCCGTAATCGGCGACCACGGCCGCGCACATCGCCTGCACCCGCCGGGCCATCGAGCCGGGGAAGCGGTGCAGCGCCGGCCGGTCCCGAAACACTTTGTCCAGCCCCTCCGGGTCCATGCTCGCGATCTGGCGGGCGTCCAGGTGGCCGAGCCGCTGCTTGAGCTCGTATGGACCGCCGAAGGCCTTCTCCATCTTCACCTGCTGATCGAGGACCATCCCTATGAGGAGGGCCAGCGGGTCCGTCTCGAGTAGCTTGTTGGCGGCCGGATCCTGGGTCCAGACGATGGGCACGCCCAAACTCTAGGCCACGGAAGAAAGCGACCGGGGGGTGTAGCTTCGCCCGTTATACCTGACGTGCCGGCTTTGGCCGACCTGGACCCGGAGGCTTATGAGCCAGGCTCCAGGGAAGACTTCGACCGCCTTTACCGGACCGCCTATCCGCGCGTGTACCGCACGCTCGCGGCGATCCTGGGCGACCGGGAAGCGGCTGAAGACTGCGTCCAGGACGCCTTCGTGCAGGCGTTTCAGGCCTGGAAACGCTGGCGGCCGGACGCCCCGGCGGAAGCCTGGGTGCACAGGATCGCCGTCAACCGCGCCATCTCCTATCGCCGCAGCGCCAAGCTGCGCCAGATCGGTGAGGTCGTGCGGCGGCTCGGCCGGCCCGTGCATCCGGCGGACCCGGCGGACATCGCGGTGCAGGGTGACGTCCTGACCGCGCTGCGATCCCTACCGCCCAAGCTCGCGGCCGCGATCGTGCTGCGTCACTACCACGGCTACAACAACCGGGAGATCGCCGCCGCGCTTGGCGTGTCCGAGCGGACCGTGGGCACACGTTTGCGTCAGGCCGGCGAGAGATTGCGCGCGGTACTCCAACCGTCCTTCTCACTTGACGCCGCTCCAGCGTTTCCTTCAGACCAACGTGAGCTCTATGCCGAAGACTGACGACGATGCACTCGGGCCGGCTCTGGAACGGCGTCTGCGCCGTGAGCTCAACCGGGTCCAGCCGCGGTTCTCGTCCCCGCGCTACGCGTCAGCGGCGCATCCGAGAGTTCGCACGTGGCGCCTGGCGCCGGTGGCGTTGGGGGTCAGTCTCGTCAGCATCCTCGCCCTCAGCGCGTTCGTGGCCACGGGAAGCGCCAACCCCGTCGTGTGGACCCAGCGCGTGGTGACGGTGATCGAGTCGAATCCCCCACCGACGTCCGAGCCGAGCCCCGCCCAGCCCAAGGCGGCCCCTCCCGCAGGCGCGGCGCACACCCCCGAGCATCAGGCGCCGGCCACATCCGAGCCTCGCGAAGGTTCGGAGACGCCGGAGCCCGGACGGACTCCCGAGCCCACGGAATCGCCCGAGCCGTCAGACAGCCACTCGGGTTCGGATGGTTCGGGCGATTCATCTCATGGCTCACCGGCTCCGATAGACCACTGAACCCGGACTTCCGACTTGGGCGGGGTGCCGCGTTTCTAGTCGCATGAAAAGACCAGTACTACTCATCGCGGGAGCCGCGGCAGGAGCGTTTCTCCTGGCGGCCGTCGGCGCATCGGCGCACTCGGGCCTCTCGCCGTCGAAGCCGATCGGTGTGCATTCGAGCACGTTAGGAGACGAAGCCATGGGCGCAAGCACCGCGGCCCTCGAGGCTCTGCCCGAGGCGACCCAAACGCCAGAGGCGCCTGCGACAACGGAACCAGCCGAGGCGGCAGACAACGACAACGACGAAGACAACGACAACGACGAAGACAACGACGTCGAGGCGGATGACGACAACGGGGCTGCCGCCGCGGCGGCCGCCACGACCAAGCAGGAATCTGGTGATCACGAGACAGGCGACCACCAGGGCGACAGCAAGGAATCAAGCGACTAGCAACTAACCTTCCTCGGAAAAGGGCCAGGCATGTGTCCGGCCCTTTTTCATGCCAGGCGTTCTAAATACATGAGCAAGCTGGAGCAGCTCATGCTCGGTGCTCTCGCCACCGCGCTGATCGCGGTCGGGGTCGCCGCCCAGACCGGCACCGTGCAGCCGCCTCGGGATCGGCCACCGGCTCCCCCCGCGTTCACACCGACCGAGGAGCCGGCCTCGTCCCCCTCGCCGATCGAGACGCCATCACCATCGCCGGTGCCGGACGCGGCCCTCACGGCGACGCAGTCAGGCGGCAACAAACACAAGAAGCACTAGGGCCGGCGCCGCTGCACGAACTCAAACCCAAAGCGTCCTTTGACGCAGAGGTGTCCTGCCGTGACGCTGTGGTCGAGCGGTGACGTGACCTTCACGATCGAGTTGTCCTGCACGTGCAGCTCGAGCATGCAGCCGACGCCGCAGTAAGGACACACGGTCTCCGTCACGTTTTGCCGTGATTCGTCCCACGTGCCGGCGGCGCGCATGTCGTGCTCGCTCTTGAACATCAGCGCGCCGGTGGGGCACACGCCGATGCAGTTGCCGCAGTACACGCACGCCGAATCCGGCAGGCCGACGTCGAACTCGGTCGAGATGTGCGCATCGAATCCACGACCGGCGACGCCGATCGCGAATGTGTTCTGCGCGTCGACGCCGCACGCCTCCACGCACTTGTAGCAGAGGATGCAGCGCGAGTAATCGCGGACATAGAGGTCGTTGTCGACCTTGACCGGCTGCGCCACAGTGGCGGCATTGGAGCCAAACCGCTCCGGGGTCGCGCCGTAACGAGCCATCCAGCCGTGGACCTGCGGCGACGTCAGCGACATGTCGACGGACGACGCGAGGAGCTCCAGGACCAGGCGCCGGCTGTGCCGCACTCGCTCCGAATCGGTCGCGATCTTCATCCCCGCCTCGACCTTGCGCGAGCACGCGGGGACGAGCACCCTCGAGCCCTCCAGCTCCACCACGCAGACACGGCAGACGTTGACCGGCGTGAGGTTTTCGAGCTGGCAAAGGGTCGGCGTGTCGACCTGCAGTCGCCGGCACGCGTCGAGGATTGTCGAGCCTTCCGTCACCTCGATATCGCGACCATCGATCGTGATGCCGACGAGCCGCTTCGGCATTCCCATGAAGACCGTCTCAGCCATTGAGCACCTTCAGCTGCGTCAGGCCGGACCCGATGGCGTTGGCCGCGGTCTGCCCGAGACCGCAGATCGATGCGTCGCGCATCGCCTGCGCGATGTCGCTCAGCAACATGACGTCCGCCTGGCTGTGGCCATCGGGCGCCGCCAACATTCGCTCCAGGATTTCCTCCTGGCGTTTCGTGCCGACGCGGCACGGGACGCACTGGCCGCACGACTCATCGCGGAAGAAGCGCGCGATGCGCAGCAGGATGCCTTTCATGTCGGCGGTGTCGTCGAACACGATCACAGCGCCAGAACCCAGCGTTGCGCCGATGGCTCTCGTGCCCTCGAAGCTGAGCGGAACGTCAAGCTGCGCGGGGGTGACGAAGGCGCCCGCCGCTCCGCCGAGCAAGACCGTTTGCAGCGTCCTCCCAGGCCTCACGCCGCCGGCGTGTCCGTTCAAGAGCTCGCGCAAGGTCGTGCCCATCGGGACCTCGTAGAGGCCCGGCTGCAGGACCTGTCCCGACACGCAGAACAGACGAGTGCCGGTCGAGTCCTTCGTGCCGGTCGAGGCGAACGCGGCGCCGCCTTCGGTGACGATGTCGAGCACGTTGACCAGCGTCTCCACGTTGTTTTCGAGCGTCGGCTTCCCGAACAGGCCGACCTGGACGGGGAACGGAGGCTTGTTCCGAGGCTCTCCCCTCTTCCCCTCGATGGAGTTGAAGAGTGCGGTCTCCTCGCCGCAAATGTAGGCGCCGGCACCACGCCGCACCTCGATGTCGATGCTGAGCAGGCCTCGGTCGCGGGCCTGTGCGATCGCGTTCTCGACCCGTTTCCTCGCCAGCGGATACTCGGTCCGCACGTAAACGAATCCTTTTCCACACCCGGTCGCGAACGCGGCGATGGCCATGCCCTCGACCAGTGCGAACGGGTCGCTCTCCAGCAGGACGCGGTCTTTGAACGTTCCCGGCTCCGACTCGTCCGCGTTGCAGACCAGGTAGTGCGGGCGAATTGGCGCGTCTGCGACCGACTCCCACTTGCGACCGGTCGGAAACGCGGCGCCGCCGCGACCGAGAAGCCGGGCCTCGGTGACCTCGCGGATCACCGACGGCCCGCCCATCTCCTGGGCCCGCCGCAGCGCCGCGAAACCGCCGTGGCTGAGATAGCTGTCGATGCTGAGCGGATCGACGACCCCCACCCGCCGCAAAAGAGGCCCTCTCCCCCGAGGGGATAGGGTCGGGGTGAGGGGCGTGGAAGGCCAATGACCGCCGCGCAAAACGGATGCCGCGCCCTCGAACGTGATCGGCGCAACCTGCCTTTCCTCGTGATCGGAACCCGCCCGCTCCACCAGCGCCGCCGGCGCGCGGTCGCAAAGTCCGAGGCACGGGCTGCGGTGCCAGGACCCGCCCGGCGCTCCGAAGTCCTTCTCCAGCGCCGCGCACAGATCGTCAGCTCCGGCGCATTTACAGGCGATGTCGTCGCAGACGTGGAGGGCCAGCGCGCCGCGCGGCTGCAGCGCGAATCGCGCGTAGAAGCTGACCACGCCGTACGCCTCGGCCGGCGGGATCGAAAGCCGCCTGCATGCGTACTCGAGCGCCCCGCGGCTGACCCATCCGGTCCGGTCCTGGATCGCGTGCAGCACCGGCAGCAGGAGGTGGCGGCGCGAACGGACCGAGCGCCCGCCGTAAGCGACATGGTCGTCGGCCGGGTGTCGCTCGCCTCCCTCCCACAGCGACTCCGGCTCGCCGAGAAGGCCGTCGACGGCGTCGACTTCCTCCATCGTGGCGGGCCCTCCGGTGGTCCTGATGTCCAACTAGTTCGAAGGAACCCCGGCCAGCTTGTCGATCCGGATGGCGCTTGCCTTGAACTCGGCGGTGCCCGACTTGGGATCGGTCGCGTCGATCGTCAGCACGTTGGTCGAGACCTGGTCGGGAAAGTGCAGCGTCATGAAGGCGAGGCCTGGGCGAAGCGACGGTTCGAAGCGTACGTCCACCTCGACCGAGCCACGGCGCGAGCTGGCACGCACGCACTCACCGTCCGCGACGCCCAACCGCTTGCCGTCCTCGGGTGAGATGAGCAGGGCTTCGCCCCGCCGTAGGGGCGACGTGTACCCGCCGGTCTGAACACCCGTGTTGAACGAGTCGAGGCGGCGGCCGGTGGTCAGGCGGATCGGAAACTCTTCGGTCAGGCGGTCGACGGGCGGGTCGTGCTCGACGGCGTGAAAAGGCGCAAGCCGGCCTTCGGCCGGGTCCTTCCACAGCCTCTCGTGAAGGAACTGCGTGCCCGGATGCGACTCGTCGGGGCACGGCCACTGGATCCCGCCGAGCTCGTCGAGACGGCGGTACGCCATGCCCGCGTGCATCGGGGAGAGGCCGCGGCACTCGTCCCACACCTGCTCGGCGGTCGGCCGGCCCCAATCGAATCCGATCCGGCGCGCAAGGTCGCAGATGATGTCGATGTCGTCGCGGGCGCCGGCGGGCGGTTCGAGCGCCCGGCGCACTCTCTGCACGCGGCGCTCGCTGTTGGTGACGGTGCCCTCCGACTCCGCCCAACCGGCGGCCGCCGGCAAGACGACGTGCGCCATCTCCGCGGTCTGGGTGAGAAAGATGTCCTGGACGACCAGGTGGTCGAGCCCGCTCAGGAGGCGCACCGCGCG
>VBFV01000024.1 GCA_005881335.1 Chloroflexota bacterium
GACCAGGCGCGTTGGAGTTTTCTGCGTGGCCGTACCTGAAACCATCACATTCGACGTCTTTTTCGATTACACGTGCCCGTTCGTCTACCGGGCCGCCGGATTGCTCGACGCCGTGCAGCGCTCGGGTAGTCGCAACATCGAGGTTCGCTGGCGGTACTTCTCGCTCACGCAGGTGAACTCCAAGAATGACGGCTGGACGGTATGGAATGCGCCGGAGTCCGAACACGTGAGGGGCCGGCTTGCATTTCAGGCCGCCGAGGCG
Source organism: Chloroflexota bacterium (assembly GCA_005881335.1). Classification (GTDB taxonomy): domain Bacteria; phylum Chloroflexota; class Dormibacteria; order Dormibacterales; family Dormibacteraceae; genus 40CM-4-65-16. The sequence continues at coordinate 263 of VBFV01000024.1, forward strand.
GCGCGCCGCCAGGGACTCTTCGACGGCTTGCACGGGCGGCTGCTGCTCGCCCGTCATCGCGACCAGCTCGACCTCGACGACCGGGAGGTCGTGGAGAAGATCGCCGCGGACGCGGCCGTGGACGTCGGTCGTTTTCAGTCGGACGTCGACGACCCGGCCATCCTGGAGTCGCTCGCCCGCGACCACCGGGAGGGCGTCCACGAGCACGGCGTTTTCGGAACCCCGACCTTCGTTTTCGCGGACGGCGCCTCCGCATACGTGCGCCTCTCAGAGCGGGTAAATGAAAGTGGAGCGGTGGAGGTTTTCGACCGCCTGATGGCGGTGGCGGCCGCGGAGCCGCGCATCCTCGAGATCAAACGCCCAAGGCGTCCTTCACAGCCCTGAACCTCATTCGAGTGTTTTAAAGTCGCCCGGAGTTTCCAGTACAACGGAGTACTGGAAGATGCCGGAAGCCGAACGCAACGCGCTTCCCCGAGCCACGAACGACACCTGGCGGACGTGGCTGATGACCGGCGCCAGGCGCACGCCCATCGACCGCCGTCGCATGCGCGGCGCTCACAAGGGACTGAAGAAGATGCTCATCGAGGGCATGGGCAACGGCGAGGAGAGGCCGCATGCCTGGAAGGACTTCTCGGGCGCCATGATCCGCCACGCCGTCGACGACGCCCTGCGTTCGCTGCCGTCAGAGGACAAGCAAGTGGTCACGCTTGCGTACTTCGGCGGCCTGTCCAACCGGGAGATAGCCCTCGAGGTCGGCCTCACCGAGGCCACCGTGCAGCGTCGTTTGAGACGCGCGCTGGCGACCATCAGCGAACACATTCAGCACGGCCGCGCGCTTGGCCGGCGCGCGATGTATGCGGTGACGATCTGGCTCTCGGGCCGCTGGCTGAGCGATAGCGCGCACCACTTCGCGCAGGCAGCGGCGGTGATCGGAACGACCGCCATTGTTGCGGTGCAGCCGATTGCTCCATCAGGGGCGACCAACCTGCCCGGCAGTCCAGTCAGGCCGCATGAGCATTCCAGTACTGCGGCGGCACGGGTTCCGTCCTCAGGTGCGGCCAGAGCTCAAGCGCCGGCTCCCGCATCGACGACCTTGTCGCAAATTCAGGCGCCACCTGTCCGCCCACCATCGCTTGAACAGCCAATCCACCTTCAGCCGCTCGTCCCTCCGATCATTCAGGTGAAGCTCACACCCGGCTGAACGCCCGTCTTCGCTTTCGCGCCGTTTTGACACGGAATTTGGCGTGTTGGTCTGGTGCGGCGCCATGGCTTCCTCGTGCGTTTGCGAATATAGGAGGAGGCTGGATGAGGAGCGACTTGGCGCAAGCGGCGGTGAGGGATTTGGAACTTCGCGCGGCCGCGAACCGGCACCGATTGATGCTGCTTGCCCTTGCCACCGTTGCGATCGCCCTTGTCGTCGACGTGGTGCACATCGATTGGCGGGCGGGTGTCGACTTCCATACCTACTTTGCTGCGGCGGAAGTCGGCTTGAATCATGGTTGGTCACATATTTACGATCAAGAGGTCGTTGGGCTGGAGCAGAAGGAGCTGGTCCCGACTCAATGGGCGCAACCCTTTCTCAGCCCACCTCCCGTGGCGTGGCTCACCGCGCCCTTTTTGCCGCTCCCGTACAAGGTCGCCCTCGCCGTGTGGGCTTTCATCCTGTTCAGTGCTCTCGCCCTCGCTTTTGCATGGGCTGGCGTCGGACGTGGTCTGGGACGCTGGATTGCGGTGTTTGGCGCGCTCTCGACCTGGTGGGTAATGCTCGCCGTCGATGTGGGTCAAATCGTGCCCGTGGTTGCCGCCGGCTCGGTGGTGGGCTGGCGTTTGCTGCGCGACAAGCGCGACGTCGCGGCCGGACTGGTGCTCGCGACCATTTTGCTCAAGCCCAACACGGCGATTCTGGTGCCTTTGGCGCTGCTGCTCGCCGGGAGGCGCCGAGCAGTTGCGGCCTGGCTCGGCGCGGCAGCCCTCGTCTTGATCGCGGCTGAGCTGACGGTGAGTCCCTCTGGCATAGCTAGCTACACCGCCGAGCTTCTGGGTCCTCTTCCCACTGGCGCCGACAGCCTCACGCTCCATGGGGCGCTGGGCGCGACCGGAACCTTTGCGCTCTTATTGCGTGTTCTCATCATCGGCGCGGTCCTTGCTACGTCGTACAGATTCCGGCGTTCTCCTGCGGCGACCGTACCGATCGCGATCCTGGGGTCGATGTTGATCGCTCCGTACCTTCATGCGGCTGACCTGTGCTTGCTGTCGGCCGCCGGATGGATGGTCTGGCAAGAGCGGCCAAGCCTCCCGTGGCGCGTTCCAATAGCCGCGGCGTGGGTGCTGGCATGCCCGTTCCTCTACTTGGCCAATCTGAGCCTGCCGTTGTATCGCTGGCCGCTGCTTGAACTCGCCCTGCTGCTTGCCCTCGTCATCGCGGCCTGGTGGCCGTTAACAGCCTGGGCTGACTCCAGGAGACGCGCACCGGCATAATCAGGTCGCCCGCGCCACTCCTGGAGACCTGTTGCCACTCGACATCCATGAAATAAGAGGACCACTTCGCGTGCTCGCCGGGCCGGGCACCGGCAAGACGCATGCACTCGTCGATCTGTACGAGCAGGCGGTGCGTGAGGGCATCGCCGGTCGGGACCAGATCCTCGTGCTCACTTTCTCCACCGGCGCGGCGGGCGAGATCGCGCGCCGCATCGACGAGCGGCTGCAAGACGACTATGGCGAGGCCTGGATCTCGACGTTCCACAGCTTCTGCGCCCGCGTGCTTCGTGACCACGCACCTGACCGCGAGCGACTCCTCGTGAACGGGTTCCAGGAGTGGATCGTGATGCGCAAGCTCCTGACCGACATGGACGCCGGCGTGCTCGGGCCGTTGGACGGGGTACGTCGGTCCGAAGCCTTCGCCCACGATCTTCTCGCGTTCGTCGCGCTGATGAAGCAGAACCTCGTCCATCCGGCGGCGCTGCAGCTCGCAGTCGAGGCGAGCGCGAGTGAGCGTCTGCAGGTGTTGGCCGCCGTCTACCAGGCGTATCAGCACCGCATGCAGGAGGCGCGGTTGGTCGACTTTCGCGACCTCATCTCGGGCACGATCGAGCTGCTGCAGTCGCGTCCAGCGCTTCGCGACGGGATGCGCGCAAAGTTTCAGCTGATCCTCGTCGACGAGTTCCAGGACGTCGACCCCGCGCAGTTCGAGCTGCTGCGCCTCATCGCCCCGCCCGAGTCGGCTCCGCGGCTGGTCGTGGTTGGCGACCCGGACCAGTCGATCTACGGGTTCCGCGGCACTGTGCCACGCCTGCTCAGCCACGATTTCGCCAACACGTATCGCGCCGCGACCAGCCAGCTCGACGAGTGTCGCCGCTGCTCGCAGGAAGCGCTCGATGCGGGTGAGCGCCTGCTCTCGGCCACCCAGCCCGGGCGCTCGCCTCGGATGCTGCGGTCCGAGGCGCCGCATCGCACGCCGGCGGTGGTGGTGGCGCGCGAGGCCGACCCGGTCGACGAGGCTTTTTTCTGCGCGCGTGAGATCAAGCGTCTCCAGGCCGAGTGGCCGGATATGCGCCTACGCGACTTCGCGATCGTTCTGCGCAGCACCACCGCACTCGGCGCGCCGTTCGAAGAAGCGCTGCGGGCGCTCGATCTTCCTTATGAGGTGCGCGGTTGGGCGGCGACCTCGCGCAACGAGGTGGTTCGGTTCCTGATCGGCTATCTCGAGTCGCTCCGCAACCCGGACAGCTCAGACGCGTTCGAGAGCGCGCTCGCCTCGAGCCTGGGTGGCGTCGGGGCCCGAACCGTCAGCCGGCTTCGCGCCCATGCGTACGAGCGTGCGCGCCCGCTGCTTCGCGTCGTGCGGCGGCTGATGTACGTGCTTGCCGCGCGCGATCCGCAGCGTTATCCACTGCCATGGGGCGGCGAGCCTCCCTCGGAGGAGCCTTCGCAGCCCGACTACCTTCCGTACTTGACCGAAGCCGAGCTGCAAAACCTCCACGCGGCGATGGTCACGCGTGAGCATCTCCTCAAGCGCGCCGCGACGCTTCCCCTCGCGAGCCTCGCCTATTCGGTCCTGATCGAGGACGGAGCGATGCGCCGGCTGCTGGACCTCGATGTGCCGGTCGACCGGAGGACCGAAGCCATCGCTGACCTCCGCGCGGCGATCGAAGGTCTGGAGTCGATCGAGGTGGTGCACGAGCGCCTGCACGGTGCCAAGCCATTGCTCTCCGACATCACCGGCTCGCTCGAAAGCCTGCTGGCCGCGGCGGCGGACGACACCGAGGCGGCATCCGGGAACCGCGACGCGGTGCAGGTCATGACCGTGCACCAGGCCAAGGGACTCGAGTTCGAGGTCGTCTTCTGCGCCGGTTTCGCTCATGGCCTCTTCCCGTTGGAGGCAAGGCCACATCCGCTGCTCGACGCGGAGGACCGCGACTGGCTGGAGCGCTTCAAGGTCGGGTTCATGCCGTCGTGGCCGTCCGATCCCGATGGCCACCTCGCCGAGGAGGCGCGGCTCGCCTTCGTCGCGATGACCCGAGCGCGGGGAAGGCTTTACGTGACGTACGCGGATACGTATTTGCGCCAGGCGGGTCGCTCCGTGTTCCTCGAGATGGCCGAGCCAGACGGCCAGACGCGCGACCTGACGCGGACCTCGGC
>VBFV01000025.1 GCA_005881335.1 Chloroflexota bacterium
GACCCTTGCGCCAGCGGTAGCGGCCCCACGCGTCCCGCACCCGGCGGTACACCAGCGCCAGGGCGATGCGGCGCGCCAACCAGAGCACAAACAGCGTCGCCAGGGTGGCGAGCAGCCGCAACTGCAGCTCGGGACTGATGCCGAGCCGGGTCTGCAGCCAGTCGGTCATGGGAGGCCAAGCTAGGGACCCGCGTGGCGGCGCGCCAGCGTCGCGCGCCCCACGATCTATCTCGCGCCCCCCCCGACGCCCCCCGGCATCAACCGGCCTCCGTGGATGCCTCCCTGAAACGCCTCCCAGGCCACCACCGAGCTGCCCAGCAGCGCGGCGCCAAGCAGGACGCTCCGCCCCAGGGAGAGGCGCCGCTGCTCAAAATCCCGGACCGCCGCGCGCGGTACCCGGACCGGCTCCCCCCTCCAGAATTGCTGCTGCCCCGAGCGATCCATGACCGACGTGACGGCGAGCGTCACGGCGGCGCCTTCGGTGCTGACGACGCCGCCGCGCAGGCTCGTGACACCGGGCCCCACATAGCGGGCCAGCGTGTCCGAGCCTCCGTCGGTCAGGTCCGCCGACACCCGCGTCCCGACTTGCGGCTCGACGGTGTCGAGCGGTCGGTAGACATAGCAGCCGGCGAGCGCAGCGACGGCCACCAATGAAGGCAGCCTCCTCATGGGCAGGGGTTGGGATCGTTCGGGTTTCTGAACCCCGGATTGGCCGGCGGCGGCGTGACGACATTGCCGCCGACCTGGTTCTGGACATTGCGGGCCGGCACGTTGGGGTTCACGTTCTGCTCGGTGGTCCCGTAGTACAGCCGACCGGGCACCTGGTTCGCGAAGGTGGACGTCGGGACCGCGGTAATCGCGGGATAGCACGACCGCTTGTAATCGTTCCACACCTCGATGTTTTGATACAGCGCGACGTACTTCTCCTCCATGATGTCGGCGATGGACGCGATCGGCTTGGCCGCCAGGCCGGGAACCGACGCCCGCGCGTTGTCGAAGCGCGTCTGCGCGTTGGCGGTTTGCCCCAACCGAAAGTAGGCCTCGGCCAGAATCAGCTCGTTCTCGATGTAGGTCACGATCGGCTGGGAGAAGGTCGGGACGTTCCGCGTCCCGGTCAGCGAGGACACGCCGCCCGGCGAGCGGCCGCCGGCGGGATCCTGCCCGCCGAACGGTCCGGGGGTTGAGGCTCCGAAGTACTCGGGGAGCCGCGGGTCGTTGCGGGCCACCATGATATCCGCGAGCGCGCGGCCGGCCACCACATACTGGCCAAACCCGGAACGGAAGTTGAACTGATACCACAGGTTGTCCTCGCCCGGCTGCGAGGTGTGACGGGACTTGAAATCGTTCGCCGGATCGCTGATCCCCAGGAGCGCGTACGTGACCGCGTTGGTGAGCGCGGCGGCATCAATCTGATTATTGGGCAGCTCCGCCGTGTGCATGTAGAGGCGCGCCTTGAGCGTGTTCGCCGCCGCGATCCACTTGGCCGCGTTCCCGCCATACACCAGATCCAGGGAGCCGGGGCCCGGGCCCGCTCCGCCCAAATTGGTGATCGCCTGAGTGAGCAGGGCCTGCAGGTCGCCGTAGACCTGGGCCTGCGGATCGAGGTGCGGCGTGGTGGCGCTGCCGGCGGCCTCCCGATACGGGACGTCCCCGTAGATGTCCGCGGCGACCGCCATATCGAGCACCTCCCAGACCTGTGCGATGCCCAAGTACTGCTTGTCACCCGCCGCGAGCTCGGCGGCCTCGATCTGCTTGATGTCCACCAGGCCGCCGCCTTCGTAAATCGAGGAAAACGCCGGGCTGGGGGTGTCTTCGCTCGCGATGTTGTACTGCTCCAGCGTTTGCAGGAAGTTGCTGGTACCGGTGCATTGCTGGATCCACATGCAGCCGATGAGGGGAATGATCCCCTCCTGCTGGGCGAACTGACCGGCCTGCACCGCCACGAAGAGCTGGTCGGCCGTGGCCGTGCTGGGGTTGTTGGGATCGAGCTTCACCTTGTCGGTGGACAGGAAGTTGCTGCAGCCGCCCGCCCCGGACAGCGCCAGCGCCGTCGCTAGCCCGAGTCTCACAAGTTTGCGCATAGGGTCACGACTCCTTGGCGTCAGTGGGTCAGGGTCAGGGAGAAGACGAAGGAGCGCGTCTGCGGCATGTTGAAATAGTCCAGGCCGCGGCTGCTCTGGACCGATCCACCCAGATTGGTCTCGGGATCGTACCCGGTGTACTTGGTCCAGGTGTGGAGATTCCGGCCGGCCACGCGCACTTCGATCGAGTTGAACCCCAGGCTGCGCTGCACCCACGGGTCGTCGAACGTGTACCCCAGGGTGATCTCACGGAGCTTAACGTACCCGCCGTCCTCGATGAACTGCTCCGGCGTGCCGCCGAACAGGCCGCCGATCCCCGTGCCGATCGCGGCGCCCTCGTACCAGTTCTGACCGATTGGAATCGGCTTGTCGGCACCGGGACCGACCACGGGGCCCTGGAGCGGGGAATCGGGGTGACCGATCACGTGCAGGTTGCCGCTGCAGGTGACACCGTTCGAGCAATCCGCCCGCACTTCGGTGTCTTTGTGCGTGCCGTAGGAGTACAGCGCGGCTTTGGTGCCGTTGTAGATCTGGCCACCGTGCTTGATGTCCAGCAGGCCCGACAGCTGCAGCTTGTGGAACCGGATGGCGCTGCGGACGCTTCCGGTCCAGCGGGGATTCGGGTTGCCGATCACGCGCTGCGTGTTGTCCACGACGGGCTCGCCCGTCGCGGCGATGAAGTAAGCGCCTTGGGGAGCGCCACCGCAGGGGTGGGTCGCGTCCTGCGCGGCGCGGATGTCGAGATCGTAGCCCGCCACCACCGCGTTGAGCCCGGCGGGACTGATGCCGCAGCGCGCGAGGCCGACGTCGTAGAACACTCCCACTTCCTGACCCTGGATCACCGCGGCTCGGGGCGAGTTGTTGTTGGGATCCAAGTAGACGAACGTCGGACCTCCCAGGCTCTGCACCAGGCTGCGGTTGCTGGCCCATTGCAGGCCCACGTCCCACCCGACATTGGCGTGCTGGATCGGCCGGGCGTTGAGGGAGACCTCGAAGCCCCGGTTACGGAACGTCGCGGAGTTCTTCGCCTCCCGCTCGTAGCCCGATGACGGGGCCAGCGGCGTGAGCAGAATGACGTCGGACGTGATAGCACGGTAAAACGTGAAGCTCAGGTCCGACTTTTCATGGAACAGGCCGAGGTCGAACCCCGTCTCGAACTCCTTGGTCCGCTCGGGCCGGAGCGTGTTCGCTCCCTTGACGATGCTCGAGGCGAGGCCGCCGAAGCCCGCCAGCGTGGGGTTCGCCCCCATGCCCTGGGTATAGCCACCGATCACGGTGGAGCCCGAGTAGATCGTGGAGGTCAGGTACGGATCGGGTTCCTGGCCGGCCTCGCCGTAGGAAGCGCGCAGCTTGCCGAAGCTCAGGATTGGCCGCTCGCCCAAGGCCTTCGTGAACTCCCATGCTACACTGGCCTTGGGGAACCAGCTCCGCAGGTGGTTCTGGTCGAACGTCGACGAGCCGTCGTTGCGCACCGCGCCCGTCAGGAATACCTGGCCATAGGCATCGAACGTCGCCTGCCCGAAGTAGGACGCGCCGTGGATCACGGTCTCGGCGTCGATCGGGACGTCACGCGAGACGGTGTTGCTGAGCTTGTAGGGCAGCGGGGCGATGAGCGTGCGGCCCACGTTGGCGAGCTGGCGGACGTTGCGGGTGTTCAGGTTCTGGCCGAGCGTCACGGTGCCGCCGAACCGCGGGGAGAGCGTGTAGGAGGCCGTGGCGGTCAGATTGTGGTCGATCTGATAGTTGATCAGCTTGCCCTCCGTCACGCGCCCGCCAACCTGCGGTGGCGTGGACGATTGGGGAGCGCCCTCAAGCCGCTCGTCGTTCGAGTAATCCGCGCCGAGGGTGTAGTTCACTTTGACCCAGGCGGCGGGCAAGAATTCGGCGGTCACGTTGCCGAAGACGCGGCCGACCTGGGACGTGTTCTGGGGCACGTAGAGCACGAAGAAGGGGTTGTCCCAGCCCCGGTCGGCGCTCTGGTCCTGGGGCAGCGGGTTCTGGAAGCGGAACGTCTGGTGCTGCCCGTTGGCCGCGAGGTAGGGGAGATTGTTCCAGTCCGGTGGCGACCGCAGCAGGCCGAGCTGCAGTCCGTTGGCGTTGTTGCCGCGCTGCAGGTAGTTGCCGCGCGCGTCGACGTACGAGATGTTGGCGCCCAGCTTGAGGTTGTCGCTCAAGCGGTGCGATCCGTTGAACCGCACCGTCGACCGCACATTGAGGTTGTTCGGGCCGGCGAAGATCCCCCGATCGCGCAAGTAAGAACCAGAGAGGTAGAACGTCGTCCGGTCGTTGCCGCCCGAGACGGTCAGCGCGTTCTCCGACTGGTAGCCGGTGACATAGGCCTCGTTCGCGTGGTCGTACGTTGCCGTGCCCGCCGGAATCGCGGGGCCCCAGCTGGTCCGGCAGAAGAAGTTGGTCACGCCGGCCGAGCGGTCGCAGCCCACTGCGCCGAGCGCGGGATCGCTCGGCACGAATCCGAGAGACCCCTGGGCCCACGAGCGCTGCAGCGGATAGGTGCGGGTGATGTCGTCGGCCGAGATCGAGCTACGGAACGTGTAGCGGGTCGGGCCGGCGGTGCCGTGCTTGGTCGTGATGAGCACCACCCCCTGGCCGGCGCGCGAGCCGTAGATGGCCGCGGCGGCCGCACCCTTCAGAATCTCCACCGACTCGATGTCGCCGGGGTTGATATCGGAGGCCCGGTTGGTTTGCGTGGTCCCCTCGATCGAGCCCGCGG
>VBFV01000026.1 GCA_005881335.1 Chloroflexota bacterium
GCTCTCAGGTCTTGCCGGGGCCTTCCTCGCCATCGGCGTCTCGAACACCTTCGTCCCCAACATGACCGACGGCCGCGGTTACATCGCGCTGGCGGCGATGATCTTCGGCAAGTGGACGCCACTCGGCGCCTTCATCGCGTGCCTCATCTTCGGACTAGGGCAGGCCATCTACGACAACAACTCGGTCATCCACGTCTCGCCGTACCTCCTGAGCATGCTGCCGTACATCCTCACCCTGGTCGTGCTCGCAGGTCTGGTCGGCCGCAGCACGCCGCCCGCCGCCGACGGACTTCCTTACGTGCCAGGGTCCGAATGAACGACCAACAGCTCGCGGTCGACATGCGCGGCATCACCAAGCAGTTCCCCGGCGTGCTCGCCAACAACCAAGTGGACTTCAGCGTCCGTCAGGGTGAGATCCACGCCCTGGTAGGCGAGAACGGCGCAGGCAAGTCGACCTTGATGAACATCCTCTACGGCCTGATCCCGCCGGACTCGGGTGAGATCCACATCAACGGCAAACACGTGCACATCGGCGGTCCTCGCGACGCCATCGCTCTGGGTATCGGCATGGTGCATCAGCACTTCATGCTGATCCCGGTCTTCTCAGTCGGAGAGAACATCATGCTGGGTCGCGAGCCGGCGACCGGGCCGGACTTCTATGACCACGCGCGGGCACGGGCGGCGATCAACGAGCTGACCAAACGCTATGGGCTCGCCTTGAATCCCGACGCGCGGATGGGGGACCTTCCCGTCGGCCTGCAGCAGCGAGCCGAGATCGTGAAGGTGCTTTACCGCGGAGCCAACATCCTCATCCTCGACGAACCGACCGGGGTGCTGACCCCCCAGGAGACCAAAGAGCTGTTCGTCGTGCTGCGCGACCTTGTCAAGTCGGGCAAGACGATCGTCTTCATCAGCCATAAGCTGAAAGAGGTCCTCGAGATCTCCGACCGCATCACAGTGATGCGCCGCGGCAAGGTGGTCGGCCACCTGACCACGAGGCAGACCAACGAAGAGGAGATCGCCACTCTCATGGTCGGCCGCGAGGTGCTGCTGCGCGTGGACAAGAAGCCCGCCAAGCCGGGAGCGGTCGTCATGCAGGTCGAAAACATCAGCGCCAGCACGGACCGGGGCGTTCCCGCTCTCAAGGGCGTGTCCTTCGAGCTGCGTCAGGGAGAGATCCTCGGCATCGCCGGGATCGAGGGCAACGGCCAGAGCGAGATGATGGAGGTCCTCGCGGGCACGCGTCCCGTGACTGGCGGGCGCGTCCTGCTGGGCAGCCGCGACATCACCACGTACGACGCGCGGACGGAGCGCGACGCCGGCGTCGCCTTCATTCCCGAGGACAGGCGCGGCACCGGTCTGGTGCTGAGCTTCTCGATCGCCGAGAACTCCATCCTGGGTCGCGAGCGCTCACCTACTTTCTCCTGGCACGAGTTCGTGTTGAGGCTGGTCGCGATCCGCGAATGGGCCCGGCGTCTGGTAAAGGAGTTCGACATCCGGACGCCGAGCATCGACGTGGCCGCACGCAACCTCTCCGGCGGCAACCAGCAGAAGGTCATCGTCGCGCGCGAGATGGGCAGCAAGCCGAAAGTTCTCCTTGCGGCGCAGCCGACCCGCGGCGTCGACATCGGGGCGATCGAGTTCATCCACCGGCGCATCGTCCAGGAGCGCGACGAGGGGACCGCGGTGCTGCTGGTCTCGGCCGAGCTCGACGAGGTCCGCTCGCTGTCCGACCGGATCGCGGTCATGTACGAAGGCCGGATCGTCAGCATCGAGCCGCCGGACGCGCCGGAGGAGAGACTCGGGTTGTTGATGACCGGCGGCGGCCAGGCTCGCGAAGGGGCGGCTTAGAGCTCGTCGAGGATTGCGGGCAGCTCGCGGATGCTCGAGATGCGTTGCCACCCCTCGTTCGGCAACTCTTCCTCCGGGACATGTTCGTGGTGCCAGGTCACCTCGTACGGGATGTGGACGGCGTGAGCGCCGAGGCTGACCACCGGCACCACGTCCGAACGCAGCGAGTTGCCTACCATCACGAAATCCTCGGGCTTGATCGCGCGCCGCGTGAACACTCCGCGGTAGGAGTCCGTGTTCTTCTCGCTCAGGATCTCGACGCCGAGGAAGAGGTCGCCCAGGCCTGACCGTGCGAGCTTGCCCTCCTGGTCGAAGAGATCGCCCTTGGTGATCAGCAGCAGGTCATAGCGCCCGCTCAGGAGGCGCAGTGTCTCTTCGACCCCGTCGAGCAGCTCGGTCGGCTCCATCAGCATCCCCTTGCCCCAACCGAGGATCACCTCGAGGTCGCTCGTCGGGATGCGTCCTTCGGTGAGCTCGATCGCGGTCTCGAGCATGGAGAGGGTGAACGATTTGACTCCATAGCCGTAGATGCTGAGGTTCTTCATCTCCATCTCGGCCAGCCGCCGGTCGACGTCGGCGTCAGGAACGTGACGCTTCAGCAGGTCGCGGAACTCGCCTTGCGTGACGTGGAACCGCGTCTCGCTGTGCCAGAGCGTGTCGTCGCCGTCGAACCCCACCACTCGAACAGACACGAGCCGGAATTATCCCGGTCCCGGCCGGGTAGGAAACTGGAGAGACATGAAACCACTGAACGGCATCCACCACATAAGCGCGATCACGGCCGACGCCACGAAGAACTTGCTCTTCTATACCGGCGTCATGGGCATGCGCCTGGTCAAGAAAACGGTCAACCAGGACAACCCCGCCGTCTACCACCTCTTCTACGCCGACGAGGAAGGAAGCCCCGGCGCCGACCTCACCTTCTTCGAGTATCCAGGCCTGGCTCGGGGCCGCGCGGGCGCGGGGATGATCCACCGCATCGGTTTTCGCGTGGGCTCCAATGAGGCGCTCGAGTTCTGGGCGCTGCGCCTGACCGCGGCGGGGCTCGAGGGCGCGGTCGAGGGTGACCGCCTTCGCTTCGACGACCCGGAGGGCCTCGGTTTCGAGCTCATCGCCGCGCCGACCGAGGATGCGCCGCTCGTGGCGCGCCATCCCGAGATTCCCGAGAAGTTCGCACTCCAGGGATTCGCCGGCGTGCGTGCCTTTGAGCGCCGCCGCGGCGCCAGCCACCAGTTCCTGACCGAAACGCTCGGCTTCGAGGGCACGGGCCAGGACGATTACGAGTCGCGCGGCGATTCGCGCGGCTCGTTCTACGCCTATGACGCCGCACCCGACGCCCGCGGCCTCGGTGGGTCGGGCACCGTGCATCACGTGGCCTGGTCTTCGACCTTGGAGGACCACGTCGCCTGGCGCGACCGCGTCATCGAAGGGGGCGGCGACCCAACGCCAGTGATCGACCGCTTCTATTTCCGCTCGATCTACTTCAGGGAACCGAGCGGGGTGCTGTTCGAGATCGCGACCGTCGGCCCGGGATTCGCATCAGACGAGCCGAAGGAGCACCTGGGCGAAAGGCTCTCGCTGCCGCCGGCGTTCGAATACCTGCGCGAGCAGGTCGAGGCGAACCTGACGCCGCTGCCAAACCCGAGAGAAACGAGCCGGATCAGCTAGACCGGTCGCCCAAATGGCGGTCGGGAAGCGAGCAGCTACGCCGCCATCCGGAACGCCGCCGGCAGCAGCTGCATCCGGGTTCCCTCGAGCGCCTCGAGGGCGTCGTCGACGGTCACCTGCCGGCGGCGGAAGTTGCGCAGCGCAAACCTGTCGCACGCGGTCTCCGCGCCCGACCGCCGGCCCTGCATCTCGCGCAGATACCAGTGCAGCCATTCGTGGAGGTACACGAACCGCAGCACATCGCGCCGGGTCCGAAACCGGGCCTTCTCGGACAGCCAGGCGAACTTCATCACCGCGCCGGGCTTGCGCCTGGCGTTGACGTAAACGAGCTCGGCAAACGGCCGGAAGGGCTCGGGAACGCTGACGATGATCCGTCCTACGTCGAATTCGCACAGGCCCGCAAGGTGGGGCCGGGTCCGGTACCGGAGCGGCTTGATCACCACCCGGTAGTCACCGGGTGATGGCAGGCCCGACAGCGCCCGCCGGACGTCGGCGGCGTTGACCCCAGGCAGGTCGCTGCGAACCAGGAGTCCTCGCGACGGCGCTCGGTTGGCATCTCGCTCCCAAGCGGCGACCGCCCGCCGGGCGGCCCGCGGGTCGAAGTGCAGCTCCTCCGCCAGCTGAATCGCTGAGCGACGAAGGCTTGTTCGGGCGGGGGGCAGGATCAGGAGGCTCACGGCTGTGCTACATAAGCGTCCACGCATCCGGGTCTACCCGGCCCCCTCCAGCCGGGTTTTGGCGGCCGGCCGAACGTTATAGAGGCGGAGATGCCAGGCAGGAAACCCGGCCCTTCGATCAAGCGGCCGAAGACCTACGAAGCCCTCAAGAAGAAGGGCATGAGCAAGGCTCGAGCGGCGCGCATCTCGAACGCGCAGGCCAAAAAGAGCAGGTAGACAAGAGATCTCGCCGCACCCCCATCATTTACGGGTGCACAAGATCAAGCTCGGGTCCGTCCGCCGCAAATCCGGCGGACGCATCCATCTCACCCCCCGGGTCCCCCGCTCGGGCCCCGTCGCGACCCTGTGCGGCCAGACGCTCGGCGAGGGCTCCTACGCGGCCGTCGATGCGGAACCGGATTGCGCGAACTGCATCCGGCGCTCGAAGGACCAGGCACGCATCTCCGGCGCCTTTTTTGCCCAGGAAGAAGGCTCCGAGCTCCTCCGTCTGTCGTTGGAGCAGGCGCGAGAGAGAAGG
>VBFV01000040.1 GCA_005881335.1 Chloroflexota bacterium
GAAAGGCATGTACGTCGCCAACATCAGGCTGGCGACCCACACGTATCTCGGGAAGGACGAGGAAGGGAAGGCCAGGGAGGAGACCGAGTACCACCGCCTGGTCGCTTTCGGCAAGCTGGCCGAGTTCGCGGGACAGTATTTAAAGAAGGGCAGGGCGGTCTACGCGGAAGGACGCCTTCGCACGAGTTCCTGGGAGGACACGGCGGGGGTCAAGCGGTTCCGTACGGAAATCGTCGTCGACGAGTTCAAGTTCGTCGGTTCGAGGCCGCAGCAGGCCGCGGCCTAAGTTCGGGACATGGCGGGTCCTCGGGTCGTAATCTTGTAATCGCAATGCCCGAGGACGTCCGCGCATGGTTCGCATCCCGGGTTCCCAAAGGTTGGTTCGTCGGGCCCCCGGACGTGGCGGCGGACGGAGAGGAGATCCTCGTCCTCGGCACCCTGCCCGACGTCGAGCTCGCCGGCGGCACGTCCGGGGACGGTCGGGCGGCGGCCCGAGCCGCCCGGATCCAGCGTTTCCGCGAGGAGACCCGGGACGAACGGATCCGGATCGCCCGCGAGGCCGAGCGCCAGTTCGAGCGCAAGGTGGCGTGGGGGGCGAGGTGCGGCGACGAGGAGAAGATCTTCACCACGCTCAGCCTCCCGGTCATGACCCGGTTGCGAATGAGCGAGCGGTCGATCCTCGACACCCTCGTCGCGGGTGGCGTGGCACGCAGCCGGAGCGAGGCCCTGGCGTGGTGCGTGCGCCTGGTCGGGATGCACCAGGCGGACTGGATCAAAGGCCTCCGCGACGCCCTGGTGAAGGTGGACGAAGTTCGCAGTAAAGGACCGCTGAACTAGTTAGTCCCGTTGATACCCTGTGGCCACCTTGATCGCCAATGGCGAACGGAAGCACGTCGTCATCATGGGCGCGGGGCCCGCAGGCCTGACCGCCGCGTACGAGCTGCTCAAGCGCGACGTGCCGGTCACGGTGGTCGAGAAGGACGCGAAGCAGGTGGGCGGGTTGGCCCGCACCGTCGAGTACAAGGGCTACCGGTTCGACATCGGCGGTCACCGGTTCTTCTCCAAGAACGAAGAGGTCGAGCACCTGTGGACGGAGATCCTCGGCCCGGAGATGCTGACTCGCGGCCGCCTTTCGCGCATCTACTACCGCGGCCGGTTCTTCGCGTACCCGATCAAGGCCGTCAATGCGCTCTGGAACCTCGGTCCGATCGAGGCCGTCCTGTGCCTGGCCAGCTACGCGCGGGCACGCCTGCAGCCGGTCAAGAATCCGAAGACCCTCGAGGATTGGGTCCGCAACCAGTTCGGCTGGCGCCTGTTCAGCATCTTCTTCAAGACCTACACGGAAAAGGTATGGGGCATCAGCACCAAGGAGCTGTCCGCCGACTGGGCGGCGCAGCGGATCAAAAGCCTCGACCTGTGGGTCGTCCTGCGCAGCGCGCTGTTGCCAGGCCGCAAGGCCGGCCGGCGCGGCGAGATCGTCACCACGCTGATCGACAGGTTCCGCTACCCACGGCTCGGTCCCGGCCAGATGTGGGAGCGCGTGGCCGAGATCAGCGAGCAGAAACACCATCCGGTGCTCCTGGGTCGGTCTGTCACTCGGATCGACCACAAGGGCGGCCTGGTCAGGTCAGTCGTGACAACCACCGCCGACGGACGCACCGAGACACATGAGGGCACTGACTTCATCTCCAGCATCCCGATGCGCGAGCTGGTCGCGAAGCTCGACCCGCCCGCGCCCGAAAGAGTGCGCCAGGCAGCGGACAGCCTTGGCTATCGCGACTTCATCAGCATCGCGCTGATGATCGATCGTGCCGACGTCTTCCCTGACAATTGGATCTACATCCACGACCCGGCCGTCCGCGTCGGGCGAATCCAGAACTTCAAGAACTGGAGCCCGGACATGGTGCCCGACGCGGGCACGACGTGCCTCGGGCTCGAGTACTTCTGCTTCGAGGGCGATGGGTTGTGGAACATGCTCGATGGGGATCTCGTCGCGCTCGCGACGACGGAGCTCGCTCACCTGGGCATCTGCTCACCGAGCCAGGTGTTCGACGGCGTCGTCGTGCGCCAGCCGAAGGCATACCCCGTTTACGACGACAGCTACCAGGCCAACGTCGGGATCGTGCGCGACTATCTGATGAGCTCGCTGCCGAACCTTCACCTGGCCGGCCGCAACGGCATGCACAAGTACAACAACCAGGACCACTCGATGATGACGGCGCTACTGGTCGCGCGAAAGATCGCGACCGGGGGGCTGCTCGACCCGTGGAAGGTCAACGCGGATGCGGTTTATCACGAGGACATCAGGGTCGGTGAGCGCGACCTCACCGGCCGCCAGGTCCCGGAAAGGGTGCCGGCGAAAACCTAAGCGGTTCTCGACCGGGCGAAGCTGGCCGCCACGAAGCTGGCCACCGCGAGGACCGCAAACAGCACCGCGTGCTTGTAGTGCGGTCCCGACGTCGTCGACGTGAGGATCTGCAGAACGCCGACTGCATAGAGAGCGGCGATGACGATGAACACGATCCCCAGCACCCCCAGGCCAACCGCTAGCGATGTCGACCTCACCACAAGCCGAAATGTAGCAAAGCGAGGCCGGCCAGCCCAGCGCCGATGCAGTACCAGCCGTAGGGGTCGAGGCGACCGGACCGGAAGTACCGCAGGAGGAAGCGCGCGCTCGCGTAGGCCGCGATTCCGGACAGGACCGCGGCGGCGACGTACTCGAGGACGGGAACGCCACTCTTGAAGAGCTCGGGCAGTTCAACCAGGCCGGCGCCAAGGATCACCGGTGTCGCCAGCAAGAACGAAAAGCGGGCCGCCTCCTGGTGGCGCAGCCCGGCCAGCAATCCGCCACCGATCGTGACGCCCGAGCGTGAGATGCCCGGCAGGAACGCGAGCGCCTGGCAGGCCCCCACGAGCGCGGCGGCACGAAAGCTGATGCGTTCGGCGTTGGCGAATTGCGATTCCTGCTCGACCCGCGATCCACCCTTCTCGTGACGGCGCCGCACCACCTCGAAGCCGAGCATCAGCAAGCCGTTGACGACCAGAAATCCGGCGGCCACGTACGGGCTCGCGAACAGCGACTTGATCCTGCTCTCGAGGAAAACGCCGAGCACGGCTGCGGGGATGGTCCCGACGAGCAGCAGCATGGCGAGACGTTCGGAGTCGGTTTTCATCTGGCCGCGGATGGCGGCGGTGAAGAATCCGCTGATGATCGCGACCCACTGGCCGCGATAGAGCACGAGCAGGGCGGTCGCAGTCCCCAGGTGAAGGAGGACAAGAAATGGGAGGAATGAAGGGTCCGACTGCTTGAAGCTCCAATGCAGGAGGCTCGGCACGAGCACCGCGTGGCCCAGCGATGAGACGGGAAAGAGCTCGCTGGCGCCCTGCAGCAGGCCCATGAACAATGCCTGGGCCAGACTCACCGACTAAATTGTCTAGCAATGGCTCACGTCGCCGTCTTCAACCCCGCCGTCAGAACCCTCCATGAGTCGGTGCTGCGGGCCGAGATGGCAGAGCGCATGGGCTTCAGGTCGGTATGGACGACGCAGATGCCCGACGCGCGCGATGCGTCGCTCGTGCTCGCCGCCTACGCGCACGCGACCCAACGCATCACTCTGGGGACCGGAGTGCTTCCGATCTATACGAGGCATCCGACCGCGATGGCGCACATGGCCGCGACGCTCGACGAGCTGTCCGGTGGCCGGTTCATCCTCGGCATCGGCATCAGCCACAAGGTGACGGTCGAGGGCATGTGGGGCATGACCATCGAGAAGCCTGTCGACGCAATGCGCGAATACCTGACCATCGTGCGGAACAGCCTGCGCGATGGGAGCTGCAGCTTCGAAGGCCGCCACTTCACGGCGCGCTGGTCTTACTCGGCGCCGCGCCGTCCGGAACTGCCGATCATGATCTCGGCGCTAAACCCGCGAATGTTGGATCTCGCGGGCGAGATGGCGGACGGCGTCGTCCTCTACATGAGCACGCCGGCCTACATTCGCGACCACATCATTCCGGCGATCGCCGCGGGACGCGCCAAGGCGGGCAAGACGATGCAAGGCTTCGAGATCGTCGCCGCTGTGCCGGTGTGCCTGACCTCAGATCGGAAGGCGGGCCAGGACGTGTTCCGGCTGACGGTCGGCCGCTACGCGAACCTCCCGTATTACCGAAAGATGATGGACGCGAGCGGGCTCCAAGAGGAGCTCGAGGCCGGCGAGGTCAGCGAGGCGACGCTCGATCAGTTGGCGGGGATCGGCGACGAGGACCAGGTCCGCGCAGCCGTCCGCCGCTACCAGGAGGCCGGCGTCACGCTGCCGGGCGTCGGCCCGTTCGGCGGTCATCAGGGCGCCAGGGGTTTCGAAGCGACGCTCGAGGCGGTCGCCTCGATCTAACGCAGTTTCGCGGCGGCGTCGTCGAGCAGGCGGCGCGCGGTGTCGAACTCCCGACGTACCGCGGCGTCCTCGGCCTGGCCGAGCGCATCGATCACGTCCTTCCATCGCGCGGCGTCACGTTCGCTCAGCCCGGAGCAGACCTGGCCGATGGTCTGCGTCGCGAAGAGCAGTCCTCCGCCGGGGTTGTCGAGAATCGAGCCGGCGATCCCGAGCTGCTCACGCGCCCAGGCGACGATCTCTTCGCCGGGATGCGTGTCCAGCTCCTTGGGATGGAGGATCTCCATGCGTCCCTATTCTCCGGCAAGCGCGCGGAGTGGCTCCCCAATGAGCCGGTACACCGTCCACTCGGAGTTGGGTTTCGCGCCGAGGCGCTCGTAGAACCGGATCGCGTCCTGGTTCCAGTCGAGCACGGCCCACTCGAGCCGGCCGCAGCCGCGGTCGATCGCCACCTGCGCCAGACGCTCGAGCAGCACGCGACCGATGCCGCCACCGCGATGCTCGGGCACGACGAAGAGATCCTCGAGATAGAGACCCGGCTGGGCGAGGAAGGTCGAGAACGTGTGAAAAAAGAGAGCGAAGCCGACTGGCTCACCGTCGTCATCTGCGATCAACGTCTCCGCGTAGCGCCGTTCGCCGAAGAGATGAGTCGTCAGCTTTTCCTCTGTCATGACCACTTCGTGCTCGAGCTTCTCGTAGCGAGCGAGGCCGCGGATCAGCTCCGCGATCAGGGGCACGTCCTCCAGCTCGCCGGGCCGAATGCGAATTGTCACTTGGGGCGGTCCCGCAGCCGAAAGACGAAACGCATCGCGCCATGGGACTCCGAGAAGCTTGCGATCTTGTTGTCGACCAACCCCGCAGCAAGACCGGCGTGGATGAGGTCGGTGTCGCGCAGCGGGCCGCGGCCGCCCTTGGGGCGAACCACCCAGATGGCGCCGTTGGGCTCGATCCAGGTCTTCGCCTCTTTCAACTTCTCGAGATCGCGCATCTCCTCAGCTCCGATGAAGACGATGTCACATGGCGTTCGCGGCTTGCCCCGGACGATGTCTGACGTCCGCGATCGCAGCAGCTTCATGAACGAATCGTCGAAGACGCCAACGACCGCTACCTTCGCGCCAGGTTTCACGCCGAGCTTGTCGAGCAGCGGTCGCGTCGACGCGACGTCCGGGCTCAGCCTCGTGTTTCCTCATTGCCGCCGCGAATCGCGCCGAAGACGATGACTCCCAGCAGCCAGCCGCCGTACGCGCCGGCGATGGCGAGGACGATGACCGGGATCGGACTGCCGACGCGGCTCGAGAGCAGGCTGCCGAGACCCGCCAGCGCCGCGAACACCAGAGCTCCCGCAATCCCTCCCGCCACAGCACCGGCGAGCGCCGCGGCGTTGTTGGGCGGTTTCAGACCTCGATCACCTGCAGGTCTTTGACCGCGCCGGTGACCGTGCCCGAGTACACGTGATTGAAGAAGAAGCGCGTATCTGGATGACGCTTCCTCAATTTCGTCGCAGCCTCCCAGCTCATGTGGCTGAAGACGTCGCCCGGACCGGTCGCCTCGACGATCGCGGCATCGGCTCCCTGGACCAGCTTGTCCAGCGGCGCCGTGGGCTCGGTGTCGCCGGAGTAGGCCACGACCTTGCCGTTGACGTGGATGCGATATCCGTTGCTGCCCATGGTCCCGTGGTCCAGCTTGATGCTCTCGTACTTGACCCCTGCCACGGTGCCGGATGCCTTCGCGGTCACGTAGCGGACCTTGAACTGGGGCCGCATGACCCGGTTCCAGTCGGGTCCCCAGCTGACCTCCCACAATTTCTCGAGGTACTGCTCGACGCCGGACGGGCCGACGAAAGTGAGCGGACGCCGGTCGACGAAAACGCGATGCAGGACGAAGGGCGGCAGGCCGAGAGTGTGGTCGCCGTGAAAATGGGTGACGAAGACGACCTCGATGTCGCCTGGGTCGACTCCAAGACGATGCATGTGCGGCAGGAGCGGCGCGCCGCCGTCCAGGAGCACGCGGCCATCGACCACCACGGCCCCGTTGTAGCGGTCCAGCGAGAACGCCGCGCCGCTGCCGAGGAACGCGAGCTTTACGCGATGGTTACCGCTGGGTTGAGATACACGTCCTGGATTGCGTGTAGTAATTCGATGCCCTCCTTCATCGGGCGCTGAAACGACTTCCGGCCGCTGATCAGACCCATGCCGCCCGCGCGTTTGTTGATGACCGCGGTGCGGACAGCCTCTTTCAGGTCTGTCGCGCCTTTGCTCTCTCCCCCCGAGTTGATCAGACCGGCTCGCCCCATGTAGTTGCTGATGACCTGATAGCGGCAGAGATCGATGGGGTGGTCGGTCGAAAGTTTGTCGTAGACGGCAGGCGAGGTCGCGCCGAAGCCGATGACCTCAAAACCGCGGTTGGTGGTGGGCAGCTTCTGCTTGATGATGTCGGCCTCGATGGTGACGCCGAGATGGTTGGCCTGGCCGGTCAGGTCGGCCGCGACCTCGTAGTTCACGCCGTCTTTCTTGAAGGCCGGGTTGCGGACGTAACACCAGAGCACCGTGGCCATGCCGAGCTCATGCGCCGCGTGAAAGGCAGAGGCGATCTCCTGCAGCTGGCGGTCGGATTCCGCCGAGCCGAAATAGATCGTGGCCCCGACCGCGACCGCGCCCATTTCCCATGCTTCCTTAACGGTCCCGAACAGGATCTGGTCGTAATGGTTGGGATAAGTGAGGAGCTCGTTGTGGTTGAGCTTGCAGATGAAGGGGATCCTGTGCGCGTACCTCCGCGCCACAGAACCCAGGACGCCGAACGTCGAGGCGACGGCGTTGCATCCGCCCTCGACGGCCAGCTCGACGATCTTGGCTCCATCGAAGTAGATGGGGTTGGGCGCGAACGAGGCGCCGGCGGTGTGCTCGATCCCCTGGTCGACCGGCAGGATCGAGAGATAGCCCGTGCCGGCGAGCCGCCCATGGTCGAGGAGCGACTCGATGCTGCGGAGGACGCGGGTCGGCCGGTCGCTGTCCTTCCACACGCGATCGACGAAGTCGCCGCCGGGGAGGTGGAGCTGCTCTTTGGGCACGGTCTGGCACTTGTGCTCGAGGAGGTCTCGGGCGTCACCTCCCAGCACCTCTTCTATCTTCTCTATGGAGCCCTTGGTAACAGTTGCCATCATCGCCTCTTACACATTTGATTAGTACGCCCCGCAGGTTCGCGAATTGCCATCCGTCACTCTATAGTGCGCCGATATGACCCAGCGGGCGAGTGACCTTCTGGCCGAGGTGGCCGACCGCCTCTCCACCGATGCTACGCAGAGCGGAATCGTGGTCGCCGAGGCGGTGAGGGCGATCGAGCCCGAGCTGCTGAAGGGGTACAAGGACGGCACGATCGACGAGCTGGTCAACATGTCGATCAGCTTCCTGAGGGCGCTTTTCCGGTCGCTCAGGCCGGACTCGAAGCTCCCCTGGCCCGAGTACTACACGCAGGCCCGGGAGTACGCCCGACGGTACGCGGAAAAGGGCGTGCCGCTGGAGTCCCTGATGGAAGGCCTGGCGATCTTCCGCCGGACGGTGGTCGCGCGAGTCACCGACGAGCTGGGCGAAAGCCCCTACGCGGACGAGGTGCTGCTCCTTGCCCAGAGCCGGCTTGGCGACGTGATCGAGCACCTGAACTCCATGTTCATCCGCGGCTACCTCGACTGGACGGAAAGCAAGTACAGCGCCAGGCAGAGCGAGCTGCGCGGGCTGTACCACATCGCCAGCGCGCTCGGCCGCTCGCTCGACGTGAGCGAGATCGCCGAGGTCGGCCTGCGCGAGACGCTCAAGGTGCTGGGGCTCCAGGCGGGCGCCGTGTGGGTGCGCGACGGCGCACGGCTCAAGCTGGCCAAGACGATCGGCATGCAGCCGGGCGAGGAGGACGAGTTCTCCGACTCTGGGCGGTCGGGCCTGATGAGGGTGCTGGAGGTTTCGACCGGTCCCGCCGAGTCGCGCGTCGACCGCATCGCGGGGGAGTGGAGCGCGATCCGCGCCGAGCTCAGGACGAAAGGGGTGCTCCTCGGCGCGATGACCGTCGCCACACGCCTGCCCAGGACCTTTGAATCGAGCGACCTGGAGTTCGTCGCCGCTGTGGCGGACCAGATCGCTGTCGCCCTCGACCGCGCGCGCCAGCACACGAAAGAGGCGCGCACCGACTATCTCACGGGCCTTGCCAATCGACCGGAGTTCGAGCGGGCGATCGACCGCGCCGTCGCATCGGCGGACCGGCACAAGCGCCGCCTGGCGCTGATGATGATCGACCTCGACAACCTGAAAGACATCAACGACACGTACGGACACCACGTCGGAGACGAGGCGATCCGCGTCCTCGCCGCGGAGCTCCAGCGCGCGGTCCGCGCCACGGACACGTGCGGACGGCTCGGAGGCGACGAATTCGGTGTTGCGATGCCGGATGCCGACGAACGCGACGCCCGTGAGGTCGGCAACCGCGTGCGCGAGGCGCTCGAGCACCTCAACCGCACCGCGAAGCTTCCGGTGCCCGTGGAGTTCAGCATCGGCATCACGGCCTGGCGCCAGGGCCTCGACTGGCAGGCGATGTACCAGTCGGCCGACAAGGCGTTGTACGTCGACAAGCGGCGGCGGCACGCCGCCAAGAAGAGGCTTGGCGAAACTCCGGTCAAAACTCCCAGCGACTGAGGGCAACACCGTCCTCGACGCTTCGTTCTTCGAACGAGACACGGTTGTCGTGGCGCGCGACCTGTTGGGCAAGGTCCTCGTTCGCGAGCTCGACGGGCAGGTGATGTGGGGCAGGCTCGTCGAGGTCGAGGCCTACCTCGGCCCGGACGACCTGGCCGCCCACTCGAAAGGTGGACGCCGGACTCCACGCACCGAGGTGATGTTCGGTCCGCCGGGCCACGCGTACGTCTATTTCACCTATGGCATGCACTGGTGCCTCAACTTCGTGACCCGGGAGGCGGGCGTCCCGCAGGCGGTGCTGGTGCGCGCGCTCGAGCCCGGACCGGGCGTCGGACGCTGCAGCGGTCCGGGCCTGGTGACCCGTGCCCTCAGGATCGATCGCGCCCTCAACGGGGTGCCGCTGCGCCCACCCGATCTCTACGTCGTCGATGACGCCGCGCCCAAACGGCGCGTTTTCGTCACGCCGAGAATCGGGGTCCAGGGCACCGGGCGCTGGGAGAGGCGCCTCCTCCGGTTCTGCGTCGACTCCCCGAACCTGTCGCGGCCTCTAAGCGCTACTCGACTACGCGGTCGATGAGCGTCGCGGTGCCGAGGCCACCGCCGCAGCACATCGTTTCGAGGCCGTAGCGCCCGTCCCGCCGCTCGAGCTCGTGCAGCAGCCGGGTCATGAGGATCGCGCCCGACGCGCCCAGCGGATGGCCGACCGCGATCGCCCCGCCGTTGACGTTGGTCTTCTGCAGGTCGGCGCCGGTTTCCTTTTGCCATGCGAGCACGACCGAGGCGAAGGCCTCGTTGACCTCGAACAGGTCGATGCTCTTCAGCTCGAGCCCGGCGCGCTTCAGCACGGCGGCCGTCCCGGGGATCGGCCCTTCGAGCATGAGCACCGGGTCGGTGCCGACCACGGCCTGGGCGCGGATGCGCGCCCGCGGCTTGATGCCCAGCGATTTCGCTTTGTCGAGCGACATCAGAAGCACCGCCGCCGCGCCGTCCGAGATCTGGCTCGAGTTGCCGGCGGTGATCGAGTGTTCAGGGTTGAATGCCGGCTGCAGCGCGGAGGTCGCCTCGTAGCTCGCATTGGCGCGGATTCCCTCGTCGCGCTCGAAAAAGTCGTGATGGCCGTTGCCGTCGAGCGAGATGTCGACCGGCAGCAGCTGCGTCTTGAAGTAGCCCTTCTCGGTCGCCTCGTGGGCGCGCTGGTGGCTCTCGACGCTGAACTCGTCCATCGCCTTGCGCGACACACCGTACTTGCGCGCCATCAGCTCGGCCGAGATGCCCTGCGGCACCAGGTCGTACAGCTCCATCAGCTCCGGCGGAAACGGAGTGCCCGGCGAGACGGCGTTCGCGCCCATCGGCACGCGCGTCATCGACTCGACACCGCCGGCGATCGTGATATCGCACACACCCGACTGGATGAGGTTGGAGGCGAAGTGGATGGCCTGCTGGCTCGACCCGCACTGGCGGTCGACACTGGTCGCCGGCGTCGTGAATGGAAAGCCCGCCGTCAGCCACGCATTGCGTCCGATGTTCAGGCTCTGCTCGCCGGCCTGGGTCACGCATCCGAAGACGACGTCCTCGACCTGCTCGGGCTTGATGCCCGCGCGATGCACGACTTCTTTGAGGACGAGCGACCCGAGCACGACCGGGTGCACGTCTTTGAGCTTTCCGTTGCGGCGACCGATCGGGGTGCGGACTGCTTCGACGATCACGACTTCGCGCATTTTTCAGCGGGCCTCCCATAACGAGTCTGAAAGCTCTGTGTCAAGCCACCGCGAGTTGCCTGGCGATTCGATTTTCTTTGCTGTTGACCTGCCCATAGGCTCCTGTTAACTTTCGCGACGCCCCAAGCGGCTGAGTACGGTAAACCTGAGGATACCGAACGTCGAGTAGGTGGAAGGTCCGGAGCAATCCGGGATGGAAACCGAAAAACGCATAGGGGACTTCAGGGTAAACAGGAAGGTCTCTTGGGGCATTACTTTTCCCCAAAAGCTCCACACGGGCTCTTCAATTCAAAAAGCCCTTGTTTGACGCCTCGGCGCAGGCTTTGTCCACAGCACCGGCGTCGAAGTTGCCGCCCCTCTTGCGCAGCCGCGTGACGCCGTCCGCGAGGCGCCCGACCGGGTCGGAGCTCTCGTAGCGGAGCCAGCGATAAGCAACCGGCCGAGACCACTTTTTCCCCTCGGTTTCGAACGACCGGCGGTGTGCGTCCACGACGATCGCCTCCACTTGTCTTAACAGGGAACCGCTGAGCAGGTCGGAGAATTCACGACCTGCCATCCATTCGAGGAGGCGCGACAGCTTCGCGCCTGGGCTTTCAGTCAGGCGGCCGGCACCCCTGGGGAAGGGATGTCGAAAACGCTGGCGGGCAAGGTGCAGATGAAGGGCAGGTTGCGGTAGAGCTCGCGGTAGTCGAGGCCGTAGCCGACCACGTAGTCGTTCGGGATCTGGAAGCCGACATAGCGGACAGGGACGTTGACGAGCCGGCGCAGCGGGCGGTCCAGCAGGGTCACGACCTCCAGCGAAGCGGGCTGCCGGCGGCGCAGCTCGGACAGCACGTAATCGATCGTGAACCCGGTGTTGATGATGTCTTCTACGAGCAGCACGTGGCGGCCTTCGATCGGATAGTCGACGTCTCGCGCGATGCGCACCCTGTCCTGAGGCTGGGCTCCTGCGTATCGCCGCAGGTCCAGGTAGTCGATGACGAAAGGAACCTTGACCTGGCGGGCCAGGTCGGCGAGGAAGAACGTGACGCCCTTGAGCACCCCGACCAGCACCAGCGACTGGCCGCGGTAATCGCGCGAGATCTTTCGGCCGAGCGCCCGGACGCGTGTTTCAAGCTCCACCGGCGAGATGAGGATCTCGCCGACGTCTTCCTTCTTGAGGTGCTGGACCTCCAGTGCTCCGTAGCCGGCTTTGGCAAGCAGCTGCTGGTAGTCCTTGCGGTACAGCAGCCGCACGTTGAGCTCGGGATACAGCTCACGGAGCATCCTCAGCTTGCGGTTCTTGGGCGTGACCAGCGACTGCTTCATCGTGGTCAGCTCGATGTAGAGGTCGTGCTCGGGCAGGTAGAAGTCGGGTGTGAACATCTCCGCGACACGCGTGCCCTCCCAGGCGATCGGGAACGACACAGGCTCGTACACCCACCGGATCCGGTAGTAGTCGAGGAAGCGCGCGAACTCCTGCTCGGACGGGTGCGCGAACTCCACGCGCGAGTGAGCGGGGCCCGTACGTCTGACCAGGCGTGATCGTTGCCTGACCGGGCGACGCCATTTTTGCGGGATCGAAGACTGGACGGACGACGCCAATGAGACGGTGCTGATTGTACTCTCGGGGTTGAGGCTCCATTGATGAGCACACCGGCGCAGAGGATGGTCGCCGAGCAGCTGCGTCCGCACGGCGTGACCGACGAACGCGTGCTGCGTGCCATGGCCGAGGTCCCGCGCGAGGAGTTTTTGGCGCCGAGCATGCGGCGCCACGCTTACGAAGACCGCGCGCTGGCAATCGAGTGCGGCCAGACGATCTCACAGCCGCTCGTGGTCGCGCTCATGACCCAGGCCGCATCGCCGCTCCCGGACGATATCGCCCTCGAGGTCGGCACGGGTTCGGGCTACGCGGCCGCGGTGCTGAGCAGGTTATGCCGCAAAGTCGTCAGCATCGAGCGCGAGCCGGCGCTCGCCGAGCACGCGTCCGAAACGCTGCGTCGACTCGGCTTCGACAATATCGAGGTGGCGGTGGGCGACGGCAGCCTCGGCTGGCCGGCCGAAGCGCCCTACAACGTGATCCTGGTCGCGGCGGCTGCGAGCGGCGTCCCTCAGGCGCTCATCGACCAGCTCGCCGACGGTGGCCGCATGGTCATCCCCGTGGCCGTCTCACCGCATGAGCCGCAAGATCTTCGCGTTTACGTGCGCCGCGGCGCCGACGTCATCTTCCGGTCGCTCTTCCCGGTGCTGTTCGTGCCCCTTCGTACCGGCTAGGGGCTGGGCGAAGCGCGCGGCGACGGCGAAGGGCTGGCTGTCGTCTGGGACGTACCTGTCAGGGCTTGCAGCTTCTGCAGGATCTCGCCCACCGCCGCCATCTCGTTGGCGTAGGTCGTGAAGTCGCCGCGTTTCAATGCGTCGTATGCGGCCTTGTAGTGCAAGTTCGCCTGGGTGACAAGGTCGGTGATCTGCGCTGCGATGGCCGGCGTGATCGTCTGGGGCGGCTGGTTGGTCGGCGGGGGCGGCGCTCCGCCCACCAGCTGTTGGATCGCCTCCGCCAGCGTATTGGCGTAGACGACGTTGCTCTGGTCGACGAGGATCACTTTCTTCAGCTCGGGGATGCCCGTCCCCGACGTCGCGCGCAGGTAGATCGGCTCGAAGTAGAGGAACGAGTTTCCGATGGGCACCACGAGCAGGTTGCCTTGCTGCACCTGGGAGCCGGTGCTGTGCAAAAGGGTGAAGTCGCGCGAGATGGTGGTGTCCTGGTTGATCCGGTTGGCGACCTGCTGCGGTCCAAAGATGTTCTTGTCCTTGGAGAGGACGTAGGAGACGTACTGGCCGTAGTTCGTTCCGTCGCTGCGGGCCGCCAGCCACGACACCAGGTTGTTCTTGCCGTGAGGGGTGAACGGCATGATGAGCAAGAACTCGGGGGTCTGTTCCCCCGGAAGCCGGAACAGGACGTAATAGGGCTGGAGGGCCAGCGAGCCGCTGCTTGGCGAGGTCTGCGCCGTGGGTACGTCCCAGACGTCCTCACGCGTGAAGAACACCTTGGGATCGCTCATGTGGTACGTCGCGTAGATCTGGACCTGGATGTTGAAGAGATCCTCGGGGACTCGGATGTGGTCGCGGATGCCCTTCGGCATCGCATCGGCGGGTCGGAAGAGCGAGGGGAAGGTCGCCTGGTATGCCTTGATGAGCGGGTCTTTGGAATCCATCACGTAGAAGGCGGCCGTGCCTTCGTACGCGTCGACCACCACTTTGACCGAGTTGCGGATGTAGTTGATGTCGTTGCCCTGGAAGCTCTGCGACTGGGAGTAGGGGTAGGTCGTGGCCGTGGTGTACGCATCCATGATCCAGACCAGGCGCCCGTCGACGATGACGATGTACGGGTCGGCGTCGAAAGACAGAAACGGCGCAAGCTCCTGTACCCGGTCGCGGATGTTGCGGCGGTAGAGCATCAGGCTCTTGTCGCTGACCTGACCCGAGACGAGGAGGCTGAAGTCGCTGAGCTTCAGCGACCAGAGCGCGCGGTTCACACCGCTCATCGGCACGCCATGTTTGCCGGCGTAGCTCGTAAAGACGTCCTGGCTCCCCTTCGCGTAATCGAACTCCTGGGCGTTCGAGGGCGCGATCACATACCCGCTGTTAGGCGTGGACAGCTCTCCGAAGTAGATGCCGGGTTGGGTGACCGGGATCGAACCTGCCGGAGGCAGGTCGTGGACGACGTAGTCGGGCAGGCCTTCGCCGACCACCGCGTTGACGGGGCTGGCCGCGACGCCGTAGCCGTGCGTGTAGGTGAGTCGCTCGTTGACCCAGTTCTGGGCTGAAGACTGCAGGCGGTTGAAGTCGAACTCCCGCGCGCTGATCTCGAGCTGCTGGTACTGGCCGTTGATGGTGTAGCGGTCGAGGTCGATGTTGTTGAAGGTGTAGTAGGTGCGAAGCGCCTGCTGCTGCTGATACGTGTCCTTGAGTGGCCCGTAGTCCCAAAGCCGCAGGTTGTTCACCGTGACCTGGTCGTTCTGGACGTCTTGCAGCGTGAGCGGCTGGTCACCCGTGAAGCTGGTGTTGCCCTTGACGTCGGAGAGGCCGTAGGCCTTGCGCGTGTAGTCGATCTCGCGCGCGATGTACGGCAGCTCGTAGCTGCCGGCGTTGGGAGTCGCCGAGACGCCCTGGACGGCGGCGGGGTAAGCCTGGCCGACGATCGAAAGTGCGACCCACACCCCGGCCGCGGCGACAGGGATCCACAACCGCCGCAGCCAGGCGTTGGCCAGGACGGCGCCCGCCAGGACGATCCCCGCGCCGGCCTGCAACGTGTACAGCGGCAGCCGGGCGTTCACGTCGGTGTAGGCGGCGCCCCAGACCACGCCGCTGTTGTGCGCAAAGAGCAGGTCGTAGCGTCCGAGCCACGCGGACACGGACAGCGTCACCGCAAACGCCGCTATCAGCACCGAAACGTGCGCGAGCGCGGGCGGCGTGGGCCGAAAGTCGAAGCTGTCGCCGCGCCACGAGTAGATGGCGCCGATCAGGAGCACCGCCATGAAGTCCAGGCCCAGCGACCAGTTGGTGGCCGCGTGCAGGAACGGAAGCGTCAGCAGATAAAAGGAGATGTCCTGGCCGAGGACCGGATCCACCGTGCCGGTCGGCGACGAATGCATGAAAAGGGCGAGCGCTTGCCATTGCGAGGAGGCTCCGGCGGCGAGGATGATGGCGATCACCGCGGCGGTGGCGAGGCTGACCCACCCCGCGGTGCTTCGCAACACCGAGCGGCGGATCCCGACGGCCCGAAGTCCGGGACCCGCGCGCACCCTCAGGGCGATGAAGACGTTGACCGCAAGGTACGCGAACGCAAGCAAGAGACTGGCCAGCCCGATCGACCATTCCAGTCCCAACCGCGTCGTGTATACGTCGCGGAGTCCAAGGGCGTCGTACCACTGGAGCTCGGTGATGAAAGAGACGATCGGGCTCGCCAGCACGAACACCAGGACGGCCAGGGCGAAGAGAGCGACGCCGCCCCAGAACCGGCGAGGCACCTGAGGTATCCGGATCTCTCTTCGGGCGTCGAATGGTCCACCCGTGCCGCGGTCGAACGGGTCGAAGGGACGGTAACGCCGGGACATTGAGGGAAACTCTAGCCCGACGCTAAGGCGCGATCGTCCTCCGAGAAATCCAGATTGCTTTCGGCCGGCGGATTCTCGAGATGCCACCGCACGGTGGTGCGCAGAGTTTCCTCGGGATCTGACGGCTCCCAGCCGAGCAGCGCTCGCGCCTTTCGTGCGGTGACGGCGATGTGCTGGCTCATGGTGCCGCTCTCCTTGAGGTCCTCCGGAAGCAGTTCGTCGCGAACACGCACCAGCTCTGCGCTCGAGCCTGCAGCGTTGAGGATCATCTCGCTCCACTTCCGCATCGAGTAGGTGCGGTCTTCGCAGATGTTCATCACGCCGGCAACCGGACTTTGGAGCGCCAGGCTGACGGCGCGCGCAACGTCGCGCACGTAAACGCGACAGGCGAGCCACATCCCGGCCCCGAAAGGGATACGGGTCCGGCCCGCGCGCACCCGCCGCAAGATGAAGTCTTCGCGCCGCTGATAGTCGTGCTCGCCGTACACCATCGGGAGCCGCATCACCGTCGCGCCCCTGGGCAGATAGATGTCCTCGACGTCGAGCTTGTCATAGTCGTCCATGCCAGGGAGCGTGCCCCGGTAGGGGTACCGATCCGGCCTCACGGGAGAGTCTTCGTCCAGCGGCACAGGGTCGGTCTCGCGCTCGTTGTTGAGCGCCCCGAAGGCGCGATAGACGTCGACGCTCGAGACCACGATCCGCCGTTCGACGTCGGGCAAGACGCGCAGGGCGATCTCGGCATCGGCCCTGGTCAGGGCGCGGCAGTCGACCACCGCCTGCGGGTCGAACGCGACCAGCTCGCGTTGGTGGTCGGCGAGCTCGCCCCGGGCGCAGTGCAGGTGGTCGACCTCGGGCATGTCAACGGGCTCGAGCTGTCCACGATGGACGATCAGCAGCTCATCGCCGGCCGCATGCAGCTCCTCGACGATGGCCCGACCGA